>NZ_JBEOVO010000004.1:0-349959 GCF_040295605.1 Streptomyces sp. NPDC002773
CCCGCCCCCCGCCCCCCCCCGGGGGCGGCGGGCGGGCCCGGGCCCGGGCCGCCGCCTGTCCGTCCCCCCGGAGACGGACAGCCCCACCCGCGCTTCCGGGACTACGGCTTCTGGAAGCCGGCGTCCTGGAAGATCTTCTGCGCCTCGGGCGAGGACAGCCAGGCGACGAAGGCCGCCGCGGCCGCCGCGTTCTCGGAGTCCTTGATCGTGGCGGCGGGGTAGGCGGCGATGGCGTTCTGCGCGTCCGGGATCTCGACGGCGTCGACCTTGTCCTCGGCGCTCTCGGCGTCGGTCCGGTAGACGAGCCCGGCGTCGGCCTCGCCCAGCTCGACCTTGCTCAGGACGGCGCGGACGTTCGGCTCCTGGGAGACCGGCTTCACCGTGATCTTCTGGGCGTCGAGGATCTTCGCGCTGTACTTGCCGGCCGGGACCTCGGGGGCGGCGAGGACGACCTTGAGCTTGGTGTCCGCGAGGTCCTTCAGCTCGTCGACCTTGAACGGGTTGCCCTCGGCGGTGGCGATCACGAGCCGGTTCCTGGCGATGACGGTCGGGGCGCCGGTGTCGGCCTTCACCTTGTCCATGCTCTTGGTGTCGGCGGTGACCAGGGCGTCGGCGCGGGAGCCCTGGGCGACCTGGGCCACGAGTTCCTGCGAGCCGGCGAAGGAGAAGGTGATGCTCGTGCCGGGGTGGGCCTTCTCGTACGCGGCTCCGGCGGTCTCGAACACATCGGTGAGGGAGGCGGCGGCGAGCACCGTCAGCTGGGCTGCGGGCGCCCCGGAGCCGGAGGCCGGGGATCCGGTGCTGGGCTTCGACGTGCCGTCCTGCGGGCCGGTGCCGGTGTCGCTGCCGCAGGCGGCCAGCGGCAGCAGCAGTCCGGCCGTGGCGGCGACGGCGAGGGCCCGGCGGCCGGTGAGGGTGCGGATGTGGCGCATGAGGGTGGGACTCCTTGAGCGCGGGGCGGCGCTGCCGCCCGACAGGTGGGTGGCCCGGCCCCGTGGGTGACCCGTACAGGTGGGCGACCCGAGCAGGGGGGGACCCGGACCGTGCGGGATCAGGTCCGGTCGATGTGCACGCTGGTCGACTTCACGCGGGCGGTGGCCTGCATGCCGACCTCAAGGCCCAGCTCCTCCACGGCCTCGCGGGTGAGGAGCGACACGAGCCGGTGCGGGCCCGCCTGGATCTCCACCTGCGCGGCGATGTCGCCGAGCTTCACCGCCGTGACGATGCCGGGGAACGCGTTGCGCGCCGAGGTGTACGGCACGTCCTCGTCGCCCGGGCCGTGCTGCGCGACCTCGACGGAGAAGGCGGCCAGGTCGCGGCCGTCGATGAGACGCCGGCCGTTCTCGTCGCGATGGGTCGCGACCCGGCCGGCGTCGGCCCAGCGGCGTGCGGTGTCGGGGCTCACGCCCAGCAGGCGCGCCGCCTGTCCGATGGTGTAGGACTGCATGTGCGACACGTTAGGCGGCATCAGCTCTCATCTGCAATGAACCGGGGATCATCTCATCGCATCTGCCAACCAGCTTGGAGGAACCGCCAAAGGGTTGGGGGGCCTCAGCGAGGGCCGGAGCCCGTCCGCCGCCCCACCGCCTCGACCAGCGGCAGCAGCCGGTGCGCCACCCGCTCCCGCAGCGCGATCTCGGTTCGGGTGCGGACCACTCCCGGCAGCTGGATCAGACGCTGGATGACGTCCTCCAGGTGTCCGGCGTCCCGGGCCACCACCCGGGTGAGCAGATCCCCGCCGCCGGTGATGGAGAAGGCCTCCACGATCTCCGGCACGGTCGCGAGCGCGTCGCCGACCTCGTCCAGATGCCCCTGGGTCACCTCGATGTGCACGAACGCGAGCACCGGGTGGCCCAGGGCGGCGGGGGAGAGGACGGGACCCGTCGCGGTGATCACACCGTCCCGCTCCAGACGGTCGATCCTGGCCTGCACGGTGCCCCGCGCCACCCCCAGGATCCGCGCGTACTCCCGCACGCTGGTCCGCGGCTGCTCGATGAGCAGCCGCAGGATCCTGGTGTCGAGCTCGTCCACCGCCATGCTCAGCCGGCCTCCTCGGAAGGGGTCCGCAGCGCGCTCTCGCCCCGCGACCAGGCGTCCACCAGTCGGCTGGTGAACCGTTCGTCCAGGAGACAGGTCGCGGCGATGCCGAAGGTGACCTCGGGCGCGAGGTCGGGTTCGTCCTCGAGGAGACCGCTCACGACCTCCCTGCGTACCACCTGCTCGTGGACGGCGTCCGCCTCCACGTGTTCGTCGTAGTACCGCTCCGCCGCAGGCCCCGCCCCGGACCGGCGCAGAGCAGCGGCGAGCCGGGAGGCGGCGGGCGACGAGGTGATCTCCAGGACGGCGAAGTGCCCCACGAGCGCCCCGCGCAGCCTCCGGTGCAGGCCGAACAGCGACATCAGGTTGGAGACCGCGAGCGTCTCGGCCCCGGCCAGGTCCACGAACCGCCCGTACGACGGGTCGAGACCCAGCGCCGTCATGAGGTCCGCGTAGAGCCCGGCGTGCATGCGTTCCGCCCGTCCGCAGCCGTACTCGTCGTACGCGATCGCCACCATCGCCGCCTTGGCGCGTCCCCGCAGCCGGGGCACGACCCAGAGCTGCGGATCGGTCTCCCGGAGCTGCGTCACGGAGCGCAGCACCGCGTGCTCGCGCAGCTGCCACGGCTCCCCCTCGGACATGAGGAAATGCGAGACGTCGGTGCCCTCGGCCGGTTCGACGAGCAGGGCGGCCAGCGCCTCGTCCAGGTCCGGACGGTCGCGGCAGTCGTGCCGCAGCGCACTCTCGAAACGGTGCTCCAGGAGGGCCCGCGTCCCCAGCAGACCGGCGTCCCATTCGAGCGTGTCGGGGACACCTTCGAAGCCCTGGTAGTGCTGCTCGTAACAGAGGTGGAGGGCGAGCTGCAGATCCTCTCCGTACGGGGAGCAGCGCGCGATCTGCGCCTCGCTCGGCAGCTGCCCGCCGCCGCCCCCGAGCAGCCGTTTTCGTACGGCGTACGACACGTCGCCGCGCGCCTCGGGCACGGGGGGCGCCGCCCTCGCGAGCGGCGGGACGGCAGTCATGGGGTACCGGCCTCCTCGGTCGGTTCGCCGGGCGCGCGCGTCGTCGAGGTGCGGGAGCCGCGCCTGAGGCGGGGGCGGTGGCTGGTGTCGCAGAACGGCGCCCGCAGGCTCCGGCGGCAGGTGCACAGGGCCATCATGGGGCGGTCGCAGTGGACCACCGACCCGTCCGGCATGACGATGTCCGCCGGCCCCTCCATCAGGAGCGGGCCCTCGGTGAGGGGCTGGACCCGGGGGGCCGCGGGGCGGGGACCGGCGGGCTCGGACGCGTCCCGCTCGTCCCGCCGGGGGGCGTTCCCGTCAGGGGAAGCAGACATCACACACCACCGATCTCATGAACTTCACGGACGTCGCGCGACTGCCCTGGCCGCCGCGCCGCAACCACGGCCTCACCCTGCACCATGGCCCTTACACCCATCGCGGCTTCCACCCGCATCACGGCCTCCGTACCCTTCACAGCCTCCACGTGACCCATCACGGCCTCCTCGCGCGGATGACCACGAGCTCTTCCGTGCGCGCGCCGGCCGGGATCAGTCCCTGGTCCGCCAGCCAGTCCGAGCGGGACGACATCACGGGCCCGAAGGACTCCGTGCGGCGGTCCACCACACGGGCCTCCAGACCGCGCCGCCCGAGCCCCTCCAGAGTGGCGTCGACGCCCGACAGCGACGACTGGACGAGCAGCAGGACGCCGGAGGGTGTCAGGAGCCGCGGTGCCCGCGCGCAGATCCGGTCGAGGAGCAGCCGGCCGTCGGTTCCGGCGTCCCAGGCCCTTCGCGCGCCCCGGGCGGGTACGTCCGGGTCCTCGCTGGGCACGTACGGGGGGTTCACGGTGACCAGGTCGAAGCGTTCGCCGGGCACCGCCGCGTCCAGGTCGCCGCGCAGGACCCGGATCCGGCAGCGGTGCAGCAGGGCGTTGAACCGCGCGGTGGTGATCGCGGAGCGTGAGATGTCGACGGCGGTGGCGCGGGCGCCCTGCCGGGCGGCGACCAGGGCGAGGGCGCCGGTGCCCGTGCACAGGTCGAGCGAGCGTGCGCCCGGCCGCAGCTCCTCGCGCCGGACGTGCGACGCGAGCAGGCCGGTGTCCGTCTGGGGCGCGTACACCCCGGGGAGACGCCACACCCGCGGGATGTACGCCGACGGCGCGAGGCCGTCCACCGGCGCGAGCGCTTCCCCCGCACCCGTCGTCAGTATCTTCATCTCCGGTCTCCTTCGATCGTGTCGTCCGCGAATACCCCTGACCTGCTCCGCCATGCCAGGTCCCCCCGCCGAGGCCGACGCGTCGGCCTCGTACGCATGAGGTGCGCTTCGTCGGGTACGCGCGGGTTGATCGCGAAACAGACCGTGACGACTCGGAGGAGGAACCACCATGAGCAAGGTCGAGCAGACGATCGACGTCGATGTACCGCTGCGGACCGCGTACAACCAGTGGACGCAGTTCGAGGAGTTCCCGAAGTTCATGGAGGGCGTCGAGGACGTCCGCCAGATCGACGACCGGCACAGCCACTGGCGGACCAAGGTTGCGGGCGTGCGGCGTGAGTTCGACACGGAGATCGTGGACCAGCTGCCCGACGAGCGGATCTCGTGGCGGACGGTCGCGGGGGACACCCGGCAGAAGGGCGTGGTGAGCTTCCAGCCGCTCGACGCCGAGCACACCCGCGTGCGCCTCGCGATGGACGTCGAGGCCGACGGCATGATGGAGAAGGTCGGGGAGGCGGTCGGTGTGCTCGACCGGCGCGTCAAGGGCGACCTGAAGCGGTTCAAGGGCTACATCGAGGAGCACGGCCACGAGACCGGTGGCTGGCGCGGCCGGGTCCGCCCGGCGGACGCCGACACCGCCCAGGGCACCACGGGCGGCCTGATGGACGAAGGCCCCGGACCGGTACGACGGGACGCCGGCCCCGAGGACCCGGGCATGGGCGGCATGGGCCGACTCTGACCGGACGGCCGCCCTGGCCGGACGGCCGCGCTGACCGGACGGCCGCGCTGACCGGACGGCCGCGCTGACCGGACGGCCGCGCTGACCGGACGGCCGCGCTGACCGGACGGCCGCCCTGGCCGGACGGCCGCTCTGACCGAACGGCCGCCCTGGCCGGACGGCCGAGCTGAACGCCCACCCCCGACCCCACGACGGCCCCGGCCGCTCGAAGGGAGCCCCGGACATGGACCGTGTCGCGCTCTTCGACGTCGACGGAACCCTCGTCGACTCGAACGCCCTGCATGTCGTCGCCTGGTGGGAGGCCCTGCGTCAGGGCGGACACCACGTCCCCACGCACGCCGTCCACCGGGCGATCGGCCTGCCGGGAGAGGATCTCCTGGCGCACCTGCTCGGCCCCGGGAGGGATCGGTCGCAGGACGGGCGCCTCAGCGGCGCCCACGACGCCCTGTACGGGACGTACTTCGAGCGGCTCGTCGCCTTCGACGGGGCCGCGGACCTGCTGCGGACCCTCGCGGGCAGCGGCTGGAAGGTCGTGCTCGTGACCTCGGCCAAGGACCGGGAACTCGACGCTTTGCGCCGGGCCCTGGACGCGGACGACGCGATCACGGCCACGGCCACATCCGACGACGTCGAAGAGGGCAAGCCGGCCCCGGACCCCGTCGAGCACGCGCTCTCCCTGGTGGGAGGGAGCGCGGACGGGGCCGTCTTCGTCGGTGACAGCGTGTGGGACATGAAGGCCGCCCGCCGCGCCGGCGTGGTCTGCGTCGGGCTGCTGTGCGGCGGCCTTCCACGGGAGGACCTGGCGGAGGCGGGCGCCGCCGCCGTGTACGACGACGCGGCCGACCTCCTCTCCCACCTCGGCACCGGCCCGCTCGCGACCGGCCCCGCCGCCGGCTCCGCGTAGCCGCCGGGCCGGCCGACCGCCCCCGAGAGGAGCGCTCATGCGCGCAGACCGGAACTCGTACTGGATGGAGTCGGCGCCGCCCGGCGGCCTCCACCCACCGCTGGACCGCGACCTCAGCGCCGACGTGGTCGTGGTGGGCGCCGGGATCGCCGGACTGTCGACCGCGCGCGCACTGGCCCGCGCCGGGCGCGACGTGGTGGTCCTCGAAGCCGGCCGGATCGCGGCCGGGGTGACCGGCCACACCACGGGCAAGCTGACCTCCCTGCACGGGATGTGTTACGAACGCCTGCGCCGCCGCCAGGGCGCCGAGGCGGCGGCCCTGTACGCCGACGCCCAGGAGAACGCCCTGCGCGAGGTGGTGCGCCTCTGCGAGGAGCTGGGCGTCGACGCGGAGATCGAGCACCGTCCCGCGTACACCTACACCCTCGACGAGGAACGTGCGGGGGACGTCAGGGCCGAGGCGGCGGCAGCCTCGGCGGCGGGCCTGCGGGCCAGCGCGGTGACCGACACGGGGCTCCCTTATCCCGTCGCGGCGGCCGTCCGGGTGGAGGACCAACTCCAGTTCCACCCGCGCCGGTTCCTGCTCGGCCTCGCGGCCGACCTCGTCGCGCACGGCGGCCGTGTCCACGAGAACACCCGCGTCACCGACCTGCACGAGGGCGCCGAGTGCCGCCTCACCGTCGAGGGCGGCCACACCGTCCACGCCCGTGACGTCGTCCTCGCCACCCACTTCCCCCTCCGCTGCCACACCACCCTCCTGATGCGGCTCTCGCTGCACCGCGAACTCGTCGTCGCCGCCGCCGTCGAGGAACGCCACGACCCGCACGGGATGTACCTGACGCCCGAACACGGCACCCGCTCCGTCCGCACCGCCCCCCTGGGCGACGGCAGACGGCTGCTGATCGTCGCGGGCGAGAGCTTCGAACCGGGCAGCGGAGGCGTACGCGCGCGGTACGAGCGCCTCGAAACCTGGGCGCGCGAGCAGTTGCCGGGCTTCGCCGAGGCGCCGACGGTCCATCGGTGGGCGGCCCAGGACATCCACACCGCCGACGGGTTGCCCTGCATCGGCCACGAACACCCCGACACCGAACACGTCTTCATCGCCACCGGCTTCGGCGGCTGGGGGCTCAGCAACGGCGTCGCCGCGGGCGCGTTGCTCACCGCGCATCTGACCGGCGCGCCCCGTCCGGCCTGGACCGAACTCGTCGACCCCCGCCGTCGGCTGCCCGGCCGCGAGGTTCCCGGGGTCGTACGCCATCAGGCCACCGTGGCACGCCACTTCGTGGGGGGTCTGCGAACCGGCCGGCGCTGCACGCACATGGGTTGCGAGCTGGGATTCAACGAGGCCGAGCAGACCTGGGAATGCCCCTGCCACGGCTCCCGCTTCGCGGCGGACGGGCGGGTGCTCCAGGGCCCGGCGACCCGCCCCCTCGAGATGTGATCGGCAAGTCAAGAACTGATCGGCAAGTCAAGAACTGATCGGCGAGACGTGACGACGAGAAGACGACGAGACGTGACGACCAGAAGACGACGAGACGTGATCGATGCCCGGCGGGACCAGGACGGAGGGACGCCATGAGCACCGGAGAGAGCGAGTACCGGATCGCCCGGTTGAGGGACCGGCTCGCGCGCGAGGAGGTGGCCGAGCTCGGGGTGCGGATCGAGGTGCGCGGGGCGGTCGTCCTCCTGACGGGAACCGTCCCGACGGCCGACCGCCGTGACGAGATCCTCCGGATCGCCGAGGCGGAGCTGGCCGACCTCCCCGTCCGCGCGGACCTCCAGGTCGCCTGCGCGGACCCGCCCGACCGACCCGAGGAGCTGCTGTGACATCCCCTGGCGCGACTTCCGCCGGCGCGACTTCCCCCAGTACCACGACCCCTGGAGCGGCCACCCCCGGCGCGACCTCCCCCGATGTGACGCCCCTGGGCATGACGGCCCCCGTCGTGGCCTCACCCGCGGCGGTCCCCCCCGCCGCGCAGGACGGAGCCGTCGTCCGGGTGGCCGCGGTGGGCGACATCCACCTGGGCCCGGACTGCCGGGGCCTGCTGCGTCCCTCCTTCGAGACCCTCCACCACAGCGCGGACGTCCTCCTCCTCGCCGGCGACCTCACCCGCCACGGCACCGTCGCCGAGGCGGAGGTCGTCGCGGAGGAGGTACGCGACCTGGGCGTCCCCGTCGTCGCCGTGCTCGGCAACCACGACTACCACTCCGAGCAGGAGACGGAGGTCGCGCGGGTCCTTACCGAGGCCGGCGTCACCGTCCTGGAGGGCGAGAGCGTCGTCCTGCCGGTGGCTGGGGGCAAGGTCGGCATCGCCGGCACGAAGGGGTTCTGCGGCGGCTTCGCGGGCCGCAGCGCCGGAGAGTTCGGCGAACGCGAGATGAAGGACTTCGTCCGCACCAGCCGCCGGGGCGCCGACGGCCTGCGGCGGGCCCTCACCGAGCTGAACGCCGACGGCTGCGGCGCACGGATCGCCCTCACCCACTTCGCGCCCGTCCCCGACACCCTCGCCGGCGAACCGGTGGAGATCTACCCCTTCCTGGGCAGTTACCTCCTCGCGGAGGCCATCGACGAGTCCGGCGCCGACCTCGCGGTGCACGGCCACGCCCACCTGGGCACCGAGCACGGCATGACGGCCGCCGGGGTACGCGTCAGGAACGTCGCCCAGCCCGTCATCCGCAGGGCCTTCGCCCTCTACCACCTGCCGCTCGCCCGGACGACGCCCGTGCCCGTGGCCGGGGTGGCGCGTACGCCCGGCTGAGGCGGCGGTCCCGTACGCCTGTTCGGAGTGACCCCTGTCGGAGTGGGCTTCACGTTTCCGGTGGCGGCCGCGGGCAAGACGCGTGGAGAACCCGAGTGGCCGTCCTCCCCGAGGGCGGCCCCGAACCCGCGCCGTCCGGCCATGGGAGGAACGATGGACCAGTCACGCGCTCCGGTACTGGAGGCCCTGCAGGAGTTCCGGCGAAGGAACGACGTCGTGTACGGGCCGCCCGGTCACAAGCAGGGGCGCGGGGCGGATCCCCGGGTCGCGGACGTCGTCGGGCTCGACGTGTTCCGCTCGGACGTCCTCCTGCTCAACGGGCTCGACGACCGCAGGGAGTCCCAGGGGGTCCTCAGCCACGCCCAGGAGCTGATGGCCGACGCGGTCGGCGCCGAGCGGACCTTCTTCTCGACCTGCGGCAGCTCCCTCTCCATCAAGACGGCCATGCTCTCCGTGGCGGGCCCGGGAGAGAAGCTGCTGCTCTCGCGCAACGCGCACAAGTCCGTCATCTCGGCCGTCGTCATCAACGGCGTGGAGCCCGTCTGGGTCCACCCGAAGTTCGACGCGGAGCGCCACCTCGCGCACCCGCCGGAGCCGGACGACGTACGCCGCCGCCTCAAGGAGCATCCCGACGCCAAGGGAATGCTCCTCATCACCCCCACCGACTGGGGGACCTGCGCCGACATCCAGGGAGTGGCACGCGTCTGCCACGACTTCGACGTGCCGCTCATCGTCGACGAGGCATGGGGCGCCCACCTGCCCTTCCACCCGGGCCTGCCGCCCTGGGGCATGTTCCACGAGGCGGACCTGGTCGTCACGAGCGTGCACAAGATGGGCGGGGCGATCGAGCAGAGCTCGGTCTTCCACCTCCAGCACGACCGGGTGTCGCCCGAGGTGCTCATGCAGCGCGAGGACCTCCTGGGCACCACCAGCGCCTCCTCCCTCGTCTACGCCACGCTCGACGGCTGGCGCCGGCAGATGGCCGAACACGGCGACGAACTGCTCGACACGGCACTGCGCCGCGCGGGGAGGGTCCGCGCCGCGATCCAGGAGCTGCCCGGCCTGCGGCTGATGGACCGCGAGGTCGTCCAGGCGGGGCTCGCCGCCGACCTCGACCCGCTGAAGCTCGTGATCGACGTACGGGAACTGGGCGTGACCGGCATGCAGGCCGCCGAATGGCTGCGCACACACCGGCACGTCGACGTCGGAAGCTCCGACACCTGCCGCATCAGCGCCTCCCTGACCCACGCCGACGACGACGAGACCGAGGCCACCCTCCTCGCCGCGCTGCGGGCGCTCGTCGAGGGCGCCGACTCCATGGAGCGGCAGCGGCCCGTCCACCTGCCGCGCCCCTCGGCACTGGAACTGGAGCAGGCGATGCGGCCGCGCGACGCGTTCTTCGCCGAGGCGGACCACGTACCGGCGGAGCGCGCCGCGGGCCGTGTCGCGGCCGAGCTGATCACCCCCTACCCGCCGGGAGTGCCCGCGATCGCGCCGGGCGAGGTCATCACCGACGAGGTCGTCGACTACCTGCGCAGCGGCGTCGGGCACGGCATGCTCATCCCGGACGCGGCCGACGCCTCCCTCCGTACGTTCCGCGTCGTGGCGTCCCACGGATCGACCGGGTGAGCGCGCCGGGAACCACCCCGCAGGGCCATCGCCTCCATCCGTGGCATGCTCGTTCCATGACGGCCGAAGGAGCGCGCACCACCGCCCCCACCGCCCCCACGGCGTCCGTGGTCCAGGAGCTGCTGGACGGCCTTTCCGGCTCGGTGACCTTCCTCGTACCGCTCTACGGGGTGGACGGTGAGGTGGAGGACTTCCGGGTCGAGGCGGCCTCGCCCGACGCCGTGGACATCGGGGGCCGCAGAGGCAAGGAACTGGTGGGAGTCAGCGTCGTCGAGACGTATCCGACCGTACGGGGCACGGCCCTGTGGCAGGGGTACCTCGGCGCGCTGGAGGGCGGCGTCCGCTACGACGGCGAACCGTTCGAGTACGAGGAGCTGCCCGCCGGCGTCCCCCGCCGTTCCCGGTACACCGTCCGCGCGGCCGCCTGCCAGGGAGGTCTGATCGTCTCCTGGGTACGCCTCGACAGCGGGGAGCGCGAACAGCGCCGCCTGGAGGTGATGCAGCGCCTAGGGAACCTGGGCTGGGCGAACTGGGACCTGGTCCGCTCCACCCTCACCTGGTCGGAACAGGTCTACGACATCTTCGACCGGGACCCGTCCCTCGGCCCGATGGCGCTGGAGGAGCTGCCCCGGCACGTCGTCGCCGCAGACCTGCCCGCGCTGCGCGACGACCTCCGGCGCCTCCTCGGAGACGGGCGCGCCGTCGACCACACCTTCCGCGTCACCACGGACCGCGGGGAGGTCCGGCACGTCCGGCTCGTCGCCGAGGCCGAGACGGACGCCCTCGGCTCGCCCGTCGAGATCCACGGCTTCTTCCAGGACCTCACCGCCAGGACACGGGCCGAGGAGAGACTCCTCGGGCACGAGCGGACCGCTCTGGCACAGCAGGGGAGACTGGCGGCCGAGCGCGCCCTCGCCGCCCGGCTCCAGCACGCCCTGCTGCCCCTTCCCCAGCAGTCGCTGCGCCTGGCCGGCCTCACCGTCGACGTCGCCTACCAGCCCCACCAGGAGGGCCTCAACGTCGGCGGCGACTGGTACAGCGCCATCGAGCTCCCCGACGGCAGCGCGCTGCTCGTCATCGGCGACGTCGCGGGCCACGGGCTCGACGCCGTGGCCACGATGGCCCAGCTGCGCTTCACCGCCAAGGGCATGGCGATCACCGGGATGCCGCTCCCCACGATCCTCGCCCGGCTCAACACGCTCCTGTGGCACAGCGCGGAGCGCGCCTTCAACACCGCCACGGTGATCATGGCGCGGTACGAGCCGGCCACGGAACTCCTCACCTGGGTGCAGGCCGGCCACCTGCCGCCGCTCCTCCTGCGCCAGGGCGAGGCCCGCTACCTGCCGTCGCCCCACGGCGTCCTCCTCGGCGCCACGACCGCCACGCGCTATGACTCGTCCACCATCCGGCTGCTGCCGGGAGACCATCTGCTGTTCTTCACGGACGGCCTGGTCGAGGCGCCCGGGCAGCTGCTCGACGACGGTCTGGCCCGCCTGGCCCGTACGGCGGTCGAGCACAGCGGGGGCGACCGTCTGCTCGACGACGTGATCGACTCCCTGGTCGACGCGGACACCCGTCGCGACGACATCTGCGTCATGCACATCAGCGTCTGACCGCGCCCCGCGCGCGCCTCCGCCCCGCCCGCCGCCCGCATGTGAGAGACCGCCGTATGGACACGCCCGGCCTCCAGGTCCTCTACGCGAACCTCGTCTCCGATCTGGCGGTGGATCTCGAACAGCGCGAGGTGCTCGGTGCCTGGGCGGAGCAGGCGCCCCGTGAGGTGTGGCTGCTGCACCCCGGAGACATCCTTGTGACGCCTGTGCCCGTCGGCGAGGCGTTCCTGGAGTATGCCTGTGCCCTGACCGGCGTTCCCCGCGGATCGGTGACGGTGATCACCCTGCCCGGCGGCTTCGTGTCGGCGGCCGGACGGGAGCCGCACCGCGCGGCCGTCGACGCGGTGCGCCGGGCGTCCGCCGGCCGCCCCGTGGCCGCCGTCCTCCCCACGGCCCTGGACACCGCGGCCGTCGGTCTCGCCCGCGGCCTGGGAACGACCGTGGCGCCGTACGCCTCGGTCGAAGCGGCCGAGGCCGCGCTCGACGTGACCAGGCTCCTCAACACGAAGGCCGGGTTCCGGCGTACGGCACGGGCCCTCGGCATGCGGCTGCCGGACGGCCGCGTCTGCCGCCGCGCCGAGCTGGCGGGCGTCGTCAAGGAGTTGCTCGGCTCGCACGAACGGGTCGTGGTCAAGCCCGACCGGTCCGCCGGGGGCCACGGTCTGCTGTTCCTCTCGTCGGCCGACGCCCCCTGGGCCGGGGACGAGCTTGCCCCGGTGGGCGGGACGGAGGGACTGTGGGTCGTCGAGGAGGAGATCGACGTGGCACGGTCGGTGAGCGTCCAGCTGGAGACGGGCCCCGAAGGGCCGAGGACGCTGTTCAGCGGCGAGATGCGGACCGTGGAGGGCTGCTTCACGGGCTATCTGTCACCCCTGCCCGCCCCCGCGGCGGAGTCCGCGGCGACGCTGCCGGTGCTGGAGACGTGGGGGTGCGCGCTGGGCGGTTTCCTGACGGAGCACGGCTACGCCGGGCCTTTCGGCATCGACGCGATGGTGTCGGCCGACGGCGGACTCGTGGCGGGCGAGAGCAATGTGCGGCGTACGGCCACGACCACGCCGCAGGCCATGGTGACCCGCCTGGCCGCACGAGCCGGAGCAGGAGCCGCAGCAGGAGTAGGAGCCGCGTGGGGAGCTGGAGCCGTCGACCCGACCTGGGCGACGGGTCGGCTCCGGGCGCCGGAGCCGTACTCCTTCGCGGAGGCCGTGGACCGGCTGCGCATCGGCCGGATCGCCTTCGACCCCGCGCGCGGCGAGGGGATCGTCCTGTACGCCGGGGCGCCGGCCGACGGCCTGACCTGGCGTTACGCCGTGATCGCGGCCGACCGTGACGGCGTGGCGCGGTACGAGGAACAGCTGCGGTCCTCGTGGGCCCCGGAGCTCCCGACGGCCCGTTAGGCCATCGGACGCGCCGGCCGGGCGTGGAGTGGCGCGCGGCGGGCAGGCGGGTCGAAGGGCACGTTGCCCGGAGACCGGGGAGGCGGCGGTGGAGATCTCAGGCGTGATCAGCGCGCTGGTCATCGGAACGGTCGTCGGTGCGCTGGGGCGGCTCGTCGTCCCCGGCCGCCAGCACATCGGCCTGCTGTGGACCGTCGTCGTCGGCATCGCGGCCGCGCTGGTCGGTACGGCGATCGCCCGGGTGGCGGGGCTCTCCGACACCTCGGGGGCGGACTGGACCGAGTGGCTGGCGCAGGTGCTGCTCGCGGCCCTCGGCGTCGCGGCGCTGTCGCGGGTGAACGGCCTGCGCTGACCCCCACCCCACAAGTACGGGACGTTTCACCTGGTTTGGGGACGGAACACCCGGCAACACGAGAGAGGAGAACGTCATGGCCCATTCATCGGAAAGCGGGACGGAGAGCAAGGCCGCGCAGACGGAGAAGGAACGGCAGCCACCGGTGGCCGAGGTGATCCGGACGGCGATGGAGCAGCTCGCGCTCCTCCTGAACCAGCCGGCGGAGGCCGTCAGCTCCTGCGGCCGCGGCGAGGACGGCGACTGGCACCTCACGGTCGAAGTCCTCGAACTGCAGCGCGTACCGGACACGATGAGCCTGCTCGCCTCGTACGAGGTCGAAGCCGACCACAGCGGGCACCTCATCGGCTACCGGCGCACCCGCCGCTACGAGCGGGGACGGGCGGACCGCCGCTGAACGACGCGGCCCCGCCCCTTCCCGTACCCGTCCGTCCCGAGACGAGAGGGAGACCGAGAAGTATGACTGTCATGCCCACCCAGACCGCCGCTCCGGCCACCTCCGGGGGTGGCTCCAGCGGTCTGTACGACGTGCTCGAACTGGTTCTTGACCGTGGCCTGGTGATCGACGCGTTCGTGCGCGTCTCCCTGGTCGGCATCGAGATCCTGAAGATCGACGTACGTGTCGTCGTGGCGAGCGTCGACACCTATCTGCGCTTCGCCGAGGCCTGCAACCGCCTCGACCTGGAAGCCGGTCCGCGCAAGAACCCCGGCCTGCCCGAACTGCTCGGCGACGCGACCGAGTCCGGCGCCCGCGCCAAGACCAAGGGCGCGCTGAGCGGCGCCGCGCAGAGCATCTCCGACGCCTTCCACCAGGCCAAGGACGAGGCGACGGAGGAGAAGAGCAGCAGTAGCAGCAGCGGCGGATCGCGCCGCCGCACCTCGACCCGCCGGGAGGAGAAGGAATGAGCACGTACGTCTACGGCATCGCGCCCGCCGACCGGAAGCTGCCCGACCCGATCGAGGGCATCGGCGAACCCCCGCGGCCCGTCCGCACCGTACGCAGCGGTGACCTGGTGGCCCTGTGCAGCGACGCGCCGCCCGAACTGAAGGCGAAGCGCCGCGACCTGCTCGCGCACCAGCACGTCGTGATCCTGGCCGGCAAGGACGGTCCGGTGCTGCCCCTGCGGTTCGGCGGGGTCTCGCCCGACGACGAGACCGTCGCCGCCATCCTCGAGGAGCACCACGACCGCTATCTGGAGCGGCTGGAGAAGCTCGACGGCAAGGAGGAGTTCAACGTCAAGGTCTACCACGACGAGGAGGCCGTGCTGCACGTCGTGCTCGCCGGCGACCCCGGCCTGCTGGCCCGGCACGCCGCCCAACGCGCGGCGGGCGGTGCCAGTCACGAGGAGAAGCTCGCCTTCGGCGAGCTGGTCGCGCGGGCCGTCGCCGAGCGGGAGAAGACCGACGCGGTGCTCGTCGAGCAGACCCTCGCGCCGTACGCGGCGGCGGTCGTGCGCGGACCGGAGGGCAGCGGCTGGCTGGCGAACCTGTCGTTCCTCGTGGAACGCGAACGCCAGGAGGAGTTCCTCGGCGCCGTGCGCGCCCTCCACCAGGAGCACGAGCACCTCAAGGAACAGGTGACGGGCCCGCTGCCCGTGTACAGCTTCGTCGAGACGGAGTGACCCATGGGACTGCTCACTGAGGTCCTCCTGCTGCCGGCCGCGCCGGTGCGGGGCACCGCCTGGGTGCTGCGGCAGGTCGTCGAGGTGGCGGAGCGGGAGTATTACGACCCCGAGGTCGTCCACCGTGAACTGGCGGGCCTCGTCGCGGCGTTCGAGGCCGGTGAGATCGAGGATGCGGAGTTCGACCGCCGCGAGGACGAGCTCCTGGCCCGTCTGGACGCGGCGCGGAGGGACGGAAGATGACCCACACCGCGCGGCTGGCCATCGGCGCCGCCCGGTTCATGGGCCGGTCCTCCGCCCGGCTCCATGACGTCACCGGCCGCCTCCGCCACCTCAGGGGCACGCTCGGGGAACGGGCCGTGCCGCCCGCCTCGCTCGTGGCCACGGTGCAGGTGGCGGTGCCGGTGGCCGTCGCGTACGAACGATGGGTCGACCACTGGTCGGGCCGGGGGCGCACGCCGAGCGGCCCCCGGCCCGGCCGTGGGCGGCCGGCCCGGGTGACCCGGTCGGCCGGGGAACGGACCATCGCCTGGACCCGGGACGGGGCGAAGGGTCCCACCCGGGGCGCCGTGAGCTTCCACGAGGCCGCCGAGAACCTCACCTCCGTCGTGCTCGCCGTCGAGTACAGGCCGCGATGGCCCGGCGGCCGCGCGGGCGGGACGGGGAGGATGCGCCGCCGGATCGAGGACGAACTGCGCCACTACGCCGGTTCGCTGATGCTCGACGAGGCCACCGAGACGCTCACGGAGCCGGAAGAGGCACGGGAAGACGGCCCGGAAGAAGCGTGGGAAGAAGACCGGGAAGAAGAGCTGGACGACGAGCCGGAAGAAGAGCCGGACGACGAGCCCGAAGACGATCCCGAAGACGAGCCGGAAGACGAGGAGGACACCGTATGACGATGCCGTCGGGACTTCCCCGTCCGTACGACGACCAGTCGGCCAATCTCGCCGACATCCTGGAACGCGTCCTCGACAAGGGCGTGGTGATCGCCGGGGACATCCGTATCAACCTCCTCGACATCGAACTCCTCACCATCAAGCTGCGCCTCGTCGTGGCGTCGGTCGACCGGGCCAAGGAGATGGGCATCGACTGGTGGGAGCAGGACCCCGCCCTGTCGTCCGGAGCCCGCCGCAGCGAACTCGGCCAGGAGAACGAGGAGTTGCGCCGCCGGATCGCCGAGCTGGAGGCGAGGCAGGAGTCATGAACGACGAACCGCTGCTCTACGTGTACGCCGTCGTCCGGTCCTCCGACACCACCGGACCGCCCCCCGGCCCCCCGGCCGACGAAACCCTGGGCGCGGGCCTCACAGCCGTCGCGCACCGGGGCCTGACCGCCCTCGTCGAACCGGTCCCGGCGGCCGATTTCGACGAGGCGCCGCTGCGTCGACGCCTCGAGGACCTGGACTGGCTCGCGGAGGTCGCCAGGGCCCACCACCGCGTGGTCGCCGCCGCGGGCCGGCACGTCACCACCGTGCCGCTGCGGCTCGCGACCGTCTGCCGCGGGGAACCGGGCGTGCGCCGTCTCCTCGAAGACGGCGAACACCGCCTGTCGGAGACCATCGACCGGCTGACCGGCGCCCATGAGTGGGGAATCAAGCTGTACGTCGACGAGACCCCCGGAGAACCCGCGTCCGCCAGCACTGCCAGCGCCGGCAGCACCGCCGGCACGACCAGCCCCGGCCCCGGCGCCGCGGCCCCGGGCAGCTCCGGGCGCGACTACCTGCGCCGCCGCCTCGGGGACCGGCGGGCTCGCCAGGACGTCGAGGACACGGCGGCCCTCACCGCACGGCGGCTGCACGAGTCGCTGGAGCGCGTGGCGGCGGAGACGGTGCTGCACCCGCCCCAGCAGGCCCGGCTGTCCGAGGGGCCCGGCCGGAACGTCTTCAACGCCGCCTACCTCGTCCCCGACGAGAAGCGGCAGGAGTTCCTCGACACGGTCCCCCCGCCCGAAGACGTCCGGGCCGGCCTGCGCGTGGAGATCACCGGCCCCTGGGTTCCCTACTCGTTCACACGGACCGGGACCGACGACGGGCCGGACCGATGACCGGCCGGCCGGCTGCCCGGCCGATCACCGACCAGCGGGAGATCGCGCTCGTCGACCTGCTCGACCGGCTGCTCGCCGGCGGCGTGGTCCTGGCCGGCGACATCACCCTGACGATCGCCGACGTCGACCTCGTCCGCGTCGACCTGAAGGCGCTCATCAGCTCCGTCGGCGACGCCGTGCCCTCCCCGTGGAAACAGGTGACCCCATGACGACCCGGCCGCGACGGGTGGAACTCGACCCCGACACCGTCGAACGCGACCTGGCCTGTCTGGTCCTGACCGTCATCGAGCTGCTGCGCCAGCTGATGGAACGCCAGGCCCTGCGCCGGGTCGAGGTGGGCGATCTCACCGAGGAGCAGGAGGAACGGCTCGGTCTGACCCTCATGCTCCTGGAGGACCGGATGGGCTTGCTGCGCGACCGCTTCGGGCTCGAGCCGGAGGACCTCAATATCGATCTCGGTCCGCTCGGCAAACTCCTGTGAAACAGGGTTTGTTCCGGCCGGGTCCGGCTAGACGATGCATATGAGTGCATCGGAGAAAAGCAACGAGACCCCGTCCGGTCGGAACAATTCGCGTGCTGCTTCGGAAAGCACCGGAACGCGAAGCCGAACGAGCCGCGCCGCGGACGAGACGAAGAAGACCGTCCACGCGGTGGAGGGGGGCGGGGAAGCGGCCACCGGGACCCTGACGGCCCTTCCCGCTCCTCTCGCCGAGAAGACCTTGGCTGCCGTCCACGCCGTCCGCGGCACCGGTGGCACGCTGCTGACCGCCGTACGCGCCCGCAAGGCGGTCTCCGGCAGCGCCGCCGTGAGCGCGGCGGCCGTGATCACCGGCGCCTACGCGCTGGGGCGCCGGGCGGGGCTGCGTTCCCGCGGCCCGCTCTCCCGGCTCACCGGCGGCCGTCTCTGACACGCGGTGATCCGGGAAATAGCGATTGCATTTCCCTGCCACCGAAAAGGAAATCAGAATTCCGGAGGTTGTTGACACATGGTTCCCCTGCTGCTGGTTCTTCTGCTGGCGCTGATTCTGTTCGGTGCCGGATTCGCGGTGAAGGCCCTTTGGTGGATCGCCGTGATCGTGCTCGTCCTCTGGCTGCTGGGCTTCGTGGCCCGGCCGAAGGGCGGCACGGGACGCTGGTACCGCTGGTAGGCCCACCCCCCGCCCCACTCGCGCACACCCGACCGCGCCCGCTGCCGACCTCGGCGGCGGGCGCGGTCGCGTACGCGGGGGAGGAGCGGCGAGCGGGCCGGGAAAAGCCGAACCCGGCACGGTTTCCCTTCCGGGGACCGTGCCGGGTTCGGCTGTGCTGACTTCAGGCCATCAGGACCGAGTCGTCCTCCGTGCGCGCGCCGGGCAGACGGTGGCGGGCGGCGATCAGTGCCGTGTCCACGTCACGCGTGCCCGTGGAGACGCACAGTGTGTACGCGATGTCGTCCATGCGCCGGCGTACCTCGGTGCCACCGTTCTCCGCGTGGAGCATCCTCAGCGTCTCGTACTGCTCGATCAGATTGCTCAACACCGCGGGATGGGCCATCAACACAGTGCTTCTCCCTTCGCCGTCAGGGCGCCGACCGCCCGGTTCGAAGCGCCGCGTACCCCCGCTCTCCGTATCCATGCGGGTTGAGCCGGGGCGGCCTGGGCAGGTACGCCTCCGGGGGCGCGGGGCGGGCCGGGGCGCTCCGGGCAGCGGCTCGTTCCGGCCGCTTGATCCGCTACCGCTCTCCTCGCGTCGATCACAGCGGGGTAGTGTCGTCTTTATTGCCGTACGGCAACGGTCGAGGCCGGAGCCGTACGGGAGGGGCGGCGGTCCGACCAGCGTCCGTGACCGAACGACCCCTCAACGGGTGCCTGGCGAGCGAACGAGGATGAGGCATGTCTGAGACGACGATCGAAGGCTCCTCGGCCGCGCGGCGGCCGGGGCCGGCCGCGGTGGGGGAGTCCGAGCTGCGGCAGCTCCTGGCGGGGCTCACCGCCGTGCGGGACGGGGACTTCGGCACCCGTCTGCCCGACGAGGCGAGCGGCCTGATGGGCGAGATCTCCAGTGTGTTCAACGGGATGGTCGACCAGCTCTCCCTCTTCACCTCCGAGGTGACCCGGGTCGCCCGCGAGGTGGGAACCGAGGGGACCCTGGGCGGGCAGGCCGACGTGCCCGGTGTCTCCGGCACCTGGGCGGATCTGACCGACTCCGTGAACGCGATGGCCGGCAACCTCACCACCCAGGTCCGCGACATCGCCCAGGTCGCCACCGCCGTCGCCAAGGGCGACCTCTCGCAGAAGATCGACGTGGACGCCCGCGGCGAGATCCTGGAGCTCAAGAACACCATCAACACGATGGTCGACCAGCTCTCCTCGTTCGCCGACGAGGTCACGCGCATGGCCCGTGACGTCGGTACGGAGGGCATCCTCGGTGGTCAGGCCGACGTCAAGGGCGTCTCCGGCACCTGGCGCGACCTCACCGACTCCGTCAACTCCATGGCCGGAAACCTCACCGCCCAGGTGCGTGCCATCGCGCACGTCGCCACCGCCGTGGCCACCGGCGACCTCTCCAAGAAGGTCGACGTCGACGCCCGGGGCGAGATCCTGGAGCTGAAGACCACCATCAACACGATGGTCGACCAGCTGTCGGCGTTCGCCGCCGAGGTCACCCGTGTCGCCCGGGAGGTCGGCACCGAGGGCAACCTGGGCGGCCAGGCCACCGTGAGGGGCGCCTCCGGCACCTGGAAGGACCTCACCGACAACGTCAACGTGATGGCGTCCAACCTCACCGGGCAGGTGCGTTCGATCGCGCAGGTCGCGACCGCCGTGGCCCGCGGCGACCTCTCCCGTCGGATCACCGTGGAGGCGAAGGGCGAGGTCGCCGCCCTCGCCGACACCATCAACACGATGGTGGACACCCTGTCGGCCTTCGCCGACGAGGTGACCCGCGTGGCCCGCGAGGTCGGCACCGAGGGCCGCCTCGGCGGCCAGGCGCGGGTGCCGAACGTGGCCGGCACCTGGAAGGACCTCACCGACAACGTCAACTCCATGGCGAACAACCTGACCGGGCAGGTCCGCAACATCGCCCAGGTCACCACCGCCGTCGCCAACGGCGACCTCTCCAAGAAGATCGACGTCGACGCCCGCGGCGAGATCCTGGAGCTGAAGACGACCATCAACACCATGGTCGACCAGCTGTCCTCGTTCGCGGCCGAGGTCACCCGCGTCGCCAGGGAGGTGGGCAGCGAGGGCCGCCTCGGCGGCCAGGCCGAGGTCGAGGGCGTCTCCGGCACCTGGAAGCGGCTCACCGAGAACGTCAACGAGCTCGCCGGGAACCTCACCCGCCAGGTCCGCGCCATCGCCGAGGTCGCGAGCGCGGTCGCCGAGGGCGACCTGACCCGCTCGATCACCGTCGACGCCTCCGGCGAGGTAGCCGAGCTCAAGGACAACATCAACTCGATGGTCGGCTCGCTGCGCGAGACGACCCGGGCCAACCAGGAGCAGGACTGGCTCAAGTCCAGCCTCGCCCGGATCTCCGCCCTCATGCAGGGCCACCGCGACCTCGCCGTCGTCGCCGAGCTCGTCATGGACGAGCTGACCCCGCTCGTCTCCGCCCAGTACGGCGCCTTCTACCTCGCCGAGGACGGCCCCGGCGGCATCGAGCTGGGGCTCGTCGGCTCCTACGGCCGCCCCGCGGACAGCTCCGGCCACGACCGGTTCCGGCTGGGCGAGTCCCTCGTCGGCCAGGCCGCCCGCAGCCGCCGTACCATCTCCGCCGAGAACGTACCCGAGGACTACGTCTCCATCTCCTCCGGGCTCGGCCGGACGGCACGGGGCAGCCTGATCGTCGTGCCGATCGTCGTCGAGGACCAGGTCCTCGGCGTCCTCGAGCTGATGTCGTTCACCCCCTTCACCTCCGTGCACCGGGACTTCCTGGAGCAGCTCATGGAGACGGTGGGCGTCAACGTCAGCACGATCGTCGCCAACGCCCGTACCGACGAACTCCTCGGCGAGTCCCAGCGGCTGGCCGACGAACTGCGCGCCCGCTCCGAGGAACTCCAGGTGCAGCAGGTCGAACTGCAGCGCTCCAACGCCGAACTCGAGGACAAGGCGGCCCTGCTCGCCTCGCAGAACCGCGACATCGAGGCCAAGAACCTGCAGATCGAGCAGGCCCGGCAGGAACTCGAGGACCGGGCCCAGCAGCTCTCCCTCGCCTCGAAGTACAAGTCCGAGTTCCTGGCCAACATGAGCCACGAGCTGCGCACCCCGCTCAACAGCCTGCTGATCCTGGCCCAGCTGCTCGCCCAGAACCCGACCCGCAACCTCACCGCCAAGCAGGTCGAGTACGCCGGCATCATCCACTCCGCCGGATCCGACCTACTCCAGCTCATCAACGACATCCTCGACCTGTCCAAGGTCGAGGCCGGGAAGATGGACCTCAACCCGGAACGGGTGCCGCTGCGCCGCCTCCTCGACTACGTCGAGGCGACGTTCCGCCCGCTCACCACCCAGAAGAGCCTCACCTTCACCGTCTCCACCGCCCCCGGGGCCCCCGCCGACCTGGTCACCGACGACACCCGGCTGCGGCAGGTCCTGCGCAACCTGCTCTCGAACGCCGTCAAGTTCACCGAGCGCGGCAGCGTCGACCTGAGCATCGAGCCCGCGTCCGACGACGAGCTCCCCGCCACCGTCCACCGCGGCGGCGCCGTGGTCGCCTTCCGGGTCAAGGACACCGGCATCGGCATCCCCGCCCAGCACCTGGAGGCCATCTTCGGCGCCTTCCAGCAGGCGGACGGCACGACCAACCGCAAGTACGGCGGCACCGGCCTCGGCCTGTCCATCAGCCGGGAGATCGCCTACCTCCTCGGAGGTGCCCTCACGGTCACGAGCGAGCCCGGCGAAGGCAGCACCTTCACCCTCTACCTGCCCGTCGCCCGGGCCGACCTCAAGGAACAGTCCACCCACACCCAGACGGCCGCGCCGGAACTGGACCAGGGACCGCCGGAGCAGACCCAGGGCGCCCCCACCAGCCGCCCCGCACTGCCGGCCGCCCCGCAGGCCCGGCAGACCAGGCGCCTCCTCGTCATCGAGGAGCGCCCGCGCGGACTGCTCTCGCTCGTCGCCGAGAACGCCGTCACCGAGCTGACCGCGGACCGCTCGCACGCGGACCGGGAGGACATCGAGCTGATCGCGGTCGTCGGACCCCAGGAGGCCGCGACCGCCCTCGCCACCCAGCCGTTCCACTGCGTGGTGCTCGACGTCGACATGGCCCACGGCGAGGCCCTGCGCTTCCTCGACGCCATGGACGGCGACGAGGCCCTGCGGACCGTGCCCGTCCTCGCCCACAACAACCGCCGGCTCGCCGACGACCAGGAACGGGCCCTGCAGGCCCTCGCCCGCCAGCGGCCGCTCGAACTGCTCTCCAGCCTCGACGAACTGCGCGAGCGGATCGCCCTGCACCTGTCCGCCGACCAGCCGGGAGACGTCGTGCCCCTGGTGCGCGGCGACCACCGGCCGCCGGCGCCGCAGACCATCGACTCCACCCTGCACGGCCGCACGGTGCTCGTCGTCGACGACGACGCCCGCAACCTGTACGCCCTCAGCGGCATCCTGGAACTGCACGGCATCAAGGTCCTGCACGCGGAGAACGGCCGGGAGGGGATCGAGGCGCTCACCGAGCACCCCGACATCGACCTGGTCCTGATGGACGTCATGATGCCCGAGATGGACGGTTACACGGCCACCTCCAGGATCCGGCAGATGCCCGAGCACGCCGGACTGCCCGTCATCGCGGTCACGGCCAAGGCCATGCCGGGGGACCGCGAGAAGAGCCTGGCCTCGGGCGCCACGGACTACGTGACCAAACCGGTCGACGCCGACGAACTCATCGCCTGCGTCCGCCGGTGGCTGATCGACGGATAGCGTCATGGGTGTCCCCACCGGCCCGCACCGCCCCACCGGGCGGGCCCCGCGCCCCGCACGGCGCACCATGTCCCCGTCCGTCCCGCGGCCCCCGGCCGCCGTTTCCGAGGAGTCCCCTTCATGAGTACTCCCCACCCCCGCGGCGGAGACACCGCCGCCGGTCCCCACGGGGACGGAGCTCCGACGCCGGTCGCGCCCACGCTGCCCGCCACCCCCTCGCAGCGGCGCCCCGGCGCCGCCGCGGACAGCCGTCCGCCGGAGGACCACTCCACCCTCGGCCGGCTGGCCGCGACGGTGGAACGACTCCGCGGAGAGGTGCGCGCCGCCCACGCCGCGGCCGAGGGGCGCGCCCTGATCGAACTCGCCAAGGGCGTCATCGTCGAGCGCCTCGGCTGCGGCCCCGCGCCCGCGGCGCGGCAGCTCGCCGCGCTCGCCGAGCAGGCCGGGCTGTCGCAGCTGGAACTGGCCGCGGACATCATCAACCAGGCCGCCCACGACCGGGTCGCCGAGGTCGCCGGTGACTTCGTCAGGCGGACCATCGGCGAGACGGACGAGCCCGGCGGGGGCGACGCAACCGACGCCTCCGTCGCCGTGCGCCTGCGTACGGCCGAGAGCGCCGCGCTCAACGCGGGGGACAGCCAGGCCGTCGCCGAGTCGCTCCTGGAACACGCCCTCGCACCCCTGGGCGCCGACGCCGTCGCCATCTGGACCACCGGCCCCGACGCCTCGCTGACCCTCCGCGGCCATGCGGGCTTCGGCGCCGACGAGCCGGCCCGCTGGCGCTACGTACCGCCCGGGGTGGCCACCGCGGCCCGGCAGGCGCTCACCGGCCGCCGGACCGTCTGGATCCCGTCGCTGGGGGCCGCCGGCATCCCCTCGATCGGCCACGCCCGTCACCCCGACGGCGGCCGGGTGGTGGTGCCCGCCGGCACCGGCGGCCGTATCCACGGCGTCCTGGAGATCTGCTGGTCCCGGCCTCTGGAACCCCAGCCCCAGGCCGTGGAGCGCCAGATCGAGGCCCTGGCGGAACTCTGCGCCCACACCCTGGAGACCCTCCCCGTGCCGTCGGCGCCGGTACGGGCGTACGCTGGCGTGCCCGACCGGTCCTCGGAACTGGTGGAGCTCGCCGACGGCCTCTACGACCCGGCCCTCGTCCTGGTTCCGTACCTGGACGAGGAAGGCCGCCTGCGGGACTTCCGCATCCGCCACGCCAACGTGCGCTTCCAGGACCCGGCGGGCCGCTCCCGGAGCGCCGTCGACGGAACCCTGCTCCTGGAGGCGTACCCCGCGACGGCCGGCGAGAGCGAGCTCTTCGAGCAGATCGAGCACGTCTACGCCACCGGAGAGCCCTTCCGGGCCCGGCGGACCCGGATGACCGCCCTCGTGGACCAGGTGCCGCTGTCGTCCGTCGCCGACATCAGCATCAGCCGCCACGGGGACAGCGTCCTCCTCATCTGGCGCGTCGAGGACGAGTCCGCGCGGCTCGCGAGCCTGTTGCAGCACGCCCAGCGCCTCGGCCGCATCGGCGGCTTCGAGGAGGACGTCCTGACCGGGGAGATCACCTGGAACGGACAGCTCTTCGAGCTCTTCGGCCGGGAGACCACCGAGCAGCCGGTCTCCCTGCGCGACCTCACGGCGCACGCCCACCCCGACGACGCGGTCGCCATCGGGCGCTTCCTGCGGGCCGTGCTGCACCAGCGGCGGGCGAGCTCCACGGCCTTCCGCATGCTGCGCCGCGACGGGGTGACCCGCCACATCCGGGTGATCGCCGAACCCGCCCTCGACGCCGACGAGCGGCTCCTCGCCGTGCGCGGCGCCTACCAGGACATCTCCGCGCAGCACTGGACGGAGGTGGCGCTGGCCGCCACCCGTGACCAACTCGCCGTCACGGAGCAGGAGTCGGCGGAACGCAACCGCCTCGCCCTCCAGCTGCAGCACGCCATCATGCCGCCGACCAAGCCTCCGCTCGACGCCCCCGGGCTCGACGTCGCCGTACGCTACCGGCCGGCCGAGACCGAGTCCCTGGTCGGCGGCGACTGGTACGACGCGGTCGTGCTGCCGTCCAAGAAGATACTGCTGTGCGTCGGCGACATCGCGGGCCACGGCATCGAGGCCGCCACCGGGATGGTCGTCCTGCGCAACGCCATGCGCGGCCTCGCCGTCACCGGAGCGGGCCCCGCGCAGCTGCTGTCCTGGCTGAACAACGTCGCCCACCACCTCACCGCGCACGTTACGGCCACCGCCGTCTGCGGGGTCTTCGACCCCGAGACCCGGACCCTGCGCTGGGCGAGGGCGGGACACCTCCCGCCGGTCCTCGTACGGGGCGCCGAGGCCAGCAACCTGCCGCTGCTCAGGGGGATGCTGCTCGGAGCCCTCGCCGAGGCCGAGTACGAGGAGGCGGAGATCCAGCTGGAGGCGGAGGACACGGTGCTGATGTACACCGACGGTCTCGTCGAGCGGCGGGACACCTCCGTACAGGACTCCGTGGCCCAGCTCCTCGCCACGGCCCAGGCCCCGGCCGGCAGCCTCGAACGACGCCTGGACCTGCTGCTCACGCACAGCAAGTCCGACACCGACGACGACACGTGCCTGATCGGTGTGCGGGTCAACTGACCGCATGGCCGACCAGACCGTATGCCCGACCGTTCCTCCACCGTGGAAAGCAGGGAGTATGCCCGAGCGAGAAGTGAACCTGGATGTCGAAGTGGAGATCCGAGACGCCGGTACGGCGGTGCTGTCCGTGGGAGGCGAACTCGACATCGAGACGGCCACCCTGCTCCACCACCACCTGGCCAACCAGTTCCTGCACGGCCGCCGCCACCTCGTCCTGGACCTCTCCCCGCTGGCCTTCATGGACTCGTCCGGACTGAACGTCCTGATCAGGGCGGCGCGGGACGCACGGGAGGCGGGCGGCGACCTCCATCTCGCCGCGCCGACGCCTGCCGTGCGACGCATTCTGGAGATCACCGGACTGACGATGACGACACCCCTGCACGCCGACGTGGCGGCAGCGCTGGCCGCGGCCGGCAGAGCGGCTTAGACGAAGGACGGTGCGGCCCCGCCGTGGGCGGGGCCGCACCCGGTACAAGGAGAAGCGGGAAGACGTGGACGAGAGCACCGGAGTCGAGCAGGCACTGCGCCAGGCGGCTCCGCACCTCCTGGTGGGCGTCCTGGAGACCGCCCTGCTGGAGCACTACGGCGCGCTGCGGGTGGAACTCCGCCTTGCGGACTACGGGCTGCGCTCGCTCCAGCTCGTCGGAGGCGCGCCCGACGCGCCCCGGCAGGTCCCGATCCATGACAGCCCGCAGGGCCGTGCCTTCGGCTCCCAGGAGCCGCACGTCACCCAGGAGGCCGACTCCGTCTACGTCCACCTCCCGGTCACGGTCAGGGGGGACCGGATGGGCGTCCTCACGGTGGGCCTGCCGGCGGGGACCGACCTCAGGCCGCTCCTGCCCGAGCTGCGCCACCTCTGCGAGGCGCTCGGCCACGAGATCCTGGTGGCCGAGCGCGACACGGACGTGTACGTCCTGGCGCGGCGGGCCACACGGCTGACGCTCGCGGCCGAGATGCAGTGGCAGCTCCTTCCCGGCCGCTCGTGCGCCCGCCCCGAGTTCGCCCTCGGCGCCCACCTGGAACCCGCCTACGCGATCTTCGGTGACAACTACGACTGGTCGGCCTCGGCCGACCACCTGACCCTGACGGTCACCAACGGGATGGGGGAGGGCATCGAGGCCGCTCTCCTGACCCACCTCGCCATCAACGCCCTCCGCAACGCCCGCCGGGCCGGTCTCGGCCTCGCGGACCAGGCGGCCCTCGCGGACCAGGCGGTGTACGCCCAGTACCGCGGCAGCGCCTTCGTCTCGGTGCTCCTGCTGCGCTTCGACCTCGCCACGGGCGAGGTGGAGGCCGTGGACGCCGGTTCGCCGCGGCTGTGGCGCCTGCGCGGCCGGGCCGTCGAGCGGGTCTCCCTCGAGGCCCAGCTGCCCCTGGGGATGTTCGAGGAGACCGCCTACACCCCGGAGCGGTTCACGGTGAGCCCGGGGGACCGGCTGCTGTTCGGCAGCGACGGTGTGTACGACGCCGCCTCCCCCGAAGGCGAGAGTTACGGGGAGCGGGCGCTGGCCCGCGCGCTCACCGCGACGCGGCTGCTGCCGCCCACGCAGGTCCCGGGGGCGGTGCTGCGTGAACTCGCCACCTACCACGGCGGCACCCCGCTGGAGGACGACGCGCTCGTCGTCTGTCTCGACTGGAAGGGGCGATAGGGTCGGCCCGTGTCAACAGTTGCCGGGCGGCAACTGTATCCTTGATGCAACATCTGGCTCGTGTCCAAGGTGAACACGTCATGGGTGACCAAAGGGTGACAAGTGGGGCATGGGGCACGTGGCCGGACGGAGCGACGCACGGCGCACAGAGGTCAGGCGGAGCGGACGTCCTTCAGTGGCGCGCCCCCGTGTGAGCCGTTCGACGAGGGGCCTTCGCCCAGCGCCTCCTGGAACCCCGTGAGCCCGCGCAGCAGCGCCTTGCGGCTCGTCGGCGACATCGCGGAGATCACCGCGAGCAGGGCCTCCTCCCGCTGGACACGCAGGTCACGCAGGTACGTCTTCCCCCGGACGGTCAGGTGCAGCTCCAGCTGCCGGCGGCTGACCGGGCTGGGCAGCCGCTGGACGAAACCCAGCGCCTCCAGGCGGTCGCACATGCGGCTCACCGAAGGAGGCGCGGAACCGAGCAGCTCCCCCAGGGCGCGGAGGTTGATGCCCTCCTCGCGATCGAGGCTGTACAGCACGCGCAGTTGAGACGCCGACACCGGCGTCGACGACACCATGTCCCGGCCGCGCTCCCACAGCACCTCGAGAAGCTCGATGAGCTCACGGGCGGCCTGCGTCGTCTCCTGCGGCTCCCGCTGGGACTCGGCGGGGTTGGTGTTCATGGCTACCGACACTCCTCGGACGTCCGGGGCCGAGGGCGTCGGCCGTGCGACACACCGGTCATCTCCACATCTCTCCAGAAGGCGGTACGCATGCGGTGGATCGACGCGTGACAGTGGAACGCGCACTGCGCGGGGCGCCGCCACACCGGCTTCTGGACTCCCTCCGTGTCAATCTGGCACAGCAAGTCGCCGCGCTCTCCGCCGACCTCCTGCTCGTCGACTACGGGCTCACGACGCTGCGCCCCGTCGAGCCCGTACAGGCTCCGGCCGTGGTGCAGGACGTGGCCGTGGGGTCAGGGCCCGCGGGCCGCGTCCTCGCCACACAGCAACCATATCTTTTCGGTGGTGACGGGCCCACGGCGACCGCGTACCTTCCTGTGACGGTTCGTGGCGAGAGGTACGGGGTTCTCGTGGTGGTCCTGCCCTCCGACCGGGTCACACCGACGACGACCGCCGACCTCGTCCCCGTCGCCGAGACGTTGGGACACGCGCTGCGCGTCGCCGACCGTCACACCGACCTCTACCACCGGACCCGTGGGGCCCGGCCCCTCACCGTCGCCGCGGAGATGCAGTGGGGCACGCTCCCCGGGCGGGCCTGCACAGCCGCGGAGTTCGACCTCCACGCCTACTGGGAGCCCTCCTACAGCTCGGGCGGGCACGTCCTGGACTGGTCCGTGACGGAGGACCGGCTCCAGTTGGTCGTCGCCAACGGCACGGGCCCCGGCACCCCGTCCGCACTGGTGAGCACCCTCGCCCTCAACGCGATCCGCAACGCCCGGCGCGCCGGACTCGACCTCGTCGGACAGGCCAGCCTCACCGACCAGGCGCTCTACGGGCAGCACCGGGGCGAGCGGTCCCTCTCCGCCCTGCTGCTCGGCTTCGCCCTCGCCACCGGCGAGGCGGAGGTGGTCGACGCCGGCTCGCCGACGGTCTGGCGGCGGCGCGGAGCCGCGATCGAGCGGCTCGACCTGGAGCGGCAGCTGCCCCTCGGCATGTTCGAGGACACCGTCTACGCCACCCAGCGCCTGCGCGTCCTCCCCGGCGACCGGCTGCTCTTCGTCGCCTGCGACCGGGGCGAGCCGCCGCCAGGAGGCGGTGACGGGGCCCTGGACGACTCGGTCGGCCGGGCCATCGAACGGACCCGGCAGCTGAGCGGTGCGGACACCCCTCAGGCCGTCGTACGGGCGTTGCGGGAGACGCACCGCGGGCTGCCGGACGACATCCTGGTGCTCTGTCTGGACTGGCGGGGGGCGGCATTCTCCGGTGCGGAGGGAATGGAAAGGGTAAAGGGGGGAAGGGCGGAGTACGAGGTGTGTGCGAAGCACGGCACGAAGCCGTGTGAGGAAGGGGGAAGCCGATGACGGACGCGATCGCCACCGAGCGTGCGATTCGAGAGCCCGTGCTGTCCGTGAGCGTCGATTACGACGTCGGGGACGCCGACGACGGCATGATCGCGTCCGCGCGCGCCTTCACCGCGGACTTCCTCGCCGCCTCACCGGCGGTGGCCCGTGAGCCGGTGGCCCGTGAGCGGGTCGACCTGGCACGCCTGGTGGTCAGCGAGCTGGTGACCAACGCGGTACGCCACGCGCCCGGCCCCTGCCGACTGCTGCTCGAACTGTTCGAGGACGCGCTGGACATCTCCGTGTTCGACCGCGTGGAGACGTCGCCCGTCCCGCGGGGCCACGACCCGGGCCGGATAGGCCAGCACGGGGTCGAGATCGTCGTCGCCGTCTGCGAGAGCGTGAGTGTGGAGCCGCACCCGACGGGGAAGCGGGTCAAGGCGCGTCTGTCCCTCGTCGGGACCGACTGAGCCGGTGGCGGAACCGGTGGCCGCGCCGGCACCGGAAGGACGGAAGTCCCGTTTCAAAACTCCTGTGCATGATCCGGGAGAGCCGGGGTAGGCGAGCCGCCCGGGGGAGATACGGGTTGCCTAGGAACTAAGGGGTCAGCAGAGTGTCGACTGCAGTGCAGACGGAGACGAAGGATCGCACCGAAGCGACTGTGGGGGGCCTGCCCGTCGTAGAAGCTCCCCGTGCGATAGCACCGAAGGACGCGCGTGAACTGTCGAAGGTGTTCTTCGGCAGGATGGCCGAGCTGGAGGAGGGCACCTCCGACTACCAGTACGCGCGCAACACGCTGATCGAGATGAACATGTCGCTCGTGCGTTACGCGGCCGGGCGTTTCCGGGCCCGCGGGGACGACATGGAGGACATCGTCCAGGTCGGCATCATCGGGCTGATCAAGGCCATCGACCGGTTCGACATCTCCCGCGAGGTGGAGTTCACCACCTTCGCCGTCCCCTGCATCGTGGGCGAGATCAAGCGCTTCTTCCGCGACACCTCGTGGGCCGTCCACGTACCGCGCCGGCTTCAGGAGGCGCGGGTGGAGCTGGCCAAGGCCACGGAGGAGCTGAGCTCCCGCCTCGGACGGGCACCGACCGTGGCGGAGCTTTCGGCCCTGATGGACCTCTCGGAGGACGAGGTCATCGAGGCGCGTATCGCCTCCAACGCGTACCGGTCCACCTCGCTCGACGCGGCGGTCGGCGGCGACGAGGAGGACGGCGCCATGCTCTCCGACCTCATGGGCGAAGAGGACCCGGCGCTCGAACTCTTCGAGGACTTCCACGCTCTCGCCCCGCTCCTGGAGGAACTCGGCGAGCGGGACCGTCTGCTGCTCCACCTCCGGTTCGTCGAGGAACTGACGCAGTCGGAGATCGGAAAGCAGCTCGGCGTCTCCCAGATGCAGGTGTCACGACTGCTCTCGCGCAATCTGGCCCGCCTGCGCAAGGGGATGCTGGCCCCCCTGGAGGCCTGAGCCCTCCAGGAGAACCGAACGAACGGCCTCACCGGATCCCCCCCTACCGGTGAGGCCGTTCCCCTGCGTGCACCGCACGGCGCAACCTCCGCTTCAGGGACCGGCGTTCGTCGTCGTCGAGCCCGCCCCAGACCCCCGTGACCTGGCGGGAGTCGTCCATGGCCCAGCGGAGGCACTCCTCGCGCACGGGGCAGTGCCGGCAGACCTCCTTGGCCTCCTCGGCCTGGACCAGGGCGGGGGCGCCGGTCCCCACCGGGAAGAAGAGGTCGGGGTCGACGTTCTGGCAGGCCGCGGCTGCGCGCCAGCTGTCCATCGGTCCTCCTGATGTGTAGGTGGACAAGTCGTTACTTGTCGGCTGACCGGTCGTCGGCACTTGAAACGCCACTTTCGGCGGATTCGGTGGATTCAGCGGGATCGGCGAGATCGGCGGCCTCGGCGGCCTCGGCGGCCTCGGCGGATTCGGCGGGGAAGGGCGGGGCACCCGAAGGTTCTGACCCAAGGGGAGGACCGGACATGACCACAACGGGTTCGTCGGCGGCCGCGGCGAGAAGAGCCGCACGTGGAGAGTTCGTACGAGCGGGCGCCCGGGCGGGATTCGCGGCGCGCGGTGTGCTGTACCTGCTGATCGGGGCGCTGGCCGTACGGATCGGCGTGACGGGTTCGGACGAACAGGCCGACCGGGGTGGGGCGCTCGGTGACGTCGCCGCGACACCCTTCGGTGCCGTACTCCTCTGGGCCCTCGGCATCGGCCTCGCCGGCATGGCGTTGTGGCGCCTTTCGGAGGCGCTCTTCGGTGCCGCCGGGCCGAAGGGCGACCGGCCGGGCAAACGCGCCCTGTCCGGCTGCCGCTTCGCCTTCTACGCCGTCACCTCCTTCCTCGTCCTGTCCTTCGCGACGGGGGACCGGGGCAGCGGAGCGGGCGCGACCGACCGGCAGAGCCAGGACGTCACCGGACGCCTCCTCGGTCTCCCGGGCGGCCAGTGGTGGGTCGGCGCGGTCGCGGCCGGCTTCCTGGGGGCCGGCCTGTGGATCGCCGGCCGGGCCGTGGCGCGGAAGTACCGGAAGCGTCTGGCGTGGGGTCGGATGCCGTCGTACCAGCGCCGCTTGATGGACGTGACGGGCGTGGCCGGCGGGGTCGGCCGCGGGCTCGTCTTCGCCGCCCTCGGCTTCTCCGGTCTGAAGGCGTCGCTCGCGTTCGACGCGGTCGAGGCCAAGGGCATGGACGACGCGATCCGTTCGTTCGCGCAGACCCCGGCGGGCCCGTGGCTGCTGATCGCCGTGGCCGTCGGGCTCGTGCTCTTCGGGGTGTTCTCCTTCGGCCAGGCGAAGTGGCGCGAGGTCTGATCCGCGCCGGACGGCAGGAGGCTCTCGACCAAGAGACTCAACTTTGTCGAGCAATTACGAAATGAGCGCGATATCTTGCGTTCACTTGTTGGGGGTGGTTGAGTGTGCCGCGCCCCACAACGCACCGGCGGTGGGGCCACCTCCACGTTCATGGCCCGAAGGGGACCACTCATGAGAAGTGCCCGGCTCCGCCGTACGCGCCGCGCCAGCGCGGTCACCCTCGTCACCGCGCTCACGCTGACCGCACTCGCCGCCTGCGGCACGAGCAGCGACGACGGCAGCGGCGGTTCCGAGGGCGGTGGATCCTCCGACCCCACCGCTCCGCTGGACCCGAAGACCAAGGTGACGCTCACGATCGACTGCATGCCCCCGGCGGCGAAGGCGGCCGAGCTCAAGGAGTGGAAGGAGGACGTCGCCGCGTTCAACAAGACGTACCCGAACGTCACCATCGAGGGCCGCTCCACTCCCGGCCAGTGCCTGGAACCGCCGCGCTTCACCGCGATGCTCAAGGCCAAGTCCCAGCCGGACGTCTTCTACACCTACTTCACCGACCTGCCGCAGGTGCTCTCCGAGGACGGCGCCGCGGACATCACCGCGTACGTCAACGACAAGACCGTGCCGCTCCTGGGCGACATCGACCCGAACGTCCTCGGCTCCCTCAAGCAGGACGGCAAGCTCTACGGACTGCCCACCAGCAACTACACCATGGGCCTGCTGGTCAACCGCAAGCTCTTCAAGGACGCCGGTCTCGACCCCGATGCCCCGCCGCGCACCTGGGCCGAGGTCCGTACCGCCGCCAAGAAGATCGCCGGCCTCGGCGAGGGCATCGCCGGCTTCGGCGAGTACAGCGCCGGCAACACCGGCGGCTGGCACTTCACCGCGCAGATGTACAGCGTCGGCGGCGAGGTCGTCGACGCCACCGGCAAGAAGGCCGCGTTCAACAACGAGATCGGCAAGCAGGTCGCCAAGAACCTCCACGCCATGCGCTGGGAGGACGACAGCATGGGCAAGACCCAGCTGCTCAAGTGGGGCGACCTCCAGAAGCAGATCGCCACCGACAAGCTCGGCATGTTCCTCGCCGCCCCCGACGACATCGCGTACATGGTCCAGCAACTGGGCGCGAAGTACGAGAACTTCGGCATGGGCCCGATCCCCGGCGAGAAGAGCACCCTCGCCGGCGGCAACAGCTACATGATCAAGAAGGGCATCTCCGGCGACAAGATCAAGGCCGCCGTCGCCTGGCTCAACTTCAAGAACCTCTCCGTCGGCAAGGGCCAGTTCGACTGGGCCCGCACCAAGGCCGACAAGCTGCCCGTCGGCATTCCGCAGCCCAACTTCTGGCTGAACGGGTCGAAGGCCAAGGACGACGCCGACCGCGTCACGCACGCCACCATGCCGGTCGCGAACTTCAAGTCCTTCATGGACAACCCCGTCGCGGGCAAGGCCGAGCCGCCGAAGGCGCAGGAGGTCTACAAGGTCCTCGACAACGTGATGTCCGGCCTGCTCACCAACAAGGACGCCGACATCGACAAGCTCCTCTCCACCGCCGAGGCACAGGTCAACCAAGTGCTGGCCAACCAGTGACCCCACCGGGGCGGGGCGGGCCTTCGTCCCCGCCCCGCCCCGCCCCGGCAGCAGATACGGCAGACCAGTACCAAGGAGCGACGATGCAGGCCCCCAGCCTGACCCCGAGCAAGGCGGCACCTCCCCGCCCCTCCGAGCCGCGCGAGGCGGCCCCCGCGGCACCCCGCGCGCCGTTCGGCAAGAGCCTGCGGCGCAACCTGACGGCCCATGGATTCCTCATCGGCGCGGTCCTCTGCTTCGCCGTGTTCTCCTGGTATCCGATGATCAGGGAGTTTTTCCTGGCCTTCCAGAAGACCGAGGGCGGACAGACGACCTGGGTCGGTCTTGACAACCTCGTCACGGTCTTCAACGACCCGGCCTTCTGGCAGGCCTGGCGCAACACGCTGCTGTTCACCCTGCTCGCCCTGGTCTTCGGCTTCGCGGTGCCGTTCGTGGTGGCGGTCGTCATCAACGAGTTCCACCACGGCCAGGGCTACCTCCGGCTCCTCGTCTACCTCCCGGTGATGCTGCCGCCGGTCGCCTCCGTCCTCCTCTTCAAGTACCTCTACGACCCGGGCTACGGCCTCCTCAACGAGCTGTTCGCCTTCCTGCACCTGCCCGAACAGCAGTGGCTCCAGGACCCGGACCTGTCGATGCTCTCCGTCGTCATCGCCTCCACCTGGATGAACATGGGCGGCGCCACCCTCATCTACCTCGCGGCCCTGCAGGGCATACCGGGGGAGCTGTACGAGGCGGCCGACCTGGACGGGGCCGGCCTGCTGCGGAAGATCTGGCACGTCACCATCCCGCAGACCCGCCTGATCCTGTCGCTGATGCTCCTCATGCAGGTCATCGCCACCATGCAGGTCTTCGTCGAGCCGTTCCTGCTCACCGGCGGCGCCGGCCCCGAGGGTTCGACCACGACCGTCGTCTACCTCATCTACCAGTACGCCTTCAACTTCAACAACTACGGTGCCGCCGCGGCGCTCGGCCTGCTCCTGCTCGTACTCCTGGCCGGATTCTCGGCGGCGTACGTGAAGCTCAGCCGCGCCGAGGACGAGTAGGAACCGGGGAGACCAGGATGTCGACACGCACACTCATCTCACCGGCCACCCTCGCCAGACCGCGGGGCAAGGCCGTCTACTGGACCGTCTTCGCCCTGGTGGTCGGCGGCTTCACCCTGGCGTTCCTCGGCCCGATGTACTGGCTGGTGTCCAGCGGGTTCAAGGACGCCCAGGAAGTCATCCAGACACCGCCGACCCTGGTGCCCGGAACCTTCACCCCGGAGAACTACACCCGGGCCTGGGAGGTCATGGACCTCGCCTCCCTCCTCTTCAACACCCTCTACTACGCGTTCGGCGCGCTCGCCTTCCAGCTGGTCTTCGACGTGGCGGCCGCGTACTCGCTGTCCAAGCTGCGCCCGGTCCTCGGCAAGGTCATCCTCGGCATGATGCTGGCGACCCTGATGATCCCGGCCACGGTCCTCGTCGTACCCCAGTACCTCACGGTCCTGGACGTCCCGGTCATCGAGCGGAACCTCCTCAACACCCCGTGGGCGATCTGGCTGCCCGCGGTCACCAACGCCTTCAACATCTTCCTGCTCAAGCGCTTCTTCGACTCGATCCCGAAGGAGATCCTGGACGCCGCCTCCATGGACGGCGCGTCCCCCGTCCGGATCCTGTGGTCGATCGTGCTGCCCGTCTCGCGGCCCATCCTCGGTGTGGTGTCCATCTTCGCCGTCGTCGGCGTCTGGAAGGACTTCCTCTGGCCGATGCTCACCCTGCCCGACCCGTCGAAGCAGACCCTCAACGTCGGCATCTACTCGCTGTCCAACGGCGTGCCTGTCAACGTGCTGATCGCCGCCCTGACGATCGCCTCCGTGCCGACCCTGCTCATCTTCCTGATCTTCCAGCGCAACATCATGAGCGGCCTCACCGCCGGCGGGCTCAAGGGCTGACGCCCACCCGCCGCGACCCGCTCGACCACCGAACCTTCGCCGCCGGCCCGTCCGAACGCCCCGCAGCTTCCGGGCCGGCGGCGAAGTACTCCTCCCTGCCCGAAAGGACCGTCACGTGGCAGCCCCTGACACCCCCCGCACCGACGACTGGTGGCGCGACGCCGTCATCTACCAGGTGTACCCGCGCAGCTTCGCCGACGGTGACGGCGACGGCACCGGGGACCTCATGGGCGTCAGAGCGAGACTGCCCTACCTCGCCGAACTCGGCGTCGACGCCCTCTGGTTCACGCCGTGGTACCTGTCGCCGATGGTCGACGGCGGCTACGACGTCGCCGACTACCGCGCCGTCGACCCCGCCTTCGGCACCCTCGCCGAGGCCGAGAAACTCATCGCGGAGGCGCGTGAGGCGGGCATCGGGGTCATCGTCGACATCGTCCCCAACCACGTCTCCGACCAGCACGCATGGTTCCGTGAGGCCCTGAAGGCGGGCCCCGGCAGCCCGGAGCGGGCCCGCTTCCACTTCCGGCCCGGCCGGGGCGAGAACGGCGAGCTCCCGCCCAACGACTGGCCGTCGCAGTTCTCCGGGAACACCTGGACCCGCGTCCCGGACGGCGAGTGGTACCTCCACCTCTTCACCCCCGAGCAGCCCGACCTCAACTGGTCCCACCCCGAGGTCCGCCGTGAGCACGAGGACGTGCTCCGCTTCTGGTTCGAGCGCGGTGTCGCCGGCGTACGGATCGACTCCGCCGCCCTCCTCACCAAGGACCCCGACCTCCGCGACTTCGTCGAGGGCACCGACCCCCACCCGTACATCGACCAGGACGAGATCCACGACATCTACCGCTCCTGGCGCGCCCTTGCCGACGAATACGGCGGCGTCTTCGTCGGAGAGGTCTGGCTCCCGGACTCCGAGCGCTTCGCCCGCTACCTCCGCCCCGACGAACTCCACACCGCCTTCAACTTCAACTTTCTCTCCTGCCCCTGGGACGCCGACCGCCTCCGCCGCACCATCGACGACACCCTGGCCGAACACGCCCCCGTCGGCGCCCCCGCCACCTGGGTCCTCTGCAACCACGACGTGACGCGCACCGCCACGCGCTACGGACGCGCCGACACCGGCTTCGACTTCGCCACGAAGCGGTTCGGCACCCCCACCGACCTGGCGCTCGGAACCCGCCGTGCCCGCGCCGCCGCGCTCCTGACCCTCGCCCTGCCCGGCTCCGTCTACCTCTACCAGGGCGAGGAACTCGGCCTCCCCGAGGCGGACGTACCGCTCGACCGCATCCAGGACCCCATGCACTTCCGCTCCGGCGGCACCGATCCCGGCCGCGACGGCTGCCGGGTCCCGCTGCCCTGGGAGGCGGAGGCGGAGACCGGGTCGTACGGCTTCGGCGCGGGCGACGAGCCCTGGCTGCCGCAGCCCGAGGACTGGGCACCGTACGCCGTAGACCGCCAGACCGCCGACCCCGGCTCGATGCTCGCGCTCTACCGGGAAGCGCTGCTCCTGCGCCGGTCGGAGCCCGGTTTCGGCGACGGACCGATGTCCTGGCTGCCCGCGCCGGAGGGCGTCCTCGCCTTCGACCGGGGCCACGGCCTCCTCTGCGTCGTCAACCTCTCCGAGGAGCCCGCCGTCCTCCCGCCGCACGGACGGCTGCTCCTGGCCAGCGGGCCTCTGGACTCCGAGGGCCTGCTGCCCCGGGACACGGCGGTGTGGCTCCGCGCCTGAGCTTCCGGTCGAACGGTCTCCGCGACGCGCTTTCGCCGGAATGTTGGCCGAAAGAGAGAATGGACGCAATCCGCTTGCGACGCTTGCGATAGTCTTGCGTACATGACGCGACGACTTGCTCAAGTGGCGAAGAAGGTGGGGGTCAGCGAGGCAACGGTCAGCCGTGTCCTCAACGGCAAGCCCGGGGTGTCCGAGACGACCCGCCAGTCCGTGCTCACGGCCCTCGACGTCCTGGGGTACGAGCGGCCCACGCAGCTGCGAGGAGAACGCGCCCGGCTCGTGGGCCTCGTGCTGCCGGAGTTGCAGAACCCCATCTTCCCGGCGTTCGCCGAGGTCATCGGTGGTGCGCTGGCACAGCAGGGGCTGACCCCCGTGCTGTGCACCCAGACCAGGGGAGGTGTCTCCGAGGCGGACTACGTGGAGCTGCTGCTCCAGCAGCACGTCTCCGGTGTGATCTTCGCCGGGGGTCTCTTCGCGCAGGCCGACGCACCGCACGACCACTACCACCTGCTGGCCGAGCGGAACATCCCGGTCGTGCTCGTCAACGCCTCGATCGAGGGTCTCGACTTTCCTTGCGTCGCCTGCGACGACGCCGTCGCCGTCGAGCAGGCGTGGCGGCACCTCGCGTCCCTGGGCCACGAGCGGATCGGTCTGGTGCTCGGCCCCGGCGACCACATTCCGTCGCGTCGCAAGCTCGAGGCCGCGCAGACGGCCGCCAAGGCCGCCGGCATGGAGTGGGACGAGGAGCTCGTGGAGCGCTCGATCTTCTCCCTGGAAGGGGGCCAGGCCGCGACCACGCGCCTCCTGGCGCGGGGCGTCACCGGCATCGTGTGCGGCAGCGACCCGCTCGCACTCGGAGCCGTGCGGGCCGCCCGCCGCCGCGGACTCGTCGTCCCCACCGACGTGTCGGTCGTCGGATTCGACGACTCGGCCTTCATGACCTGCACGGAGCCGCCCCTGTCGACCGTGCGCCAGCCCATCGAGGCGATGGGCCGCGCGGCCGTCGATCTGCTGTGTGCCCAGATCCAGGGCGCGCAGTCGCACCCCGGCGAGCTGCTCTTCGAGCCGGAACTCGTCGTCCGCGGCTCCACGGCTCCGCCGCCGGCCCGCTGACCGGTCCCGCGAGCCGGGCTCGCGACCGACCGTCCCTCTCCCCGACCTGACCCCGCGTCACCCACGGCACCGGTATCACCGCCGCTCCAGCGGCTCCGATACCGGTGCCGTCGGCGTTTCCCTCCGCCCCCTGCCTCTGCCTCTGCCGCGAAGGTGACCGAACCGTTGACAAACTCGTCACGTGGTAGAAACCTGTCTGCCTGTCGGCGCAAATGAGTCACAGATTCACTCAAGAATTTAGCTGAGCGCCGCCGCATTTCTCATTCAGAGCCTTCGTGGGCTCCGGCGCGTGTCCCGTCCGCTCTGCCCCAGGTTCCCGCGTGCGCACGGCCCGCGGCCGGATCCGGAAGACGAGCGCAGGACACGCACCGTGCCCCGTATCGCGGAAAGGTCACCATGAGAGGCACACATCCGAGCAGGCGACTGGGGGCCGGTCTGCTGACAGCGGGCCTGCTGTCGGTCGGCCTGCTCCCCGTCCCCGCCCAGGCGGCGGGGGAGACGAATCTCGCGCTCGGCCGAGCGGCGACGGCCGGCGGGGCCCTCAGTGGCTACCCGGCGACCCATGTCACCGACGGAAGCCAGCAGACCTACTGGGAGGGCCCGTTGGGATCCTCCGGGTGGGTGCAGGTCGACCTCGGAGCCCGGGTCGCCCTGGACCGCGTCGCGCTGAAGCTGCCCACGGGCTGGGAGGCGCGCTCCCAGTCCCTCGCCGTCCTCGGCAGCGCGGACGGAAGCTCCTTCACCCCCCTCGCCGCCGCCCAGGCCCGTGCGTTCGACCCGTCGGCGGCGAACACGGTGGCCATCGACCTTCCCACCGCCGAGGCCCGGTACGTACGGGTCCAGGTCACCTCCAACACCGGCTGGAACGCCGCCCAGTTGTCGGAGCTGGAGATCTACGGCGACGAGGACGGGCCGGGGCCCGTCGACCCGCCCGTCGGGGGAACCAACCTGGCACGCGGCAAGCCCGTCGAGGCGACGTCCACGGCGCAGAACTACGTCGCGCCGAACGCCAACGACGACAACACCGGAACGTACTGGGAGTCGGCGGGCTTCCCGTCGGGCCTGACGGTGAAGCTCGGCGCCGACGCGGACGTCGAGGCCGTGGTCGTCAAGCTGAACCCCGACCAGGTCTGGGGACCGAGGACCCAGTCGTTCGAGGTCCAGGGGCGGCCGGGCGCGGCCACCCAGTTCACCTCCCTCAAGGCTCGTACCGACTACGCCTTCAGCCCGTCGTCCGGCCAGAACTCCGTCGTCATCCCCGTGACCGGCCGTGTCGCCGACCTGCGCCTGAACTTCTTCTCCAACTCCGGGGCCCCCGGCGCCCAGATCGCCGAGATCCAGGTCCTCGGCAAGGCCGCGCCCGCCGCCGACTTCGTCGTCACGGACCTGACCTGGTCCCCGTCGTCTCCGTCGGAATCGGACGCGGTGACGGTCAAGGCCACGGTCCGCAACGCCGGCACCGCCCCCGCCCCCGCGACGACGGTGAACGTGAGCGTCGAGGGCACGGTCGCCGGTTCCGCTCCGGTCGCCTCCCTCGCCGCCGGCGCGTCCGCGACCGTCGACGTGCCCATAGGGCGCCGCCCGATGGGCTCGTACACCCTCTCCGCCGTCGCCGACCCGACCGACACCGTCCCCGAACTGGACAACACCAACAACAGCCGGACCGCCGCGTCCAAGCTGACCGTCTCCCAGAGCCCCGGCGCGGACCTGCGGGTCACCGGCATCACCGCCAACCCGTCGGCGCCCGCCGTGGGCGCGCCCGTCTCCTTCACGGTCGCGGTCCACAACCGCGGCACCACCGGCGTCCCGGCCGGCAGCATCACGCGCATGACCGTCGGCGGCACCACCCTCCAGGGCACGACCGGTGCCGTCGCCGCGGGCCAGACGGCCACCGTCGCGCTCACCGGCACCTGGACGGCCACGAGCGGCGGCGCCACCCTGACCGCCACGGCCGACGCCACCGGCACGGTCGCCGAGACCGACGAGAGCAACAACGTCTTCGCCCGCTCCCTCGTCGTGGGCCGCGGCGCGGCCGTCCCGTACACCGAGTACGAGGCGGAGGACGCCCGCTACCAGGGGACCCTGCTCACCTCCGACGCCAAGCGGACCTTCGGCCACACCAACTTCGCCACCGAGTCCTCGGGCCGCAAGTCGGTGCGCCTCAACTCCACCGGTGAGTACGTGGAGTTCACCTCCACCAACGCCGCGAACTCGATCGTCGTACGCAACTCGATCCCCGACGCCCCGGCCGGCGGCGGCGCCGAGGCGACGATCAGCCTGTACGCGGACGACGTCTTCGTCCGGAAGCTGACCCTGTCGTCCAAGCACAGCTGGTTGTACGGCACCACCGACGACCCGGAGGGGCTCGTCAACCGGCCCGGCGGCGACGCCCGGCGCCTGTTCGACGAATCCAACGCCCTGCTGTCGAAGTCGTACCCGGCCGGGACGAAGTTCCGCCTCCAGCGCGACGCCGGTGACACGGCCGCCTACTACATCCTCGACCTGATCGACCTGGAGCAGGTCGCGCCTCCGGCGTCCCAGCCGGCCGGCTGCGTGTCGATCACCCAGTACGGCGCCGTGCCCAACGACGGCATCGACGACACCGACGCCCTCCAGCGCGCGGTGACCGCCGACCAGAAGGGCGAGATCTCCTGCGTGTGGATCCCGGCGGGCCAGTGGCGCCAGGAGCAGAAGATCCTGACCGACGACCCGCTGAACCGGGGCATCTACAACACGGTCGGCATCCGTGACGTCACCATCCGGGGCGCCGGCATGTGGCACTCCCAGCTGTACACCCTCACCCCGCCGCACCAGGCGGGCGGCATCAACCACCCGCACGAGGGCAACTTCGGCTTCGACATCGACCACAACACCCAGATCTCCGACATCGCCATCTTCGGCTCGGGCACGATCCGCGGCAACAACGCGAACGAAGAGGGAGGTGTCGGCCTCAACGGGCGCTTCGGCAAGGGCACGAAGATCAGCAACGTCTGGATCGAGCACGCCAACGTCGGCGTCTGGGCCGGCCGCGACTACACCAACATCCCCGAGCTGTGGGGCCCCGGTGACGGCGTCGAGTTCAGTGGGATGCGGATCCGCAACACGTATGCCGACGGCATCAACTTCGCCAACGGCACCCGCAACTCCACCGTCTTCAATTCGTCCTTCCGGAACAACGGCGACGACGCGCTGGCCGTCTGGGCGAGCAAGTACGTCAAGGACACCTCGGTGGACATCGGATCCAACAACCACTTCCGCAACAACACGATCCAGCTTCCGTGGCGGGCCAACGGCATCGCGATCTACGGCGGCTTCGGCAACACCATCGAGAACAACATCATCTCCGACACCATGAACTACCCGGGGATCATGCTGGCGACCGACCACGACCCGCTGCCCTTCTCCGGGCAGACCCTCATCGCCAACAACGCCCTGCACCGCACCGGCGGCGCGTTCTGGAACGAGGACCAGGAGTTCGGTGCCATCACCCTGTTCGCGCAGGGCCAGCCGATCCCCGGCGTCACGATCCGTGACACCGAGATCCTCGACTCGACGTACGACGGCATCCAGTTCAAGACGGGTGGCGGCGAGATGCCGAACGTGAAGATCACCAACGTACGCATCGACAAGTCGGTCAACGGCTGCGGCATCCTCGCCATGGGCGGCGCCCGCGGCAGCGCGACCCTGTCCGGCGTGACCATCACCAACTCGGCGAAGGGCAACACCTGCGTCGAGCCGGGCTCGCAGTTCGTCCTCAACACGAGCGGCTGACACCCGTGACACCGGCGCGGCGGCCCGGCGCCCGGGCCGCCGCGCCGGCTGTGACACCCCCACGGAATTCCTTCCCCTGAGTCGCGGCGTGTCCCCGAACGCGCGACCGAAATGCGAGGACTGATGAGAACCCCCACCTGGAAGTCACGGTGCCTGAGCGCCGCGATAGCAGCGAGCCTGCTGGCGCTCGGCGGTCCGATGATGACCGCCGACGCGGCGGGCGGCCCCAACATCGCCCTGGGCGACAGCGCCGCGGCGAGCACCTCCCACGCCGAGTACGGCGCGGCGAACGTCACCGACGGGAACCAGGGCACCTACTGGCAGAGCGCGGGCAGCGGCCTGCCCCAGTGGGTGCAGGCCGACCTCGGGACGGCCGCCCGCGTGGACGAGGTCGTCCTGAAGCTGCCCGCCGGATGGGAGAGCCGGAACCAGACGCTGTCCGTCCAGGGCAGCGCCGACGGGACCAGCTTCACCACCCTGAAGAGCTCCGCCTCGTACGCCTTCGCCCCCGGGGCGGCCAACACCGTCACCGTCTCCTTCCCGGCGACCCAAGCCCGGTTCGTACGCATCGACATCACCGCGAACACCGGCTGGCAGGCCGCCCAGCTCTCCGAGCTCGAGGTGCACTCGGCGGACGAGTCCTCCGTCAACCTCGCGGCAGGCAAGACCCTGACCGCGAGCAGCCACACCCAGGTCTACACGGCGGGCAACGCCAACGACGGCAACCGGGCCACCTACTGGGAGAGCACCAACAACGCCCTCCCGCAGTGGATCCAGGCCGACCTCGGCGCCTCCCGCGCCGTCAACCGCGTGGTCCTGAAGCTCCCCGCCGGCTGGGGCAGCCGCAACCAGACCCTGAAACTCCAGGGCAGCACCAACGGCACCGACTTCACCGACCTGACGGCCTCCCAGGCGTACGGCTTCACCGCGGCGAACGACAACACGGCCACGATCACCCTCGATGCGGCCACCACCCGCCACGTCCGCGTGCTCGTCACCGCGAACACCTCCCAGCCCGCCGCCCAGCTCTCCGAACTCGAGGTCTACGGGCCGCAGTCGGGCGACACCCAGGCGCCGACCGCCCCGGCGAACCTCGTGTTCACCCAGCCGGCCACCGACCAGGTACGACTCACCTGGAACGCCGCCACCGACAACACGGGCGTCACCGGCTACGACATCTACGCCAACGGCACCCTGCTGACCAGCGTCGCCGGAAACACCACCACCTTCACCGACACCCGACCGGCCAACCAGACGGTCACCTACCGCGTCCGCGCCAAGGACGCGGCGGGCAACCAGTCGGCCGACAGCAACCCCGTCACCCGCGCAGGCGACACCGGTGACACCCAGGCCCCGACCGCCCCTGCGAACCTCGCGCTCACCGAGCCCGCCGCCGGCCAGATCAGGCTGACCTGGGCCGCCTCCTCGGACAACACCGGCGTGACCGGCTACGACGTGTACGCCGACAACACCCTCCGCGGCAGCGTGGCCGGCAACGTCACCACGTACACCGACACGCAACCCGCCTCCGCGACGGTCACCTACCGCGTCCGCGCCAAGGACGCCGCCGGCAACCAGTCGGCCGACAGCAACGCGGTGACCCGCAACGGCAGCGGCGGGACGGGATCCAACCTCGCCGTGGGCAAGCCGATCGACGCCTCCTCCACCGTGCACAGCTTCGTGGCGGCGAATGCCAACGACAACAGCACGAGCACCTACTGGGAGGGCGCGGGCGGCAGCTACCCGAACACCCTGACCGTCAAGCTGGGGTCCAACGCCGACGTCAACAGCCTCGTCCTCAAGCTCAACCCGGACTCGGCCTGGTCGACCCGCTCCCAGACCGTGGAGGTCCTCGGCCGGGAACAGAGCGGCACCGGCTTCACCAGCCTGGTCGCCGCGAAGAGCTACACCTTCGACCCTGCGGGCGGCAACACCGTCACCATCCCGGTCTCCGGCCGCGTGGCCGACGTGCAGCTGAAGTTCACCGCGAACTCCGGCTCCTCGGCGGGCCAGCTCGCCGAGTTCCAGGTCGTCGGCGTCCCGGCCCCCAACCCGGACCTCGTCGTCACCGGCCTGACCACCTCGCCCGCGGCCCCCGTGGAGTCGGACGTCATCACCGTCGCGGCGACCGTCCGCAACGACGGCCCGGCTCCCGCCCCCGCGCACGCGGTCGCCCTGCGCCTGGGCGGCACCGAAGTCGCCACCGCGCAGGTCGGCGCCCTCGCGGCAGGCGCCCAGACCACCGTCACCGCCTCCCTCGGAGCCCGCGACGCCGGTACGTACGAACTGAGCGCGGTCGCCGACAAGGCGAACGCGGTCGTCGAGCAGAACGAGACCAACAACACCTACACCCGCCCCACCCCCCTCGTCGTCAAGCCCGTCGCCAGCTCGGACCTGACCATCGGCTCGGTCACCACCACCCCGTCGAGCCCCAGCGCCGGTGACACCGTCACCTTCAAGGTGCCGGTGAGGAACGAGGGAACCGAGGCGAGCGCCGCGGGCAGCCACGGTGTGACGCTCCACGTCATCGACGGCAGCGGCACCACGGTCAAGACGGTGACGGGCGCGCACAACGGTGTCATCGCCGCCGGTGCCACGGCCGAGGTGACGGTCGGCCCCTGGACCGCGGCCAACGGCTCGTACACGGTGCGGACCGTGATCGCCGACGACGCGAACGAGCTGCCGGTCAAGCGCGCGAACAACACCTCCACACAGCCGCTGTTCGTCGGGCGCGGCGCGAACATGCCGTACGACATGTACGAGGCGGAGGACGGCACGGCCGGCGGCGGAGCCACCGTCGCCGGGCCCAACCGCACGGTCGGTGACATCGCGGGCGAGGCGTCGGGCCGCAAGGCCGTGAGCCTGGACGCGACGGGGGAGTACGTCGAGTTCACCACCCGCGCCGCGACCAACACCCTGGTCGCCCGCTTCTCGATCCCGGACGCCCCCGGGGGCGGAGGCATCGACTCCACGATCAACGTCTACGTCGAAGGCGTCCTCAAGAAGGCGATGCCGCTGACGTCGAAGTACGCGTGGCTGTACGGCTCGGAGACCGCACCCGGCAACTCCCCGGGCTCGGGCGCCCCCCGGCACATCTACGACGAGGCGCACCTCCTCCTCGCCGAGACCGTCCCGGCGGGCAGCAGGATCCGCCTCCAGAAGGACGCCGCGAACACCTCCACGTACGCGATCGACTTCGTCAACCTGGAGCGCGTCGCACCGGTCGCGAACCCCGACCCGGCCACGTACACCGTCCCGGCCGGCTTCACCCACCAGGACGTGCAGAACGCCCTGGACCGGGTCCGCATGGACACCACAGGCAGACTCACCGGTGTCTACCTGCCGCCGGGTAACTACCAGACGTCGAGCAAGTTCCAGGTGTACGGCAAGCCCGTCAAGGTCGTCGGCGCGGGCCCCTGGTACACCACGTTCCACGCGCCTTCCACCCAGGACAACACCGACGTCGGGTTCCGTGCCGAGGCCGCCGCCAAGGGCTCGCTCTTCAAGGGCTTCGCCTACTTCGGCAACTACACCTCGCGCATCGACGGACCCGGCAAGGTGTTCGACTTCGCCAACGTGTCGGACATCGTGATCGACGACATCTGGAACGAGCACATGGTGTGCCTCTACTGGGGCGCCAACACCGACCGGATCACGATCAAGAACTCCCGCATCCGCAACATGTTCGCCGACGGCATCAACATGACGAACGGCTCGACGGACAACCACGTCACCAACAACGACGCCCGCGCCACGGGCGACGACAGCTTCGCCCTGTTCTCCGCGATCGACGCCGGCGGCGCCGACATGAAGAACAACGTCTACGAGAACCTCACCAGCACGCTGACCTGGCGGGCGGCGGGCGTGGCCGTCTACGGCGGCTACAGCAACACCTTCCGCAACATCCACATCGCCGACACCCTCGTTTACTCCGGCATCACCATCTCCTCCCTGGACTTCGGCTACCCGATGAACGGCTTCGGGACCGAACCCACGACCTTCGAGAACATCTCCATCGTGCGGGCGGGCGGCCACTTCTGGGGCTCCCAGACCTTCCCCGGCATCTGGGTGTTCTCCGCCTCCAAGGTCTTCCAGGGCATCAGGGTCAACCACGTGGACATCGTCGACCCCACCTACAGCGGCATCATGTTCCAGACCAACTACGTCGGCGGCCAGCCCCAGTTCCCCATCAAGGACACCGTCTTCACGGACGTCTCGATCACGGGGGCCCGCAAGAGCGGAGACGCCTACGACGCGAAGTCCGGCTACGGCCTCTGGGCCAACGAGATGCCCGAGCAGGGCCAGGGCCCCGCGATCGGCGAGGTCACCTTCAACTGCCTGCGGATGAACGGCAACGCCGTCGACGTCCGCAACACCACCCCCCTCAAGATCAACATCAACCCCTGCTGACCCGGGGGACGACCACCCCATGAGGGAGACCGGCGCCCGCCACGCTTCATGACGGACGCCGGTCACCGCAACCACGACCGGCCGCCGGGACGGCTCCGTCGGGCGATCTTGCAGAAGCGGGCGTTTCCACTGGTGACGGGGTGTGCGGACGTGTAGCGTCTGGGTTAGCTGTCGTGGTTCGGAAGTTCCCCATACCCATGCTTCCGGCGTGGGTTTTTTGCTGTGCTGTGCCGCAGGAACCAGGGCGATCACCTCCGCCTTCCACATCGTGTGGAAGGCGTTCATCGACTGGAAGGCATGAGACATGGCTACGGGAACTGTGAAGTGGTTCAACGCGGAAAAGGGCTTCGGCTTCATCGCTCAGGACGGTGGCGGCCCGGACGTCTTCGCCCACTACTCGGCGATCAACTCCTCGGGCTTCCGTGAGCTCCAGGAGGGCCAGACCGTGACGTTCGACGTCACCCAGGGCCAGAAGGGCCCCCAGGCGGAGAACATCAACCTGGCCTGACCCACCCCGCCCCGACGGGAGGAACCGCGCGAGGCGTTCGACCGCCTCGCGCGGTACCGGCTGTGAGCCCGTCAGGCAGACTCGCCGCCCGTGCCTGAATGGCGCGGGCGGCGAGCGCATGCGGGCGGCGCTTCGTCCGCCGCTCATGCGGATGCTGTCCCCTTCACGGATGATGGACCTGTAGGTCTGGGGCCCGGGCCGCGACAGAGGCGATCACGGCGCCGAGGTGAGGGCGCCGATCTCCGGGCTCACCCAGTGAACGAAGCGTGATCAGCATGAGCAGTCCGCGCGAGAACCCACCGCAGTGGCAGCCCCCCGCCTCACCGGCAACGGGGACACCCCCACGCAAGAAGGCCCGGGTCTTCCTCTGGGTCTTCCTCGCCATTCAGGTGCTCTTCCTGCTCTGGGCGATCCTGGGCGCCAGCTCCGGCGCGGGTACGCCGGACGACTGCGGGACGCTCGACCAGAAGACCTGCAACGACGCCGAGAGCGCCGGCACGGCGATCGGGGTGGGCCTGCTGATCCTCCTCTGGGCCGCGGTGGACGTCATCCTGGGTGTCTCCTACGCGATCTACCGCCTCGCGAAGCGGCCCTAGGTCGTTTCTTTCGGATCACCTTCAACGCTCTTGTCCGGCCTGGATACGGTGACGGCATGACGACAATCCTGCGGCACCCCCGACGCGGATTCATGTGGGATTGGTGGGCAGTGGACGCTCAGGGCTTCCTCGTGCAGTTCAGTGGCGGGCCGGCTCCTGAGCATCTGCTGGTGCATATGGATCGTGTCGACGCCGCAGCTGCATGGGCCGAGGAGAACTGTCCCTCATGGTTCAACGATGCTCCCCCATCGCTTCACGCCTTCAACTGCAACGGCGAGCTGCCGGTCTACACCCGCAACAGCGTCCCGAACTCCCCGTTGCGACTCTCCGACACCCCGGCAGCCATCGCCGACGTTGCGGCCCTGGTTGAACTGCACAAGGCAGTGGGAGACACCTGGACGGTCTACCTCAACGAGGGCTGGGTCTAGGCAGTGTCTGATAATTGATCTTGTGGTGAGTCGTGGCGAGCTGACAGATGTGGCATGGGAGCGGATAGCACCTCTGCTTCCAAGTGCCGATGGACGAGGGCGGCCGTGGCGGGATCACCGGCAGGTCATCAACGGGGTGCTGTGGCGGCTGCGCACCGGTGCACCGTGGCGTGACCTCCCCGAACGTTATGGGCCGTGGCAGACGATCTATGAGCGGTTCGCTCGCTGGGAGGCGGACGGGACCTGGGCCCACCTGCTCGAACAGGCCCAGGTCCGGGACGACTCCGTCGGAGCCGTGGAGTGGACCGTGTCGGTCGACTCCACGATCAACCGAGCCCATCAGCATGCCGCCGGCGCCCACAAAAAGGGGCGGCGGCAGGGGACGAACTGGAAGATCCGGCACGCGCGGCGGCTGACCAGGCGCTTGGCCGGTCCCGCGGCGGGCTGACCACCAAAGTCCACATTGCCTGCGACGGCCGCGGCCTTCCCTTGGCCGTCGTCGTCACGCCTGGCAACGTCGACGATTCCACCGTCTTCGACGCGGTTCTGGACGTGCTGCGGGTGCCCCGGTCCGGCGCCGGGCGGCCCCGCCGCAGGCCCGACGTGGTCATCGCGGACAAGGCGTATTCGTCACGGGCGATCCGCCAGTCCCTGCGCCGGCGGGGCATCCGTGCGGTGATCCCGGAGCGGGCGGACCAGAAAGCTAACCGCGTGCGGCGCGGACAGGCGGGCGGCAGGCCACCGGTCTTCGACCGCAAGCTCTACAAGGCCCGCAACGTGGTCGAACGCTGCTTCAACCGCCTCAAGCAGTTCCGCGCGATCGCTACCCGTTTTGACAAGCTCGCGGCACGATACCGGGCCGGACTCCAACTCGCTGCTCTGATCCTGTGGCTTCGCGGGCCCGCACCGTGAATGCGTCTCAGCGGCCGGGCGGCTGGACGGCAAGTGCGGTCGGTGGGATCCCTTGCGCTTCCAGTCGGGACAGGAGTTCTGCCTCCTGTCCCTGCGTGACCACCATCCACAGTGAGGTTCCCGAGTCACTGGCGCTGAAGACCAACTGGTCCCCTCGCCAGCCTTCGGCATTGATCGTGTGAGGAACCAGGTCCAACAGCAGCTCGAACTGCGCGTCGTCACGGACGTCGATGTCGATGCCCATCCCAGGGTCGGCACGTCGGGAACGAGCGCCATCTGCCACCGCCTCCCTGGCCAGGGACAGCGCGTGCTCGTGCGAACGCAGCACCGCGGGTGGCCAGTCATCGTCGCTGTAGGCGTCGAGGTTGGCAGCGTCGATGCCGGAGCGCAGAACGCGAAGCGCCTCGCGGTGAAGAAATTCGAGGTCAGCAGGGCTCAATTCACCCACGAGTACGAGTTCGCGGGCCGAGCCGCCATGGTGGTTGATCACACCGATGACCTTCCCACACGCAATTCCCCCACGTCTCCGGAGGATGGTGCCACCGCAACATCATCATTGTCAGACAAGTCCTAGGCAGCCGCTGGAGTCACCTGGCTGACCAAATGAAGATGGCGGCGATGTGGAGTCCGGCGAGGTAAACGGTGGCGGCCTTGTCGTAGCGGGTGGCCAGACCACGCCACTGCTTGATCCTGTTGATGCACCGCTCGACGGTGTTCCGCTGCGTGTACGCCTCGCGCTCGAAAGCTGAGGGTGCCCACCGCGGCTACCGAGCCGTTTGCGGTTCGCTGTCTGGTCGGCGGACTGGGGGATCACCGCCCGGATCCCCCGACGCCGCAGGTAGGCGCGGATCGCGCGGGACGAGTACGCCTTGTCCGCGAGGACCACATGAGGCGTCGTCCGCGGCCTACCGACCGGCCGGGGCACCCGTACCTTCGCCATCACCTCGGGGAATGCAGGGGCGTCACCAGCCTGGCCGGGTGTGATGACGAAGGCCAGAGGACGGCACCGGCTGTCGGCCGCCAGGTGGATCTTCGTCGACAACGCGCCACGAGAGCGCCCAAGCGCATGATGGTCCGGCTCGCCGGCCGGTGCCCCCTTTTTTGCGGGCACCGGCCGCGTGCTGGTGGGCACGAACGACGGTGGAGTCGACCGCGACGACCCAGTCGAGATCGCCCTCGGCGTCGGCCTGGGCGAGCAACGCGGTGAAGACTTTCTTCCAGGTGCCGTCGGCCGCCCACTTTCGCAGCCTGTTGTGGACGCCCTTCCACGAACCGAAGCGCTCGGGAAGGTCCGTCCAGGGGATCCCGGTGCGGTAGTTGAACACGATCGCGTCGATCACCTGGCGGTGATCCCGCCAGCGCTCACGCCGCCTCGGCGTCCGATCCGGCAACAACAGCTCGATCCGCGCCCACTGCGCATCATTCAACGACACGCCCCGGCGAACGACCCGCACCTTCCAAGGCAACGGCTGCCCGCTGTACCAGTCAGACGGGCCGCAGGACCTGATCAGGTTCTGCGGAAGCGGCCGTGGCGAACGCGGCGACGCCCATGTTGCCAAGCGTCACGTTCGCATGGACCGAGTGCACCGCAGCGGGCGCGGCTCGGAACTCCCGGGGCTCCGGCGACTCGATGAGCTCTTGGTGGTAGACGGGATCGAGGTCGCCCTCGTCCTGCCAGATCGTGTCAGAGCCAGCAGCGCCCGCGCCGGCGACTGCATCGTGTGGCGGTCGGCGAGGAAGACGACGTTCAGATATTTGTCTTCGTCCACCGCGACAAGAACCTCATCAGCTGTCGCCCCCGACCAAGCGGGCGCGTCGACCACCTGCACACTTGCGGGAAACTCGTCGTCCGGCCCCCACGCCTGGCGCAACTCCCTGACCACCGCATTCCACGACTCGTCGTCGCTGAAGTCGGTCCTGATGACGAGAGCGTCAAACATGTCGCGTCCGACGATCTCAGGCAGCACTCGCTCAAGGCCCTCCGGCATCGTCATGCCCAGGACCCTCCCACGCCGCACCGACACCCAGCCCCCTCGGGAGTGGTCTGGAAGAAACGGCCTAGAAGGGCGGGCAGTCGCTGTAGCCCCAAGGAGTCGGCGGGGGGACTTCGGGCACCGGAGTGCGGAGTAGGGCGACGGCCTCCCCCACGCGGCCCAGTTCCACCAGGAGGGGTGCGAGCGCCTGGCGGTGCCGGAGGGGATCCGTCTCCAGGAGGGCCACGGCTTCCTCCCGGCGGCCGGAGTCGGCCAGGAGGCACGCCACTTCCTCCACCGCGTACCAGCTCGCGCCCTCGGGGTGCTCGCGGGCCTGCTCCGTCGCCTCGTCCAGCCGTCCGCAGGCCGCCAGCAGCGGGCCCCGGAGCCGGAACAGTTCCCATTCCTCCTCGCCGCGGCGGGACTTGAGGGCATCCAGGTGGGCGAGGCCCTCCTCGGCCCGGCCCTCGGCGGCGAACATCCCGCACAGCAGGTCGAGGGTGCAGGCGTCGTGGCTTTCGCGCGCCCGCATCACCTCGATGGCCTCGCCGCCCCGGCCGTGACGGGCGAGGAGTTGCGCGAGGAGGATCCGGGCGTTCCCGAAGTCCTGCTCGGCGTGCGGCTGGTAGACCTCGGCCGCGCCCGCCACGTCACCCTGTTCCTCCAGATGCTCCGCCAGCCGGCGGACCGCCGAGGGGTGGTCGCCGTCGGCCGCGTAGGCGCGGAGTTCGTCGATCCGGCCGTGCTTCGCAAGCAGTTCGGCGAGCGGGTCGCGGCTGTTGACCGGGGTTGCGCCGTACGCATACAGAACCGTGATTGCCTCCTGCGTTCGACCCTGCCGCTCGCGGACGGACGCGATTAGGTTCACCGCGTTGAACGGCTCGGTGCCGCGCCCGGCGCATTCCGGGCTCGCGCATCGCTCGCACGGGCGGTCGGGCGCGATCCGAGCGGCCAGCAGCTCCGCGACCTCGTCGCCCCGGCCCAGCGCGAGGGCCACGTCGGCCAGAGGTTCGGCCAGATACCAGTCCGCGATGTGCGGCACGAGCAGTGCGTATGCCTCCGCGGCCCGGCCGTGGCGGACCAGCAGCGGCGCCAGCTCCCGCAGCGCGGAACGTTCCCCGTCCACTGCGAAAGGGCGCAGCAGGCCGATGGCTTCCTCGTCCCGGCCCGCCGCGTCGAGCAGCCGAGCGGCTTCCGCCGCTGCGGTGACCCAGCCTGCCGCAAGGTAGGGGGCGAGTATGGCGAGGGCTTCGTCCGGCTCGCCCTGCTCGGCCAGCCGGCGTGCCCAGGCCCTGGCGCAGAACCAGTCGCCGTCCTCCGCCAGGGCCTGCGTGCGCACGATGTCGGCGTGCCCGAGGTCCAGGAGTCGCTCGACGAGGTCGGGCGGTACGCATTCCTGCTGCGTGCGGGTGCGGTGGTCGAGTGCGGCAGCGTCCATAAGGTGCACCCTAGGTCGAGACGGTAGGCGACGCGGTGGGGCCCTCCTAGCGGCAATAGGGGACGTCATCGACCGACAAGGGCACGGCGAGGCGCGGTGCAGGCTCTGCGGGCCCGGCTTGATCCGAAAGACACCCCCTAGCCCACGCGAGCAGCGACAGCTCCTCCTGACCACCGCCTTTGGGTCCTTCGCGGCCTGATGCGGACCTCTGTCGGAGCCACCTCCCGCCTTCGACTTCTGAACACACCTGCCCTCGATAGGTAACGAAACCATCGCGTGGAGCGCGACACCTTCCGCTACTTACACGTGTCATCTACGCTCCTGCCGAACGCGTGCCCCAAGCCGCGTCCCGCTTCTTCGGCACCGCCTTTCGAGGGGCCCCTCATGAGTCATTCACTTCCTCAAAACATGCCCGGCACCGTCATGGCCGATCAAAGCGGCGAGAACATCGACGGGAACGCCGACGAGACCGCCGTCTCCTCGCGCCTCGGCCGTCTCCACGTCATGCTGCCGGTCGCCAACGTCGCGCTCTATCTCCTCTGGTTCGGCGTCGGCAGCTTTCTGCTTCCCCTCCAGGTCGCGCAGATCACCGGCACCAACGACACCGCCGCCCTGTCCACCGCCAGCACCATCGGCGCCGTCCTCGCGACCGTCGGCAACCCCGTCTTCGGTCAGCTCTCGGACCGCACCCGCTCCAGGTTCGGCCGCCGGGCCCCGTGGATCCTGCTGTGCGCCCTGCTCGGAGCCCTCGCCCTGGTCGCTCAGGCGCACGCGGCGAGCATCGCCCTGCTCGGACTGAGCTGGGGCGTGGTGCAGTTCATCATGAACGGCTATCAGGCGGCCCTGACCGCCACGATGCCCGACCGGGTACCGGCCGCCAAGTACGGCACCTTCTCCGCGCTGGTCGGGCTGGGCGTTCCGCTCGGCACGATCGTCGCCGCCCTGGTCATCGGCGGTGTGCCCGGTGAGAGGTTCGGGTTCGAGGGCGTGATCGGCGGCTTTGGAGGCCGGTTCGCCGGGGAGAACGGCTACTACCTGATCGCGGCGGTCGTCGTCGCCGCCGCCCTCGTGTTCGTGGTCGTCTCCCCGGACCAGGACGCGCGCGCCCTGCCCCGGCAACGCTTCTCCCTCAAGGAGTTCCTCGGCAACTTCTGGGTGAGCCCCAAGAGTTACCCCGACTTCGGCTGGGCCTTCCTGTCCCGGCTCGGGGTCATGCTCGGCTACTTCATCGTCCTCACGTACAACATGTTCCTGCTCGCCGAGTACATCAAGGTTCCGCCGCAGGACCTGTTGCCCACGGTGGGCTTCCTGATGATCGTCAACGCCGTGTGCACGGTGATCGCCTCCGTCCTGGTGGGGCCGATCGCCGACCGTGTCGGCCGGGTCAAGCCCTTCGTGCTCACGTCCGGGATCGCCGCCGCGCTCGCGCTGACCCTGCCGATGCTGTGGCCCACCGAGGGCGGCATGCTCGCGTACAACGTCGCCGCCGGCCTGGCCTTCGGGGTGTACATGGCCGTCGACATGGCCCTGATCACCAAGGTTCTGCCGCGCACCGAGGACGCCGGCAAGGACATGGGCGTCATCAACATCGCCAACGCCGGCCCGCAGATCCTGGCCCCCTCGATCGCCGGCTGGATCGTCGCCGCGGGCGGCTACCAGGCCCTCTTCCCGGTCGCCGCCGTCATCTCGCTCATCGGCGCCCTGGGCGTACTGCGCGTCCGCGGCGTCCGGTGATCACCGCCCCGCAGCCCGGCCCGGCCGGATCGGCCGCCGTCCGTCCCCCTCGTACCGCTCCCCAAGGAGAAACACTGTGAACCGACGCAGAACCCTCGCCGTCCTCGCCGCGACGAGCACCGTGCTGCTCGTCTGCACACAGGCGCAGGCGGCCCACGGCGGGTCCGGCGGGTCCGCGACCGCGGACGCCCGGCCGTCGCTCGCGGGCATGCGCATCCTGCTCAGCAACGACGACTCCATGCAGATGGCCCGCCCCAACGCCTCCGACGGCAAGGGCCTGTACGAGGCCCGCCGTGCCCTGTGCGCGGCCGGCGCGGACGTCGTCGTCATGGCCCCGTGGGCGAACCAGAGCGGTGCCGGTACCAGCGCCACGAGCGGCGGCCACCTGACCGTCCAGCGCCGGGCCGCGCTGCCCGCCGGGTACGCGGGCGACTGTTCAGGAGCGCCGAGCGGCGGCGCGGTGTACGGCGTCTGCAAGGGGGCGGGGCCCTGCGGCCCGGCCACGCCGAGCGCGACACCCGCGGACACCGTACGCCTCGGGGTCGGCGGCGGACTGGCCGCCAAGGCCGGCTGGAAGGACGGCCCGGACCTGGTCGTCACCGGCAGCAACTACGGCCCGAACGTCGCCTCCGTCGTCAACGAGTCGGGCACCGTGGGAGCCGCGCTCGCCGCGATCGACGAGGGCGTGCCGGCGGTCGCCCTCAACAGCTCGTACGACCCCGCCGTCACCGATTCCTTCGAGGTCGCGGACCACACCTACCGCAAGACCGCCGAATACGGGGCCGACTTCATCGCCGGTCTGCGCGCCCGCGACCTGTTCACGACGGAGTACGTCGTCAACGTGAACTACCCGCACCACGCGGAAGGGCAGCGCCCCCGTGGGACGGCGTGGACGTCCGTGGGCACCCGGAAGCTGGTCAAGCTCCATTACGCGGCCCAGGGCGACACCTTCACCATCCGCGGCGAGCTCTGCGCCCCGGACGCACCGGACTGCCGCGCCGAGACCAAGCGCCATCCGGACTTCGCCCTGCTCCAGCGGGGCTACGTGACGGTGACACCGATCAGCCCGGACCGTACGCACGACGGCCGGGAGACCGGCGGCCTCGAGCGTTTCGTACGCGGCGGACGCTGAGGACCGGGGCGGAGCGGCGGCGGCACGACATCCGCCGCCGCTCCCGCCCCACCACGAGGGCATCGGCGCCAAGGAGAAGCGGCATGGGCAGGGGGGACGACTGCGCCGGGGCCCGGTGCGCCGACTGGTCCATCGGCCGCCTGCTGGCCGTGGGATCGGTCGTCGAGGTGGGCCGATGGCCCAGTGCGTCGTGCCTCGGTTGAGCCGTCGTACCCCTGTGCCTCTATCCTGGGAGCCATCACACACCTTCGGCGCCGCGCAGCGCCGTCCGGCGACGAGGCCGGGCCGGCCCGCGGTGCCTTCGTCGTGTCCGAGTCCCCACCACCCCCGGGGAACCTCGTACGCGGCGAGGAGACAGAACAAGGGGGGCGGGATTGGCCGCCGTGCGGAAGTACTTCATGGCCCCGGACCCGGGGCGGGTCAGGCTCAGGGTCTCGCTCCGCGCAGTCCTCGGCGTCGCGCTCGCGGTCGCCCTGGCCGAGCTGCTCGGACTGTCCCTCGCCGCCTCGATCACCGCCGGCCTCGCCGCGCTGCTCGCCCTCTTCACCGTCGGCGACCCCACGGTGCGCCGGCAGGCCGTGACCACCGCGCTGCTGCCGGCGGTCGGCTTCCCCGTGCTCGCCGTCGCGACCCTGCTGCACGACGCGCCGCTGCTCCGCGACGCGACCTGGCTGCTCGTCGTCTTCGCCGGCGTCTACGCCCGCCGCTGGGGCCCGCGCGGCCACGCGCTCGGCATCTTCGCCTTCATGCAGTTCTTCGTGACCCAGTTCCTGCACGCCCTCCCCGCCCAGCTCCCCGAGCTGTACGCGGCCGTCGCCCTCGCGCTGCTCGCCGTCGGCGCGGTCCGCTTCGGGGCCTGGTGCATCGAGCGGCGCGTCCCCCCGCCCGCCGCGCCCGCGCCGCTGCCCGGCACCGGTCTGGCCCGCCCCACCACCCGCCAGGCCTACCAGGCCACGGCGGCCTGCGCCGTGGCCCTCGCCGCCGGCCAGCTGATCTCGCACGAGCGCTGGTACTGGGCCGTCGGCACCGCCTGGTGGATCTTCGTCAACACCGCCTCGCGCGGCGAGACCCTCGTCCGGGGCTTCCGCCGCGTCCTCGGCACGGTCGCCGGCATCGCCGCCGGCCTCCTGATCGCCGTCCCGCTGGGCGGCGCGACCGCCCCCACCGCCCTGCTCGTCGCCGTCTGCGTCTTCGGGATCTTCTACACCGCCCCGCTCTCGTACAGCTGGATGATGTTCTTCGTGACCGTCATGGCGGGGCTGCTGTACGGACTGCTCGGCGTCCTGCATCCCGGGCTGCTGCTCCTCCGCTTCCAGGAGACCGCCGTCGGCGCGATCGGCGCCGCGATCGGCGTGGCCCTGCTGCCGGTGACCACCCACGCCGCCACCAACGCCTGGATCGAGCGGGCCGTCACCTGTGTGCACACCTGCACCACCGCCGCCGCCCGGCGCCTCGCGGGCGACCCCGGCGTCGACCCGGCGCCGCACGCCGCCGAACTGGAGCTCCTGCTCGGCCGGGTCCGGCTCTCCGTCGCACCCCTCGTGCACCCGCTGAGCCCGCTGCGGGCCCGCAAGGCACGCGCGCGCAGGGTGCTCGCGCTCCTCGACGACTGCGCTCGGGAGATCCGTGGTCTCGCCGCCGTCGCGGCCGACCCGGACGCCTCGCACGACGCCCGGCTCGTGGCCGCCGCCTGGCGTGTCGAGGCCGCGGTCCACGCCCTCGTCCCCCCGGAGGGGCCGGTGCGTGCCTCGGTGGCCGAAGCCGCGGGCGTACCGCGCCACCACCCCGGCGCGGAGGCGGCCCTCGGCCATCTGCACGGCCTGGAACAGGCCCTCGTCGATCTCGCGGCGCCGCTCCGGACCTCCCACCGGGCCCCGCTGGTCCCGGCCGCCTGAGGCCGAGTCGGCGGCTCTGGTCTAGACCGCCTGCTACCGTCGGCCGGACGCAGGCCGGTCGACCGCGACCGGCTCCGGGGACAGGGGAGGCGCCGTGGGCGGCACAGGGACGGATCAGGGGCGGAGCGCCGTACGGGCGTACATCGGTTCGTTCACCTCGGCCGGCGGGCGGGGCGTCCTGGCCGCGGACCTGGACGAGGAGACCGGCGCGCTGACCGTCACCGGCGGCAGCGACGCCGTCGCCGACCCCTCCTTCCTCGCCCTCGCGGGTCCCGTGCTCCACGCCGTCTCCGAGACCGAGGCCGGGGCCGTGGCCGCGTTCGACGTCACCGGGCCCGTACCGCGGCCGCTCGGCAGCCCCGTACCCGTCGACGGCGCGGCCCCCACCCACCTCGCCCTCGCCGCGGGACACCTCCTCACCGCCAACTACACCTCCGGCAGCGTCACCGCCCTGCCCCTGGCCGAGGACGGCACCGCCCGGCCCGCCACGTCCGTCCTGCGCCACGAAGGCAGCGGACCCGTCACCGACCGCCAGGCCGGCCCGCACGCCCACCAGGTGCTCCCCGACCCCGGCGGCCGGTGGGTCCTCAGCGTCGACCTCGGCACCGACTCCGTACGGATCTGCGCCCTCGACCCCGCGACCGGGACGCTCACCCTCCACGGCGAGACCGCGCTGCGCCCCGGCACCGGCCCGCGCCACCTCGCCTTCCACCCGGCCGGCACGCACGCGTACGTCCTGAACGAGCTGGAGCCCACCCTCACGGTCTGCCGCTGGGACGCGGCGGCGGGCGTGCTCGAACCGCTCGGCGAGACCCCCGTCGTCCCCGAGGGCACCACCGGCCCCAGCTACCCCTCCGAGGTCGTCGCCGCCCCCGACGGACGCTTCCTCTGGGCCGCCGTCCGCGGCGACGACACCCTCGCCGTGCTCGCCCTGGGCGCCGACGGCGCCGAGGCCGCGCTGGTCGCCACCGTGCCCTGCGGCGGCAGCTGGCCGCGCGACCTGGCTCTCGCCCCGTCGGGCCGGCATCTGTACGCGGCCAACGAGCGCTCCGGCGACGTCACCTGGTTCGCCGTCGACCCGGAGACCGGGATCCCCGCGCGCGTGGGCGCGATCGAGGCCCCGGCGGCCTCCTGCGTCGTCTTCGGCTGAGCCGGCGGCCCCCCGAGGCCAGGGGGGTACGTCGAAGGGCCCGCACCGGTGGTCGGTGCGGGCCCTTCGACGTACGGGCGGGGTGGCGCGGCCCTCGGAGGGTCGGGGCCCCTCGGGGGCCTTGGAGGTGCGGGCCCCTCGGAAGCTCGGGGGCCTCGAAGACCCCGCGGTCTCAGAGCGCGGGAGCGCCCTGCGGCTGCTGCGGCGGGATGCCCAGAGCGGCCGAGTACTGCGAGAGCACCAGCTTGCCGATCGCCGGGTAGGCCCCCAGCGGCTCGGCCGCGGCGCACCCGGCCTCCTTCGAGGCCACGTCGAGCAGGCCCTCGGCCAGCTCGGGGCCGATCAGGTACGGGGCGAGGGCCAGCTGCTCCGAGCCGGCGGCGCGCAGCTGCTCGGCGATGGAGGCGATCGAGCCCTCCTGGTCGAGCGCGGCCGCCATCACGGGGACGGCGAGGCGCGCGGCGAGCAGCATGCCGGTGATCCCCGCGGCCTGTACGGCCTCCTCGCCGCCGACCGTGGCCAGGATGATGCCGTCGGCGGCCGTGGTGACCGTGAAGAGCCGGGCGCGGTCGGCTCGGGCCAGGCCCGCCTCGGAGAGACGCACGTGCAGCGCCTCGGCGAGCAGCGGGTGCGGGCCGAGGACGTCGGTCAGCTCGGCGGTGTTCCCGGCGTCCATCACGGCCTGGCGCACCTGGCGCGTCTGGGCGCTGTCGGGGCCGGCGAGCAGCGGCACGACGACCGAGGCGGGGCCCGTCGGGGCGCTGACCTCACGGCCGGCGGCCACGGCCAGCTCGTACCGCTGGACGCGCACCGAGGCGGCGGCCGTGAGCACGCTCGTGAGCGAGGGGTACTCGATGTCGTCGCCCTCCAGGAAGCCGATCAGGGCCTCCAGACCGGGGAGCTCGGAGCGGGCGATGCTCACGACCTCTTCGGCCAGCGATCGTATGGCGGCCGACGGCACGCCGGGAACAGCGAGAACCAGTGCGGGAGCGCCCTCGGGCGCCGCCGCGGGTTCGGGGCGACGGTGCCGCCCGGACTGACGGGGTCGAGGCATTCGTACAGGCAGGCCGGAAGCAGGCCCAGTGGGGGAGCTCATGGCGCCGCATGCTACTGGTTTCGCCCGGAGCGCCGTCGGCTGAGGTGCACTCACGCGCCTTCTGCCCCTCTATGTCCCCCTTGGCGGCGGCCTCCATCCCCCGCCGACACCGCGACACCGCCTCCCACCTGGGCGGATGCCCCCGCGTCTACGTCGCCGCCGCGTCGAACAGCCGCAGCAGCGAGGGGTCCTCCGGCAGCCGCAGGGTGCCGGAGGCGAGCGCCGCCGCGAGTGCGACCGCCCCGGCCGCGGGATCCCCGGCCGGGTCCACCGTCCGGGCGTGCGGGATCCGCTCCCCGAGCGCGGCACGCAGCGGTACGAGCAGCGCGTCGCCGATCTTGAACAGGCCCCCGGTCAGCGCCACGAGCGCCCCGGGCCCGACGGGGCACACCGCTTCGGCGGCGTCGGCGATGTGCCCGGCCGCCCGCGCCAGGATGTCGGCGGCCACCGGGTCCTCGACGGCGCACCGCCCCACCTCCGGGGCGAACGAGGCAAGCACGGCGGGCCGGTCCGTACGCGGGTAGAGCGCACCCGGCAGCCCCGCCGCCGGCCCGAACAGCTTCTCGCCACGGGCCAGGAGGACCGCGGAGCCGCCGCGCCGCCCGTCGTACGCGCGCATCGCCGCCTCAAGCCCGGCCCGGCCGATCCAGGCGCCGCTGCCGCAGTCGCCGAGGAGGTGCCCCCAGCCGTCGGCCCGCCGCCAGGACGTCAGGTCCGTGCCGAGCGCGATCATGCCCGTCCCGCCCGCCACGACTGCGCCCGGCCGCTGCCCGAGCGCCCCGGTGTACGCGGTGACGGCGTCGGCCGCGAGCGCGAGCCGCCGCGCCCCCCACGCCTCGGCGAAGGCGTCCGGCAGCCCGGCCCGCAGCTCGTCCCCGAGGGTGGCCATGCCCGCGGCGCCGACGGCCACGGCGACGATCGGCCGTTCGCCGTGGGGCTCCGCAAGGGTGCGGACGGCGGGCAGGACCTGCGCGAGGAAGTGCCGGGCAGAGATCCCGCCGGGGCCGGTCCGCACCGGTTCACGGGAGACGTGACTGCCGAGGACGCCACCGCTCGCCGCATCGGCGAGCGCGATCCTGAGCCCCGAACCACCGGAGTCGACGCCGACGACCAGCTCGTTCACGGAAACCACGGTGCACCGTCCTCGTCGGGTGGAGTGGGGAGTGGGGAGTGGGGAGTGGGGAGTGGGGAGTGGGCGGAGTCTAGAAGGCCGGACCGGGGGAGACCGGAGCGAGGGCGGTCGGGCCGGGGGAGGCCGGCCCGGGGCAGGTCGGACCGCGTTGTCACTGTAGGCCGGTAGAGTGACGGACCGTGACAGCGCGACCGTTGAAGGAACTGGTGGAGCCCGGCTGGGCGGAGGCACTGAGCCCCGTCGCGGGGCGGGTGGCGGAGATGGGCGACTTCCTGCGTGCGGAGATCGCCGCCGGGAGGACGTACTTGCCGGCCGGACAGCACGTGCTGCGGGCCTTCCAGCAACCCTTCGACGAGGTGCGGGTCCTGATCGTGGGTCAGGACCCCTACCCCACGCCTGGCATGGCGATCGGGCTGAGCTTCGCGGTGGCGCCGGAGGTCCGTTCGCTGCCGGGGAGCCTGGAGAACATCTTCCGGGAGCTTCACACCGATCTCGGGATGCCGAGGCCCTCCAACGGCGACCTGACCCCCTGGACCCGCCAGGGCGTCCTGCTGCTCAACAGGGCGCTGACCACCGCCCCGCGCAAGCCGGCCGCCCACCGCGGCAAGGGCTGGGAAGAGGTCACCGAGCAGGCCATCCGCGCCCTGGCCGCCCGGGGCAAGCCGCTGGTGTCGATCCTGTGGGGCCGCGACGCCCGCAACGCCCGCCCGCTCCTCGGCAGCCTGCCGGCCATCGAGTCCGCGCACCCGTCCCCGATGTCGGCGGACCGCGGCTTCTTCGGCTCCCGGCCCTTCAGTCGCGCCAACGAACTCCTCCTGGAGCAGGGCGCACAGCCCGTGGACTGGCGCCTGCCCTGATCTCCGGCCTCCGACTTCCGGCCTCCGACTTCCGGCCGCCGCGGGGTCAGATCACCGCCGCCCGGACGCACAGCACGTCCGGCAGGTGCCCGGCGAGGAGCTGCCAGCTGTCGCCGTCGTCCGCGCTCGCGTACACCTCGCCGTTGCGGTTGCCGAAGTACACGCCCGCCGGGTCCGCGTCGTCCGTGCACAGCGCGTCCCGGAGCACCGTGCCGTAGTGGTCGCCCTCGGGCAGCCCCTTGGCCAGCGGCTCCCACGTCGCTCCGGCGTCGGTCGTGCGGTAGACCCGGCACCGGCGGCCGGCCGGGACCCGGTCGGAGTCCGCGGTGATGGGGAAGACATAGGCGGTGTCCGGACGGTGGGGGTGCGCGGCGACCGCGAAGCCGAAGTCGGAGGGCAGCCCGGAGCCGATGTCGGACCAGTTGGCGCCCGCGTCGTCGCTGCGGAACACGCCCCAGTGGTTCTGGAGGTAGAGCCGGTCCAGGTTGCCCGCGTCCTGGGCGATCTTGTGGACGCACTGCCCGAACTCGGGGTCGGGGTCCGGCAGGAACACCGCCGACACCCCGTGGTTGGAGGGCTCCCAGGCGGCCCCGCCGTCCCGTGAGCGGAACACCCCGGCGGTGGACACCGCGACCGTCAGCGCCTCCGGGTCGCGCCGGTCGGTCACCACGGTGTGCACGGCCTCGCCGCCCCCGCCGGGCACCCACTGGGAGCGGGTCGGGTGCTCCCAGAGCGGGCGGACGAGCTCGAAGGACTCCCCGCCGTCCGCCGATCGGAAGAGCGCGGCCGGTTCCGTCCCCGCGTACACGACGCCGGGGGAGTGCTCGGGCGCCGGGTGCAGCTGCCAGACGCGCTCGAGCGAGGCGCCGGTGTCCTCGGGGAACTTCACGGCGGGCCGCGCCGGTTCGGTCCAGGTCCTGCCGAGGTCGTCGGAGTGGAAGACCGACGGCCCCCAGTGGGCGCTGTCCCCGCCCACGAGCAGCCGGGGGCTCGTCCCCCGCTTGTCGATGGCCACGGAGTACACCGCCTGCGCGGGGAAGGCCGGATCGTCGAACTCCCATCGGCCGTCGTGCCTGCGGCCGATGAAGAGTCCCTTGCGGGTGCCTACGGTGAGGAGTACGTCGGGCATGTCTGCCACCTCCAGGACGCCGTTGTCGCGGATACGGGCCAGTCTGCACCCGGCCACTGACAACGGCCCCCGGACACTCCCACCCCGGGGCGCCCGTACCGGCCCCCCGCCCCCGGGGACCGGCCCGGCCGCCCGGACCGCCGCGGTCAGATCGCCCAGGCGTACGGCGCCGGAGCCGGGTGCGTCGTGGCGCCGAGGTCGCGGGCGGCGCGGCGGGCCCAGGAGGCGTCGCGCAGCAGCTCGCGGCCGAGGAGGACCGCGTCGGCCTCGCCGTTGGCGACGATCTTCTCGGCCTGCTCGCTCTCGGTGATCAGGCCGACGGCGGCCACCGGCAGTCCGGTCTCCGCCTTGACGCGGGCCGCGAACGGCACCTGGTAGCCGGGGCCCACCGGGATCTCGGCCGGCCCGCCGTTGCCGCCGCTGGAGACGTCGAGGAGGTCGACGCCGTGGTCGCGGAGGAGAGCGGCGAACCGTACGGTCTCGTCGACCGTCCAGCCCTGCTCCTCCAGCCAGTCGGTGGCCGAGACGCGGAAGAAGACGGGGAGTTCCTCGGGCCACACGGACCGGACGGCGTCGACGACCTCCAGGGCGAGGCGGGTCCGGTTCTCGAAGGAGCCGCCGTAGGCGTCCGTGCGGTGGTTGCTGTGCGGGGAGAGGAACTCGCCGATCAGGTAGCCGTGGGCGCCGTGCACCTCGACGACCTCGAAGCCGGCGTCGAGCGCCCGGCGGGCCGCGTCGGCGAACTGCCCGGTGATCTCCCGGATCCGCTCCACGGTCAGCTCGGTCGGCACCGGGTAGCCCTCGGCGAACTCGACGGGGCTGGGGCCGACGGGCTGCCAGCCGGGGCCGCCCTCGGGGACGGGCCCGCGGCCCTGCCACGGGGGCTGGGTCGAGGCCTTGCGTCCGGCGTGCCCGATCTGGATGCCGGGCACCGTGCCGTGCTCCTTGAGGAAGGCGGCGATCCGGCGCAGGCCCTCGGTCTGGGTGTCGTTCCAGAGGCCGAGGTCCGCGGGGCTGATCCGGCCCTCCGGCGCCACGGCGGTCGCCTCGACGAGGATGAGTCCGGCGCCGCCGGTGGCCCGGGAGGCGTAGTGGGCGAAGTGCCAGTCGGTGGCCACACCCGCGTTCGGTCCGGTCATCTCGGCCGAGTACTGGCACATGGGCGCCATCCAGACCCGGTTGGGCACGGTGAGGGACCGCAGGGTGTAGGGCTCGAACAGGGCAGCGCTCATGACGGACTCCGTTTCGGGGTGCCTCGGAGGGACGCTAGTACGGTAACCCTCGTAGTACGGCATCTGTCAAACTACGAGGGTCCTCGTACAACTCGTACAATGAGCGGTACCCCGGAAGAAGTGGAGCCGCCGTCATGACGACCGCCACCAGCCCTCGCGCCCTCGAACACCCCACGCGCGACCAGATCCGTCTGGAGGCGGTGCTGCACGCGCTCTCGGATCCGGTGCGCCTGCGCATCGTGCGGGACATGGCACGTGAGGGCACCGAGCTGAGCTGCTCGTACTTCGACCTCCCGGTCACCAAGTCCACGACGACGCACCACTTCCGGGTGCTGCGCGAGAGCGGCGTCATCCAGCAGGTGTACCGGGGTACGGCCAAGCTCAACGCCCTGCGCGGGGACGACCTGGACACCCTCTTCCCCGGCCTCCTCGACACCGTCCTCGCGGCCGCCGCCGCCCAGGCCACCCGCGAGCGCGAGACGGCCTGAAGGAGGCGGAGGCGGCCGGGACGGCCTGAGACGGTATCCGGGCGACCTCAGGGGCCTACAGGGACCGCATCCGGTTGATCTCCGAGGTCTGCTGGGCGATCACGTCGTTCGCCATCTCCTCCACGAGGACGTTGTTGCCCTCGCTCAGCACCTCCGCGGCCATCGTCACCGCCCCTTCGTGGTGCGTGATCATCAGCTTCAGGAACAGCGCGTCAAAAGCCGCGCCCTGCGCGTTCCTCAGCTCCTCCAACTGCGCCTCGGTCGCCATCCCCGGCATCGAGTGATGGTCGTGGCCGGGCTGCTCACGCGGTCCACCGTTGTTTTTCAGCCAACCTTCCATCGCGCCGATCTCCGGCTGCTGCGCCGCCGCGATCCGCTCGGCCACCTTCCTGACCGGGGTCGAACCCGCCCGCTGCGGGGCCAGCGCCGTCATGGTCAGGGCCTGCCGGTGGTGCACGATCATCATCTGCGTGTAGCGGAAGTCCGCGCTGTTCGGGCTCTCGTCCGGGAGGAGCCGGGCGGCCTCCTCCGGGGATATCCGCCGGGCCGGTTCACCGGGCTTGCCCGGCGCCACCACCGCCCCGGTCGACGCCCTGGCCTCCGGCGCGGCCTTGTCCTGCCCCGACTCGCAGGCGGTCAGGGCGAGTACGGCGACGGCGGACAGGGCCACGGCGACGACGGCACGATGACGGCGGATCAACAACGCGACCTCCAGTTGTTCTTGCGGGGACAGTGACCGTTCCTAGCACTTTTCTCGGGGCCACCGATCAAAAACCTTCATTACATCTGCGTTGCCATCTGTTGAGATGTGCACGGCAAGGAAGATACTGCCGAGGTCCAACACCCGTTCAACGCTGAACGGATACCAGGGAGGACGGAGTGACTTCGTTGCGTACCCCGCGTACCACGTCCATCACGCGCGACCCGCGTGCACGGCTCAGACGCCTCGGCGTGGCATCCGCCGCGGCCGGACTGCTCGCCACACTGCTCGCGGCCGGCCCCGCGGCCGCCACCCCCGACCCCGGAGACGCCCCCGTGCAGGGCAAGGTCTCCGCGGAGCAGGCGGCCGACGCGCGCTCCGCCATCCAGAGCGGTGAGATACCCGGCGTGGACGAGATCGTCCACAGCTCGAACATCGAGCACCTCGCGAACATCCCCAAGGACGCCCTCAAGGGCACCAACTCGGACCTGGCCTTCCAGGGCAAGTACGCCTTCACAGGCAACTACGACGGCTTCCGGATCTTCGACATCAGCGACCCGAAGGCCCCGAAGACCGTCGCCCAGGTCCTCTGCCCGGGCTCCCAGAACGACATCTCCGTCTCCGGGGACCTGCTGTTCCTCTCGACGGACTCGTCCCGGAGCGACAACTCCTGCGCCAGCACCTCGCAGCCCGCCTCGGTCAAGGAATCCTGGGAGGGCATGAAGATCTTCGACATCAGCGACGTCGCCAACCCGAAGTACGTCGCCGCCGTCGAGACCGCCTGCGGTTCGCACACCCACACGCTGGTGCCCAAGGGCAAGAACGTGTACGTGTACGTCTCCTCGTACTCGCCCAACGACGCGTTCCCCGACTGCCAGCGCCCGCACGACGGCATCTCGGTCATCAAGGTGCCCCGCAAGGCGCCCGAGAAGGCCGCGATCGTCAGCTTCCCCGTCCTCTTCCCGGGCGACGGCCCGGACGGCGGCGGCAACCCGGGCGGGCCCACCAATCCGGGCGTCTCCAAGACCACCGGCTGCCACGACATCACCGTGCTGCCGGAGAAGGACCTCGCGGCCGGCGCCTGCATGGGTGACGGCATCCTCTTCGACATCGAGGACCCCGAGCGCCCCCGGGTGATCGACCAGGTCCAGGACAACGTCAACTTCGCGTTCTGGCACTCCGCGACCTTCAACCTGAAGAGCAACAAGGTCGTCTTCACCGACGAGCTCGGCGGCGGCGGCGCGGCCACCTGCAACGCCCAGGTCGGCCCGAACCGCGGTGCCAACGGCATCTACGACATCGTCGGCAAGGGCAAGAAGCTCGACCTCGTCTTCCGCAGCTACTACAAGATCCCGCGCCACCAGGCCGACACCGAGAACTGCGTCGCCCACAACGGCTCGCTGATCCCGGTCAAGGGCAAGGACCTCATGGTCCAGGCCTGGTACCAGGGCGGTGTCTCCGTCTGGGACTTCACCGACTCGGCCAAGCCGAAGGAGATCGCCTACTTCGAGCGCGGCCCGCTGTCCGCCACCACCATCTCGTCCGGCGGCTCGTGGTCCGCGTACTACTACAACGGCTACATCTACTCGAACGACATGGCCAAGGGCTTCGACGTCCTGAAGCTCTCCGACCGTCGGACCGACCCCGCGAAGCGGATCCGGATGGACGAGCTCAACGTCCAGACGCAGCCGGACTACTTCGACTTCGACGACTGAGCGGCACCCTGAGGGCCGGCTGACGGCCCGAGCACCTGCGCGCCGCCGGGCGGACCCCCGTCCGGCGGCGCGCCCGCCTCCCAGTCGAGCCCGTACCGGTGGAACAGCTCCGACCGCAGCCGCGCCAGCGGCATCCTGGCGCCCGGCAGCAGCACCGCCACCACCGCGCCCATCAGCAGGGCGCGCAGCAGCGGATAGTCCGTGTCCACGTCCTCGGAGCCGTACCGGGTGACCGTGTCCCGCAGCAGGAACGCCAGGCGCTGCTGCTCCTCGCACTGCACGAATCCCTCGGCCTGAAGGATCCCCGCCATGTGGGTCCGCATCAGGGTGGGCCGCGCCTCCGCGAGCCCCAGGACCGCGTCGATCGCACGGGCCAGCCGCTCGCGGCCGTCCTCCGTGCGCGGCTCGCGCTCCAGTGCCTCCTCCAGCGTGAGGTGCATCAGCCGGTGCACCGCCGCCTGCAGAAGCTGCCGCTTGCCCGGGAAGTAGTACGAGATCAGCCCGCGCGCCGTACCCGCCCGCTCCGCGATGTCGCCGAGTGTGGTCGCCTCGTAGCCGTGAGCGTCGACCAGCTCCACCGTGGCCTGCAGAATGCGCTCGCGCGACCTGCGCCGAAGCTCTTCATTGACCGATGGGCTACGCGGGGACATGCTGGACTCCTGCGTTGACTGGCTGCCGGCCAATATACTCGGCGCATCCCGTCGGCATGCCCGCGTGGCATACCGCCGGGGACGCCGTCTGTTCTGGGCGACACGGGGGATCGTCCAGAACAGGCGGCTTCATCGTGTGTCTCCCATTCTGCTCCCGCCGTTCTCCCCGGCACAGGGGTCGGCCGGGGCCCCGCGCCGCCCGCTCCGGCGGTACGTGAGGACCGCGACGGCCACACAGCACCAGCCGAGGAGCCAGCCCCCGAGCACGTCCGACGGCCAGTGCACGCCCAGGTAGACCCGCGTCCAGCCCACGCCGAGCACCGAGACGAGCGCGGCCCACGCGAGCGTGCCCCAGCCGCGCCACCCGGGCCTCCAGCGCAGCGCGAGCACCCAGAGCAGCAGCCCGCAGGTGACCGTGGCCGCCATCGCGTGCCCGGACGGGAAGGCGGCGAACCGCGCCGAGTCGACCGGATCGACCCACTGCGGCCGCTCCCGCCCCACCAGCGCCTTCACGCCCTGCTGGAGTGCCGCGGCGAGCAGGGTGGTCGCGGCCACCCACAGGGCCGTGCGCCGCTCGCCCCACCACCACAGGAGTACGACGACGGCAGCGGCCAGGGCGCGCATCGTCACCGGGTCCCAGACCCAGTCGCTGAGGACGCGGTGGACCCGGGTGAGCCCGGGTTGGGCGACGGCTTCGCGGTGCAGCGCCTCGGCGACGGACCGGTCGAGGGAGAGCAGCGGCGTCCATCCCGCGGCGACGAGGACGAGCAGGAGGAGGGCCAGGACACCGGAGATCATGGCGGAGGAGCGCATGTGTCGATCCTGCCCGACGAACGGCTTCTCATGATCCCTCGGGCGCCACGCGTCCCGCAGACGTGTTCGGCGAGGAGCTACCCCGCCCGCGCCAGGCGTCCCGCAGGCGTGCTCGGCGAGGAGCTTACGCCGCTCCCTAGCCCAGCGCGCTGAGCGCCGGGAGGAAGGCCACGAGGACCGGGACCACCGGCACCAGGGCCGCGGCGGCGGTGAGCCGGAGCCGGCGCCCCGCCGTGAGCCGCGGGGCCGCGGTCAGCAGGCGGTTCACCCGCTGGGGGAGGTCCGCGTACGAGGCGGAGCCGGGCCCGAACACGCCCCGGTCCTCGTTCAGTTCGACCAGGGCGAGCGCGATCGTCAGACGCCCGAACCGGCGCGAGGCCACGTCGTCGGCGGCCAGCTCCACCAGCCGGTGCATCTCCTCGCGGAAGGCCGCGAAGACCGGGATCCCCGGGAATCCGGCGGCCAGCGCCCCCGAGCAGTGCCGCAGCCAGTCGTGCCGGGCGCGCGCGTGGCCCTGCTCGTGTGCCAGGACCGCGTCCAGCTGACGCCCCTTCAACCGCCGCAGCGCCGCCGTGGTGATGACGAGCTGGGGTGTGGGCCCCGCGAGCCACCAGGCGTCCGCCCGCTCGCCCTCCAGGACCACGAGCCGCTCACCGTCGGACGGCTCCTCACCCGGCAGCAGGGGGGAGCGGACGAGGAGGTCGCAGCGGCGCTGTCTGCGCCGGGCGCGGGCCTGGCCGATCTCCCGGCCGAGCATCGCGCCGGTCCAGACCCCGCCGGCCGCGAGGACCACCGCGAGCACCGCGGACCAGGGCCCGGTCGTCCCGAGCTCGTACGCGTCGACCACCGCACGCGGCGCGGGCGCGAAGACCTGTCCCCGGACGGCCTGCCAGGCGGTCGACGCGCTGAAGGTCATGGACAGGGCGAAGCTCAGGAGCACGGTGGCGACCGCGCACTGCCACACCCAGAGGGCCACCACGGGTTCTCGCTCCACCCAGTCGGCCCGCGACAGCAGCCGGGGGGCCGCGAGGGCGGTCAGGACGCCGAGCAGGAACAGCGCGAGGGAGACCCACATGGGCGTCAGCCTATGAGTGCGGTACGGGTCGGGGGTACGGCCCCGGACGGCAAGTGACGTACGCCACGGTTTTGTTGTCCGCCCTTCTCACAGGGCCACGAGCATGGCCAGGGTGGCGAGCGCCATCGAGAGCCGGCAGGCGAGCGTCAGCTCCGGCCGGGTCGCCCACGCCCGGGTCGGACCGCTTGCCGTGGCCGCCGCCACCGGCACGAGTCTCGCGCCCGCGTACAGCACGTACGCCATGTAGTAGAGGAGCAGCCCGCCCGTGAGGACGGGTATGCCGCCCGCGGTGCCGACCGTGTGCCCCGTGTGCGCCCCCGTGGCGGGCGCCGCCATCGCCAGGGCCATGTAGACCATGGCGAGCGAGCCGACCAGATGGTGCAGATGGTGTCCGCCGTGCCGGACGGTGAACAGGCCGTGCAGGGTGGCGCCGCCGAACACCGCGGCGTACACCGCCCAGCTCCACCCCGGTGGCGTGAGCACCGCGGCGGGCAGCGCCATGGACGCCATCCCGAATCCCATCACCGCCTCGCCGCCCGCGGCCCGCCGCTCCTCCCCGGCGCACACCCGCATCCGCAGCAGGCAGTACACGCCCGTCGCCGCGCACAGCGCGACCATCAGCCACCCGGACAGGGCCGGTCCGTGCACGGCACACCTCCCCCTCGACGCCGTCCCGTCCCGGAGGCTTCCCGGCGCCGGCCATGCACACGCGGGCGCACGGGCGCGCACAGGCGTACGAAGGGGAGTGAAGGGCGCGCGCGTTAGGCTCGGGGCGATCGCGTACGGCGATCGTCAGCGCCCGAGGGGAGCCCCGTTCACATGGACACCGCCACGTCGCACGAGACCGGTCGGATCAGCTACCGCGAGGCGGTCCTGGACGACGTCCCGGCCCTCGTACCGCTCGTCGAGTCGGCCTACCGGGGCGACTCCAGCCGGGGCGGCTGGACCACCGAGGCGGACATCCTCCAGGGGCAGCGCACCGACCCCGACGGCGTGGCGGCCGTGATCACGGCGCCCGACGGCCGGCTCCTGGTCGTCGAGCGCGACGGCGAGATCGTCGCCTGCTGCCAGCTGGAGCACCGGGGGGAGGCCGCGTACTTCGGAATGTTCGCGGTCCGCCCCGAGCTGCAGGGCGCCGGCCTCGGCAAGCAGATCATCGCGGAGGCCGAGCGCCGGGTGCGCGAGCTCTGGGACGCGCGCGAGATGCACATGACGGTGATCTCCGTCCGGGAGGAGCTCATCGCCTGGTACGAGCGGCGCGGTTACAGGCGCACCGGCCGGATGTCGCCCTTCCCGTACGGGGACGAGCGCTTCGGGGTGCCTCAGCGTGACGACCTGGAGTTCGAGCTGCTCGTGAAGCCGCTGAGCTGATCGGGCGGCGGAAGAGTGGTTTAAGTCCTCTCGGACGGGAAAAACGTTCGTGGGCAGGGGGGTCGCACAGGATAATTTCTCTTCCTCCCCTTGTGGTGGAGATCCGTCAATGGTTACGGTGTCTTGACGCGAGGTTCTCCTGTGGAGGAAGAGGAATGACGGAAATTCTTGTGCAGGACGTGATCGGTGGGGGGATATCCCTCGACGCCCGGGTGATCGACCACCCCGCCTGGCCCGAGCTCAAGGATGCCGTGGAGGAGATCCGCGCCTGGCAGAGCACGGACGGCTCCATCGACTTCGAGGCCGAGGGCGCACCCGCCCGCTCCCTCGTGGAGCTGACCCTCGACCGCGTCACCGCCGCGGTCGAGCAGCTCTCCCCGCTCGTCCCGCACGACGGCGCCTACCACCGCGCCCTCGTCTCCGACCTGCGCAAGTGGGCCGAGAGCGGCTTCGCCGTCCCGGACTTCCTGGACTCGCTGCTCGCCTTCCAGCCGGCCGCCGACCGTGTCGACGGGCTCCAGCACCTCGTGCTCTTCCCGATGTACACGCAGAACGGCAACCCGGACCGCAACCTCGAAGCCGTCGTGCTCCGCATGGTGTGGCCGGAGTGGCTCGCCGAGCTCGAAGCGACCCGCTACGACAACCCGCTCTTCTGCGGCATCACCTTCGAGGACTTCACCGCCGGGTACGACACCAACTCGGCCGTCCTCTTCCCGGAGACCATCGCCGTCCGCGAGGCCCCCGAGCGCTTCACCTGGGGCGGCATCTTCTGCGACCGCGAGGCCGCGCGCTTCCGCAAGGTCACCGAGGCCGCCGTCGACACCCTGGGCATCCAGCTGCCCGCGGACATCGCCGCCATGATCGACGACCAGAGCCGCTGCGAGCAGGCCTTCGTGCTCTGGGACATGGTCCACGACCGCACCCACAGCCACGGCGACCTGCCCTTCGACCCCTTCATGATCAAGCAGCGCCAGCCCTTCTGGATGTACGGCCTCGAAGAGCTCCGCTGCGACCTCACCGCCTTCAAGGAGGCCGTGAAGCTGGAGGCCGAGGGCAACGCGCACGGCCGTGACGTGCAGTACGCCGTGCTCTTCGACCGGATGTTCCGCTTCCCGCTCTCCGGCGACCGCAACCGCAACTACGACGGTCTCGGCGGCCAGCTCCTCTTCGCGTACCTCCACAAGCACGACGTGGTGCGCTGGACGGACAACACCCTGAAGATCGACTGGCAGCGGGCCCCCGAGGTCACCAACCAGCTCTGCGCCGAGATCGAGACCCTCTACCGCGACGGCATCGACCGTCCCAAGCTCGTCCACTGGTTCAAGGCGTACGAGCTCGTCTCCACCTACCTCGCCCCGCACCCGGGATCGAAGTGGGCCAAGGGCCCCGACGCCCTCGACCTGTCGCTCCCGCCGCGCAAGCTCGTCGACGACGTGCTTCCGGACGAGTTTCCGCTCAGCATGTTCTTTGAGGCACTCGCCAAGAAGCTGAAGGGCGTGATCGCCGACACCAAGGGCATCACGGCCGCCGACGTCTCGCCGACCGAGCGGGCCGCCGCGTGAGCGCTCGTACGGAGGACACGGAGGAGGCGTCGCCCATGAACGCCAACGGAAACGGCGGGCCGCTCGAAGGCGCCGTCATCGCGGTCGCGGGCGCTGCCGGCCCCGCGGGCCAGGCTGCCCTGCTGCGCCTCGCCGAGGCGGGTGCGACGGTCGTCGGCTCCGACGCCGACCCGACCCGCCTCGCGGAGGCCGTCGACGCCGCCCGGTACGCCCACGGCGGCGCCACCGTCGTCGGCGACACGGTCGATCTCCTCGACCTGGACGCCACGCGCGACTGGGCCGCGAAGACCGAGAAGGAGTTCGGCCGGATCGACGGCCTGGTCCACCTGGTCGGCGGCTGGCGGGGCAGCGGCTCCTTCATGGAGACCGACCTCAAGGACTGGGACTTCCTGGAGAAGCTCCTCGTCCGTACGGTCCAGCACACCTCGCTCGCCTTCCACGACGGCCTGCTCCGCAGCGGCGGACGCGGCCGGTACGCCCTGATCAGCCAGGTCGGCGCGCACAAGCCGCTGGCCAACAACGCCGCGTACAACGCGGGCAAGGCCGCCGCGGAGGCGTGGACCCTCGCCATGGCGGACTCGTTCCGCAAGCTGGGGGGCGACGACGGCCCCCAGGCGGCGGCTGCGATCCTGGTGATCAAGGCATTGGTGCACGACGCCATGCGCGCCGAACGCCCCAACGCGAAGTTCGCGGGCTTCACCGACGTCGGCGATCTCGCCGACGAGATCGCCGGCCTGTGGGACAGGCCCGCCCAGGAAGTGAATGGACAGCGTCTGTGGCTGACCCCCAAGCCGTGACCGCGGCCCTCGGCCCCAGGACCGACGCGCGTCGGCACCACGACCCGTCGGTCCGGGGCTTCGCCAGCGACAACTACGCCGGCGCCCACCCCGAGGTGCTCGCCGCCCTCGCCCTCGCTAACGACGGCCACCAGGTCGCCTACGGCGAGGACCAGTACACCGAGCACCTCCAGCGCGTCATGCACGGCCACTTCGGATCCAGCGCCGAGGCCTTCCCGGTCTTCAACGGCACCGGGGCGAACGTGACCGCGCTCCAGGCGCTCACCGACCGCTGGGGCGCCGTCATCTGCGCCGAGTCCGCGCACATCAACGTGGACGAGGGCGGGGCGCCGGAGCGGATGGGCGGCCTCAAGCTGCTCACCGTGCCGACCCCGGACGGCAAGCTCACCCCCGAGCTGATCGACCGGCAGGCCTGGGGCTGGGAGGACGAGCACCGGGCGATGCCCCAGGTCGTCTCGATCACCCAGAACACGGAGCTGGGCACCGTCTACACGGTGGACGAGATCCGCGCGATCGTCGAGCACTCCCACGCCAAGGGCATGAAGGTGCACCTCGACGGGGCCCGGATAGCCAACGCGGCCGCCTCGCTGGACGTGCCGATGCGCGCGTTCACCAACGCGGTGGGCGTCGACGTCATCTCGTACGGCGGCACGAAGAACGGCATGCTCTTCGGCGAGGCCGTGGTCGTCCTCAACCCCGACGCGGTCAGCCACATGAAGCACCTGCGCAAGCTGTCCATGCAGCTCGCGTCGAAGATGCGCTTCGTGTCGGTGCAGCTGGAGGCCCTCCTCGCGAAGGACCTGTGGCTGCGCAACGCCCGCCACGCCAACGCGATGGCCCAGCGCCTCGCGGCGGGGGTGCGCGAGGTGGACGGGGTGGAGATCCTCTACCCGGTCCAGGCCAACGCCGTCTTCGCGCGGCTGCCGCACGAGGTGAGCAGGCGGCTCCAGGAGCGCTTCCGCTTCTACTTCTGGGACGAGGCCGCGGGGGACGTGCGCTGGATGTGCGCCTTCGACACCACGGAGGAAGACGTCGACGCCTTCCTCCAGGCGCTGAAGGAAGAGTTCGCCCGCACCCACTGACAACTGCATGAATATACGGCCGGACGGAAAGTAATTGACTTCCGTCCGGCCGTTTCCCTACGCTTGCCTCGCATGGAACTCGTCCAGCAGAGCCCCGACATCGCCGCCTATCTGGCTGCGACCGACGCCATCGACCATGAGCACCCGGTGGTCCAGGCGGTCGCGCACCGACTCTCCGGTGACCACCCCGACGCATACACATACGCCGAAGCGGCCTATGTACACGTACGTGACACCGTCCCGCACTCCATGGACACGGGAGATCTCCGTGTCACCTGGCGGGCCTCCGACGTCCTGGAGCGGCGGACCGGCATCTGCTACGCCAAGTCCATCGCGTACGCCGCGCTCCTGCGGGCCCGCGGCATTCCGGCGGCCCTCTGCTACCAGCGGCTCGCCGACGACGACGGCTCGGACCCCGTGATCCACGGTCTCGTCGCGGTCCTGCTGCCCGGCGGGCGGGGCTGGGCCCGGCAAGACGTACGGGGCAACAAACCCGGCATGGACGCCCAGTTCTCCCTGACGGAGGAGCGGCTGGTCTGGACCGTACGCCCGGAGTTCAATGAAGTGGATTATCCGGTGCTCTACACTGAACCGCATCCGGTCGTTCTGGACGCGCTGCGCGCCGCGCCCGACGGGCCGGCCCTCTGGCGGACGCTCCCCACGGAGCTCTGACCCCGTACTCCAGCACCAGCCCCGGCCCCAGTCCCAGCTCCAGCGAGACTCCAGCGAAACGGCGGACCATGACTCTCACCCTCACCGTCTCCGACGAGGTGCGCACCCTCGTCCCCGGCTTCACCGCACTCGCGATAGAGGCCCGCGGTCTGGTCAACGGGCCCAGCGACGAGACCAGTTCGGCCCTCCTCGACGAGGCCGCGCGGCGGCTCGCCGAGCGCCTCGACGGGCGGACCCCGGACCAGGACCCGCACATCGCCGCCTGGCGCGCCGCGTACACCGCGTTCGGCGCCAAGCCCTCCCGTACCCGCAACTCCGCCGAGGCGCTGGCCCGGCGGGCGCTCGCGGACGGCGGGCTGCCCCGGATCAACCGGCTCGTCGACGCCTACAACGCGATCAGCGTCGCCCACCTCATCCCGGTCGGCGGCGAGGACCTGGGCAGGATCCGGGGCGCCATGCGCCTGGTCCGGGCCACCGGCGACGAGCCCTTCGTCACCACGGCGGGCGGCGTGGAGACGGTGGAGCACCCCGAGCCCGGCGAGATCGTCTGGTGCGACGAGGAGGGGGTCACCTGCCGGCGCTGGAACTGGCGCCAGGGTCCCCGTACCCGCATCGACGACGACACGGTCGACGCGGTCTTCCTGCTCGAGTCGCTCGCCCCGATGACCCGGGACGAGCTGCTCGCGGCGGGCGCCGAGCTCGCCGAGTCGCTGGGGAAGCTCAGCCCCGGAGCCCGGATCACCGTCCGGGACCCGGAGTAACGGTCCTGCGTTCGAACGGGGAGGGTGTCAGCCCGCTTCCTTGACCTGGGCCGGCGTCGGAGCCGTACCCCCGAGGTGCGCGGGCACCCACCAGGTGTCGCTCGCGTCCTTGGGGCGCACCGGGTAGGCGCGCTGCGCGGCCTCAAGGAGCTCCTGGACGCGCTCGCGCAGACGCCGGGTGATCGCGCCCGCGTACTGGTCGGCCGGTGCCTCGACGGGCTCGCCGACGCGGATCGTCACCGGGATGTGGCTCCGCTTGAAGTTCCGCGGGCGGCCCTTCGTCCACACCCGCTGGGTGCCCCAGAGCGCCATCGGGATCAGCGGGACGCCCGCCTCCTGCGCCAGGCGCGCCGCGCCCGTCTTGAAGCCCTTGAGCGTGAACGACTGGGAGATGGTCGCCTCGGGGAAGACACCGATGATCTCGCCGGCCCGCAGCGACTCGAGCGCGTGCTTGTAGGCGTGCTCGCCCTGCGCGCGGTCCACCGGGATGTGCTTCATGCCGCGCATGAGCGGCCCGCCGACCTTGTGCCGGAAGACCGATTCCTTCGCCATGAAGCGCACCAGGCGCTTCTGCGGCAGCGCCGCGAGCCCCGTGAAGATGAAGTCGAGGTAGCTGATGTGGTTGCTCACCAGCACCGCCCCTCCGGTCCGCGGGATGTTCTCGGAACCCTGGGTGTCGATCTTCAGGTCGAGTGCCTTGAACAGGGTGAGCGCGGCACCGACGACCGGTCGATAGACGAGTTCTGCCATCGGAGAGGAACCTCTTCTTCGTGTACCTGGGGATGGGTCGCCCCGCGAAGTTACGCGGCCGTAGGTTTTCGGCTTTGGGCAGATCGTGCCCCATGTGGGCCGCCGTGACCAGTCCAGGCAGCTTCGTACAGGGAGATTCTCGTCACTCGCGGTCGCCGTGGCGGGAATCGAACGCTCCCGTGCGACGCTGCACCGGGAGACGCGGCCGAGAGGGAGAGGAAGGGGAAGAGGAGTGACCGAGGAACAGCCCGGACCCGGAGCGCCTGGAGCCGTCGCGCCCGGAGCCGGAGCGCCTGGACCCGTCGCGCCCGGACCCGACGTGCCCGGACCCGTCGTGCTCGGCGCCGAGGTGCTCGGCGTCGCACTGGGGGAGCGGGCCACCCTCGTCCAGTTCTCCACCGCCTTCTGCCAGCCCTGCCGGGCCACCCGCCGCACCCTCGCCGAGGTCGCCGCGATGGTGCCGGGCGTGGGGCACGTGGAGATCGACGCCGAGGAACGGCTCGATCTCGTACGCGAGCTCGGCATCGCGCGGACCCCCACCGTCCTCGTCCTCGACCGGACGGGCCGCGTCGTCCGACGGGCCGCAGGGCAGCCCCGCAGGGTGGACGTCATCGCCGCCCTGGGGCGCGCGGTCTGACGCCGTGACACTTCTCCCACATCCCGGTACGCACTTGACTGCACGAGGCAACGATCGTCACCCTGGCGGAGTGCCCCCAGAACTCCTTCTCCACGGCCGGCCCCATGTGGACCTGGCCCGCAACGCGAGCGCGCGCTGTCCGGGTCTCTGACGACCCAGGACTTCTCTCATGACGCCCTCGCAGAAGGACAACTCCATGACGGTTTCGCCCGAGCTCCGCGCCGTCCCCACCATCGGCGCCCCCCGGCAGGCCTCTCCCGATCTGCTCCGTTCCGTCTTCCGCCGGCACGCGGCCGGTGTCGCGGTCGTCACCGCGCACGGCGAGCGCCCGGTCGGTTTCACCGCGACCTCGCTCAACTCCGTCGCCGCGGACCCCCCGCTGATCTCCTTCGGGGTGGGTACCACCTCCTCCAGCTGGCCCGTGCTCGCCGAGACCGAACACATCGGCGTGCACATACTCGGCGAGCACCAGCAGGAGCTCGCCGCCACCTTCGCGCGCAGCGGCGCCGACCGCTTCGGGGAGGGGACCCGCTGGAGTGTGGGGCCCGAGGGGGTGCCCGTACTCGACGGCGTACTGGCCTGGATGGTCTGCCGCGTGGTGGCCCGGGTGCCCGCGGGGGACCACCGGATCGTGATCGCGCAGGCGGTCGCGGGCGACCCGGACGGGGCGGGCCGGCCGCTCCTCTACCACCACGGGCGCTTCAACGCGCTGCGCGACTGAGAGTTCCCGCAGGGGCCACTCCGCGCGCGTTGGCCAGATCACATGCCTGAGCGCTTGCTTACTCGTAACGAACTGGGTGTACTGGCGAGTAATATCTGGTCGGGGCGTCCGGCGCCCCGACCGGAAACCCGCCCTTCAGGCGCCTATGCTGCGAGCAACAAGGCAGCCCAGTTATGACGATGCAGTAGGAGAGCCGGCGTGAGCTTGAGGATCGTTGTCTGTGTGAAGTACGTGCCCGACGCGACCGGAGACCGCAAGTTCGCGGACGACCTGACGGTCGACCGCGACGACGTCGACGGCCTGCTGTCGGAGCTCGACGAGTACGCCGTCGAGCAGGCCCTGCAGATCGCCGAAGAGGCCGACGACGCCGAGGTCACCGTGCTCACGGTCGGCCCCGAGGACGCCAAGGACGCGCTGCGCAAGGCGCTCTCGATGGGCGCCGACAAGGCCGTCCACGTCGAGGACGACGACCTGCACGGCTCCGACGTCATGGGCACCTCGCTGGTGCTCGCCAAGGCGATCGAGAAGACCGGCTACGACGTCGTCATCGCCGGCATGGCCTCCACCGACGGCACCATGGGTGTCCTCCCGGCGATCCTCGCCGAGCGTCTGGGCGTCCCGCAGGTCACGCTGCTCTCCGAGGTCAAGATCGAGGACGGCAAGGTGACCGGCCGCCGTGACGGCGACACCGCCTCCGAGCAGCTCGAGGCCTCCCTCCCGGCCGTCGTGTCCGTGACGGACCAGTCGGGCGAGGCGCGCTACCCCTCCTTCAAGGGCATCATGGCCGCCAAGAAGAAGCCGGTGGAGTCCCTGGAGCTGGACGACCTGGACATCGACGCGGACGAGGTCGGCCTCGCCGGCGCCTGGACCGCGGTCGACTCGGCCGCGGAGCGCCCGGCGCGCACCGCGGGCACGATCGTCAAGGACGAGGGCGAGGGCGGCAAGCAGCTCGCCGAGTTCCTCGCGGGCCAGAAGTTCATCTAAGGCTCGCGCGAGCCCCTCAGACCGTCCCTTTCGTTCGCAGGAGATTGAAGTCCCATGGCTGAGATTCTCGTCTACGTCGACCACCTCGACGGAGCCGTCCGCAAGCCCACCCTGGAGCTGCTGACCCTGGCCCGCCGCCTCGGCGAGCCCGTCGCCGTCGCGCTGGGCAACGGCGCCGCCGACACCGCCGCCGTCCTCGGCGAGCACGGTGCCACGCGCGTCCTGACCGCCGACGCCCCCGAGTTCGCCGACTACCTCGTCGTCCCGAAGGTCGACGCCCTCCAGGCCGCCTACGAGGCGGTGTCCCCGGCCGCCGTCCTGGTCCCGTCCTCCGCGGAGGGCAAGGAGGTCGCGGCCCGCCTCGCGGTCCGCATCGGCTCCGGCATCATCACCGACGCCGTGGACCTGGAGGCCGGTGACGAGGGCCCGGTCGCGACGCAGTCCGCGTTCGCCGCCTCCTTCACCACCAAGTCCCGTGTCTCCAAGGGCACCCCGGTCATCACGGTCAAGCCGAACTCGGCCCCCGTGGAGGCCGCCCCGGCCGCCGGCGCCGTCGAGGCCCTCACGGTCTCCTTCGGCGCCCTGGCCACCGGCACCAAGGTGACCGCCCGTACCCCGCGCGCGTCGACCGGCCGCCCCGAGCTGACCGAGGCCGCGATCGTGGTCTCCGGCGGCCGCGGCGTCAACGGCGCCGAGAACTTCGCCATCATCGAGGCGCTCGCCGACTCCCTCGGCGCGGCCGTCGGTGCCTCCCGCGCCGCCGTCGACGCCGGCTGGTACCCGCACGCCAACCAGGTCGGCCAGACCGGCAAGTCGGTCTCGCCGCAGCTGTACATCGCGTCCGGCATCTCCGGCGCGATCCAGCACCGCGCGGGCATGCAGACCTCCAAGACGATCGTCGCGATCAACAAGGACGCCGAGGCGCCGATCTTCGACCTCGTCGACTACGGCGTGGTGGGCGACCTCTTCGACGTCGTCCCGCAGCTGACCGAAGAGGTCAAGACCCGCAAGGGCTGACCTGCGAGTTCTGTCGCGCCCGGGGGCCGCGTGGTGATGATCACCGCGCGGCCCCCGGCCGTTTCGGACAACCATTGACGCAGGTCCCGACCGACTATTAACTTCGCTATACGGATTGTTGATTCCGTGAAGCGGAAAACAGGAGGATGTGGGATGGGTCAGCAGGAGAAGGTGTCGACAAGCCTCGCGGGCGCGGTCAGCGAGGGCATCAGCGCCTCCCTCGCCACGGTGGACGCCGAGCTGGACCGCCGCTACCCGGGAGACCCCGGCACCCGCCAGCCCGTCCACACCGTCTACGTCCCCGGGAACGTCTTCGACGCCGGAACCATCCGCTCCTGGGGTGACCAGGCCCTCGCCGCGCTCGACGAGCACGCCCCCGACGCCTCCTCCTTCGCCGCCGTCCTCGGCCTTTCCGACGACCTCGCCGAGGATGTCTACGGCCGCGTACGCGCCAAGCTGGAGCGCGAGCCCATCGAGGACCTCCGGGTCGACTTCGAGGACGGATACGCGGGCGCCGACGAGGATCAGGACGCCGCCCGCGCCGCCCGGCTGATCTCCGAGGCGTACGGGAACGGCACGGCCGCCCCGTACATGGGCATCCGGATGAAGTGCATGGAGTCGGCCGTACGCGACCGGGGCATCCGCACCACCGACGTCTTCCTCACCGGCCTCCTGGAGAACGGCGGCCTCCCCGAGGGGCTCGTCCTCACCCTCCCCAAGGTCACCTACCCCGAGCAGGTCACCGCCTTCGTCCGGCTCCTTGAGGCCTTCGAGAAGGCCCACGGCCTCGACGACGGCCGTCTCGGCTTCGAGATCCAGATCGAGACCAGCCAGTCCATCCTCGCCACCGACGGCACCGCCGCCGTCGCCCGCATGATCGGCGCCGCCGAAGGCCGCGCCACCGGACTGCACTACGGAACCTTCGACTACAGCGCCTGCCTCGGCGTCTCCGCCGCCTACCAGGCGAGCGACCACCCGGCCGCCGACCACGCCAAGGCGATCATGCAGGTCGCGGCCGCCGGCACGGGCGTACGCGTCTCCGACGGCTCCACCAACGTCCTCCCGGTCGGCTCCACCGAGCACGTCCACGAGGCCTGGCGCCTCCACTACGGCCTCACCCGCCGTGCTCTCTCCCGCGCCTACTACCAGGGCTGGGACATGCACCCGGGCCACATCCCCACGCGTTACGCCGCTGTCTTCGCCTTCTACCGCGAGGGCTTCGAGGCCGCCGCCAAGCGCCTCTCCGCGTACGCCAACCACGCGGGCGGCGACGTCATGGACGAGCCCGCCACCGCCAAGGCCCTCAGCTCCTACCTGCTGCGCGGCATCGACTGCGGCGCCCTCGACACCGCGGAGGTCGACGTGCTCACCGGCATGGACCGAGCCGCCCTCGACCGCTTCGCGGCCCCGCGCCGCGGCGACCTGACGGCTTCCGCCGAGTAGCAGGACGGCGGGACGGAATCGCGCTGCCTGCTGGACAGCCGCCCAGCAGGCCGCCTCCGGTGGCTCCCGTCCCCCCGTTGTGGGCAATCGCCCCGCCGGGGCGGGACGGGTGGGCAACGGGACGGCGCCCTTGGCGGCGCCGCCGCCCCCTGCGCCCCGGCACCCGCCAGGACCGTACACGCATGCCCACAAACCGGGGGGCGGCCTCAGGCGGTCGGCGGTGCGATCTCGCCCGACCCGCGGGCGAGGAGCGTGGTGCCGAGCACCACCCGCTGCGGCGCCTCGTCGGCCCCGTCGAGGCGCCGGAACAGGCGCTCCGCCGCCGTCCGGCCCAGCGCGGCCGCGTCCTGCGCGATGACCGTGATGCCCAGCAGATCGGCCAGCTCGATGTCGTCGAAGCCGACCAGGGCCACCGGCCGCTCCTGCCCGGCGAGGGCCCGGACCACCGTGACCGTGACCCGGTTGTTCCCCGCGAACAGCGCCGTCACCGGCTCCGGCCCGGCCAGGAGGTCCCGTACGGCCGCGCTCACCCGCCCGGGCTCCGTGGACCCGAGCGAGACCCAGGCGTCCCGGACCGGCAGACCCGCGTCCTCCATGGCCGCGCGGTAGCCGCGCAGCCGCTCGGCGGACGTGTGGATACGGGGACGGTCACCGATGAAGCCGATCCGGCGGTGCCCGTGGGCGATCAGATGGGCCACCCCGTCGCGCGCCCCGCCGAAGCTGTCCGAGAGCACGGCGTCGGCCTCGATGAGCCCCGCCGGACGGTCGACGAAGACGGTGGCGACGCCCGCCCTCATCTCGGGCTCCAGGTACCGGTGGTCGTCACCTGCGGGGATGACGATCAGACCGTCCACCCGGCGCGCGCACAGGGCGAGCGCCAACTCCTGCTCCCGGTCCGGGTCCTCGGCGCTTGAACCGTTGATGAGCAGGGCGCCGTGCGCCCGGGCGACCTCCTCGACCGCCCGGCTGAGCGGTCCGTAGAACGGGTCGGCGAGATCCTCCAGGACGAGGCCGACGGTCGCGGTCCTGCCCTTGCGCAGGACGCGCGCGCTGTCGTTGCGGCGGAACCCGAGGACCTCGATGGCCTCCTGGACCCGGCGCTCGGTGTCGGGGGTGACCCCCGGCTCGCCGTTCACGACCCGGGACACCGTCTTCAGACCGACGCCCGCGCGCGCGGCGACGTCCTTCATCGTGGGCCGGTTGCCGTAGCGGTGCTCGGGGCGGCGGGCGATGTCGGCCACGATGCGCGGTTCCTCCGTCGAAGATCGGGGTGGGTCCTCTGGGGGAAGCATAGGGCCTGGACAACGTTGTCACCGGGCGGGAGACTGTACCCAGCACCGTTCCGCCCGCCGCTTGGAGACCCCGCGCCATGCAGACCGATCCCGCCCCGGGCCCCGCCGGCGGTCTCGTCGCCGCCCTCGACATCGGTGGTACCAAGATCGCCGGTGCCCTCGTCGACGGCGAGGGCCGCATCCGCACGCGCTCCCAGCGACCCACGCCCGCGCGTGAGGACGGCGAGACGGTGATGGGGGCGGTCGAGGACGTGCTCGCCGACCTCGCGGCCTCGCCGCTGTGGGAGGCCGCCGGCGCCGTCGGCATCGGCAGCGCGGGCCCCGTCGACGCCCACCGGGGGACCGTCAGCCCGGTCAACGTGCCCGGCTGGCGCGACTTCCCCCTGGTCGATCGGGTCCACCGGGCGACGGGCGGACGGCCCGTCACCCTGGTCGGCGACGGCGTCGCCATGACGGCGGCCGAGCACTGGCTCGGAGCCGCCAGGGGCCACGACAACGCCCTCTGCCTCGTGGTCTCCACGGGCGTCGGCGGCGGTCTCGTCCTCGGCGGCAAGGTCCACCCGGGCCCCACGGGCAACGCCGGTCACATCGGCCACATGGTGGTGGACATGGACGGCGAGCCCTGCGCCTGCGGCGGCCGCGGCTGCGTCGAACGCGTCGCCAGCGGCCCGCACCTCGCCCGCCGCGCCCTGGAGAACGGCTGGCGGCCGGGGCCCGACGGCGATGTCTCCGCCGCGGCCGTGGCCACCGCGGCACTCGCGGGGGACCCGGTCGCCGTCGCCTCGTACGAGCGGGCGGCCCAGGCGCTCGCGGCGGGCATCGCCGCGACGGCGGCCCTCGTCGAGATCGACATCGCCGTCGTCGGCGGCGGGGTCGCGGGCGCCGGCGAGGTCCTCTTCGCGCCGCTCCGCCGCAGCCTCGCCTCGTACGCCACGCTCTCCTTCGTCCGGAACCTGCGCGTCGTCCCCGCCGCCACGGGCACGGACGCGGGCCTGCTGGGCGCGGCGGCGGCAGCGGGGAGCGCGAAGGGCTGAGGAGGCGCCCGGCTCCGCACGGGGCGCAATCGCGGAGGGAGCCCCGCGCGCTGTGCGCTCGTCGGATCAAGTGAATCCGAGTGAGTATGTGTTGGTCCGGTTATGTCACCGGGCACGTTCCGATCAGCGGTCCGCACCGTTGAGAGGGACGTGAATGACGATCCAGGTAACCGAAGTCGAACTGGAAGGCATTCTCCGCGAGGCGCTGGTCGCCACGGGTACGGAGGAGCGCTGGACGGCCGACTCCGACGACATGTGGTGCCGGGTGACGCCCGGCTCCGGGACGCGCCGTGAGCAGGGGTGGAAGCTGCACCTCTCGGCGACGGCGGCCTCCGCGCCGACGGTCCTCGAGAAGGCCCTGGACGTGCTGCTGCGGGGGGAGTCGACGTTCAAGTTCGCCCGGTCCCTCGACCAGGTGAGCGCGCTCAACTCCCGCGCCACCCCCCGAGGAAGCTCGGGCAAGTTCATCACCGTCTACCCGAGCTGCGACGAAGAGGCGGCCCGGCTCGCCAAGGAGCTGCACCTCGCCACGGCGGGGCTCGCCGGCCCCCGGATCCTGTCCGACCAGGCCTACGCCGCGCACTCCCTGGTCCACTACCGCTACGGGGCCTTCGTAGGGCGGCGCCGCCTGTCGGACGACGGCCTCCTGGTGTGGTTCATCGAGGACCCCGACGGCAACCCCGTGGAGGACAAGCGCACCGGCCAGTACTGCCCTCCCCCCTGGGCGGTCTGCCCGTTCCCCGCCTCGGTGCCCGACGCGCCGCGCGCGGTGGAGAAGGCGAGCGGTCCCGTGGTCCTCGGGGGTCGGTTCGCGGTACGGGAGGCGATCCGGCACACGAACAAGGGCGGCGTCTACCGGGGCACCGATGTCCGTACGAACGCCCCCGTGGTGATCAAGGAGGCCCGGCCGCACGTGGAGGCCGACGCCTCCGGCTGCGACGTCCGCGACTGGCTGCGCGCCGAGGCCCAGACCCTGGAGAAGCTCAAGGGCACCGGGCTGGCCCCGGAGCCGGTGGAGCTGTTCGAGCACGCCGGGCACCTGTTCCTGGCTCAGGAGGAAGTGCCGGGCGTCACCTTGCGGACCTGGGTCGCCGAGCACTTCCGCGACGTCGGAGGGGAGAGCTACCGCACCGACGCCCTTGCCCAGGTCGGCCGCCTGGTGGACCTGGTCGCGGCGGCACACGCCCGCGGCTGCGTCCTGCGCGACTTCACCCCGGCCAACGTCATGGTCCGCCCGGACGGCGAACTGCGCCTCATCGACCTCGAACTCGCTGTCCTGGAGGACGAGGCCGCCCTCCCGACCCGGGTGGGAACCCCCGGATTCAGCGCCCCCGAGCGCCTGGCCGACGCACCCGTCAGTCCGACCGCCGACTACTACAGCCTCGGCGCCACCGCCTGCTTCGTCCTGGCGGGCAAGGTACCGAACCTGCTCCCCGAGGAGCCCGACACCAGGGCCATGGAGCAGCGGTTCGCCGCGTGGCTGGCCGCCTGTACGGGGCCGCTCCGGCTGCCGGACGCCCTGACGGAGATGATCCTCGGTCTGACGAAGGACGATCCCGCCGACCGCTGGGACCCGGCCAGGGCCCGAGAGACGCTCCGGAGGGTGCTCCCGGCGCGGACGGAGAACCACGCCGTACCCCACGCGACCCGGACCGACGACCGGGACGACCGCCGGAACGACCGCCGGACCGACGGCCGGGCCGACAGCCGGGAAGCCGCGGTCTCCGGAATCGTGGATCACCTCGTCGACTCGATCGATCCGGCGGACGAGCGGCGGCTGTGGCCCGTGTCCACCATGGCGGGGGAGGCCGACCCGTGCACCGTGCAGCAGGGCGCGGCCGGCGTCCTCGCCGTACTGACGCGGTACTGGGAGCTGACCGGTGACGCCCGCCTGCCGGGGCTGATCTCCACCGCGGGCCACTGGATCGCGGACCGCACCGACCTCCGTTCCACCCGTCCGGGGCTGCACTTCGGCGGCCGGGGAACCGCCTGGGCCCTGTACGACGCCGGGCGCGCCCTCGACGACCGGGCACTCACGGACCATGCCCTGGCCCTGGCCCTCGCCCCGCAACAGGCGACACCCCACTACGACATCACCCACGGCAGCGCGGGCAGTGGACTGGCCGCCCTCCACCTGTGGCACCGCACCGGAGACCCGCGCTTCGCCGAACTGGCCACCGACGCGGCCGACCGGCTGACCGCCGCCGCACGGCGTGACCAGCACGGGGTGGGCTGGCCGGTGCCCGGGGAAGCCGCTTCCCCGGAGGCCGGCGCGCGGTACCTCGGCTTCGCCCACGGATCCGCAGGCATCGGCTGCTTCCTCCTCGCCGCCGCGGCCGTTTCGGAGCGGGCGGACCACATGGAACTCGCGGTGGAGGTGGGCGAGCACCTGGTGGCCACCGCCGTACGCGTCGGCGAGGCGGCCCAATGGCCCTCACAGGCATCGGACGTGCCCACGGCCCCGTACTGGTGCCACGGAGCGGCGGGCATCGGGACCTTCCTCGTCCGCCTGTGGCAGGCGACCGGGGACGACAGGTTCGGCGACCTCGCCCGCCGCGCCACGCACGCCGTCACCGAGCGCGCCTCCCGCGCCGCACTCGCCCAGTGCCACGGGCTCGCGGGCAACGGCGACTTCCTCCTCGACATGGCCGCCGCCACGGGTGACCCCGTCTACCGCGCCATGGCCGAAGACCTGGCCCGTCTCATCGTCTGCGAGCGGGCCCAGCGCGACGCCCACGTGGTCTTCCCCACCGAGTACGGGGACGTTTCGACCAGCTGGAGCGACGGATCCGCCGGAATCCTTGCCTTCCTCCTGCGGATCCACCACACCGACCCCCGGCACTGGATGGTCCAGCCGCCGGTCTGAGCGGCAGGAAGTCTGCCGCCCGCTCAACGCAAGAAGGAGCACGTCCATGGAGAACAAGGACCTCGAACTGCTCGCCCGTCTCCACGCCCTTCCGGAGACCGACCCCGTCGGCGTGGACGGAGCGCCGTACGCCGCGACGTGTGACTGCGTGGGTCTGCTGACCCTCCTCAACACGATCTGCATCGGCATCAGCTGCGCGTAACTCAGGCACCACCATCCGGTCGGCGGCTGAACCCGGGAAGCCGCCGGCCGGATGTCCACCGTCCTGTACGAGGCGGGGCCGTCCGCCGCGGAGGACGCACCCCCAGACGAGGACCAGACCCATGCAGCCACCCGCCGGCGACGACCTTGCCCCGGCAGCCCTCCTGACCGCCGCCGCCACCAGCCCGCCGGCCGCCCGGCGCGGACCCGAGTCCGGGTACGCCATCAGCATGCGTGGCCTGGCCAAGAGCTATCCGGGCCCGCAGGGCACCACGACCCACGCGGTACGCGGCCTGGACCTGGACGTGTCGCAGGGCGAGACGTTCGCCTTCCTCGGCCCGAACGGAGCCGGGAAGTCGACCACGATCGCCATGCTGTGCGCCCTGGCCCGCCCCACCGCCGGTCACGCCACGGTCGCCGGCGCCGACGTGCTCACCCAACCCCACCAGGTACGCCGACACGTCGGCATGCTCTTCCAGAACAGCGCTGTGGACGCGGACCTGACGGCCGAACAGAACCTCCGCATCCACGCCCGCCTCTACGGGCTGCCCCGCCGCCGTGCCCGCCTGCGCGCCGCGGAGGTACTGGAGACGGCCGGGCTGACCGACCGGAGGAGTTCCCCCGTACGGACCCTGTCGGGCGGCATGCGGCGCCGCCTGGAGATCGCCCGCGCCCTGCTGCACTCCCCCCGCGTGCTGTTCCTCGACGAGCCGACCACCGGCCTCGACCCCCATGCCCGCGTCCAGGTCTGGGACCACCTCCGCGTCCTGCGCGACCGGCACGGCAGCACCCTCTTCGTCACCACCCACTACCTGGAGGAGGCGGAGAACTGCGACCGCATCGCCATCATCGACGGTGGTCGCGTGGTGGCACAGGGCACTCCGAGCACACTGAAGGCCGCGATCGGAGACGACCGGGTCGTCCTGCGCACCAGCGACGACACGACGGCGGAACACGTCGTGCGCGCCCTCGTCCAACCCGACCGCGCCGTCACCGTGGACACGGCCGGCGTCTCCCTGCGGATCCCGGACGGCAGCACCTGGATCCCCCGCCTCTGCGCGGCACTGGAACGCCACGGCATCGCCGTCCACGCCGCCTCCGCGGCCCCACCCACGCTCGACGACGTCTTCTTCCACCACACCGGCCGCAGCCTCGGCACCACCGGGCGCGGCAACGCGCCGGCCGGCCCCACCCCGTGCGACACCACGTCAGAGACCGGCGGCGTCCGATGACCACAGTCACCCTGAAGGCCCCTGGCACCGCTGAGACTCCGGACGCCCTCGGGACGTCCGGCGGCGGACGGCCCGCACGCCTGCGGCGGGAACTGCGCGCGATCCACGCCCTGATCCACCGCGACATGCTGCGCCTGGCCGGTCAACGCGCCCACACCGCGCTGATGCTGCTCCAGCCGATGCTCTACCTCCTCATCCTCGGGGGCGGCCTCGCCGCCCTCATCCCCCGTTCCTCCCTGGGCGTCGGCTACCAGACCTATCTGTTCCCCGGCATGCTGATGATGACGGTGCAGGCACCGGCCATCCTGGTCGGCATCCGCCTGATCACCGACCGGCAGAGCGGCTACCTCCGCGAGCTCCTCATGGCCCCCGTCAGCCGCTCCACCCTCCTCCTGGGCAACTGCGCGGGCGGCACCCTGACCGCCACGGTCCAAGGCGCCGTCATGCTCGGCCTCGCCGGCACGGTCGGCATCCCGTACGACCCGGTCCTCCTGCTCCTGCTCCTCGGCGGCATGATCCTGGCCTCGTTCACCATCACGACCCTGTCCCTGGCCCTGGCCGTCACCCTCCGCAGGCCCGAGACGTTCCACACCTTCCTCGGCCTGATCATGATGCCGCTGCTGTTCCTCTCCGGGGGCTTCTTCCCGCTGCACTCCCTGCCCGGCTGGGCCCAGGCCCTCGCCGGCGCCAACCCCCTGGCCTACGCGGTGGACCTCCTCCGCCGCTGCATCAGCCATCGCGTCCCCGACCAGCAGGCCGTCGCCGGCATCGAGTGGGGCGGCTGGCAACCGCCTCTCCCTCTCGAAGCGGGCCTTCTCCTCGTCAGCGGCACCCTCGCCCTGCTGTGGGCCGCACGCCGCTTCAACCGTCCGGAGTGAGGGCCCCGCGGGGTCAGGACGTGCCGACTCCGGCACGGGCCGGCGCGAACACCGCCCAGGGCCAGGCGCACGGCACGCCGTCGCTGCCCCGCCGTCACTCCCTCCGTACCCGCTCCGCCGTCCGCTGTTCCACGACCACCAGGAACGTGTCGGACTCCAGGTCCATCACGACCCGGGCCGGTACACCCTCGTCGCGCCGCGCGATGGCGAACTCCTCCGCCGGCCAGCTGCCCCGCGGGCCGCCGGCCGGAAAACGTTCGAGAACCATACGACTCATATCTCCGCACCCCCTCGTGCTTGCCGTTCTCAACGACGGCCGCGCGGAAGTGTCACGCACATGCCGAGACATGTGTTCGTGGTTTCCGTGGCAGGGTGTTGCGGGCAAGCCACTGGGGGCTACCGAAGAGGGGGAATCGTGATCGTCTGGGTCAACGGTGCGTTCGGCGCGGGAAAGTCCAGCACCGCGCGCGAGCTGGTCGATCTGATCCCGAACAGCACGCTGTACGACCCGGAGGCCACTGGCGGGGCACTGCGCCGTCTCCTCCCGGCCAAGCGGCTCGCCGAGGTCGAGGACTACCAGGACCTGCCGATCTGGCGCCGCCTCGTCGTCGACACCGCCGCCGCGCTGCTCGCCGAGGTGGGGGGCGTCCTCGTGGTTCCCATGACCCTGCTCAGGCAGGAGTACCGGGACGAGATCTTCGGGGGGCTCGCCGCCCGCCGCATCGAGGTCCGCCACATCCTGCTCGCCCCGGAGGAAACGATCCTGCGGGAGCGGATAGACAGCCGGTCGGAATACGACGATCCCGAGGTCGACGCCCGCGTGCGCGAGTGGTGCCACGAACACCTCGCGCCCTACCGCGCCGCCCTCGACTGGCTCGCCGCCGACGCGTACACCGTCGACACCTCGGCGCTCACCGCCGCCGAGGCCGCCCGCTCCGTCGCCGACGCGGTCCGGACCGGGCTCGTCACCCCCTGCGGCATCGTCCAGACCCCCGACCCGACCGGCGAGACCCTCGCCGCGGGCGTCCTGCTCTTCGACGAGCAGGACCGCTTCCTCCTCGTCGACCCCACCTACAAGCCGGGCTGGGAGTTCCCCGGCGGCATCGTCGAACCCGGCGAACCCCCGGCCCGCGCCGGAATGCGCGAAGTCGCCGAGGAGATAGGCCTCGAACTCGACGCCGTGCCCCGCCTCCTGCTCGTCGACTGGGAACGCCCCCAGCCCCCCGGCTACGGAGGACTGCGCCTCCTCTTCGACGGCGGCAGGCTCAGCACCGAGGACACCGCCCGCCTCCGCCTCCCCGGCGCCGAACTGCGCGGCTGGCGCTTCGTCACCGAGGAGGAGGCCGCCGACCTCCTCCCGCCCGTCCGCTACCGCCGCCTCCGCTGGGCCCTGCGCGCCCGCGAGCGCGGCACGGTGCTCAACCTGGAGGCGGGGGACCCGGTGGGCTGACGGGCGCCGGACCTATCCGGCCGCCGCGGCGAGCAGGGCCGCCGCGTCCTCGGTCACGGGAGCGCCATGGCCGCAGCACAGCACCGAGGGGGCGAGCTTCGCGAGGCGCCGCATCGAGTCGAGCGCGAGCGCGCGGTCCACATGGAACACACCGAAGGTCACGCCCTGGACGGACGCCACCGTGTCCCCGGTGAACAGCACGCCGTGGCGCGGCAGATGCACCGCGATCGAGCCGGGCGTGTGCCCCGGCGTGTGGACCACCACCGCGCCGTCCCCGAAGCCGAGCTCCTCGCCGTCCTCGACCTCCCGGTCCACCCGCGTCGGCGGCGCCTCCGGCACGGTCATGCCGTGCGCGAACAGCGGGACCTCCCAGTCCAGGAGGTCGGGTTCCGGCACCGGCGCCTCGCCCCGGACCACCGGAGCGTCGAGCCGGTGCGCGAGGACCTCCGCCCCGTGCCGGTCCGCGAGCTCCCGCGCCGAACCCACGTGGTCACGGTGGCAGTGGGTCAGCACGATGCGCCGCAGCCGGTCCGGGTCCAGACCGGCCGCGCGTATCGCCGCCGCCGTCCCGGTCGCCGTGCCGACCCAACCGGCGTCGATCAGGGTCAGTTCCTCCTCGTCCTGCCAGAGGTAGGCCTGGCCGATGGAGAAGTCGAGGAGGTGCAGGCGCGGGGTGATCCGGGTGAGTTCCATACGGCGAACCTACGCTTCCACGCAGGCCCGCCGTATGCCTCTACGCTCTCGGCGAGCTTCGCCGAACGCTGAACCCAGAACCCGGCACCCAGAACCCGGACCCCGTCCCCGACCCTTCGTCAGACCTGCTTGGAGCGGGCGTAGTTGAGGAGGAAGTGCGCCTCCGCCACCGAGAGCCGCTCCAGCTCCTCGGGCGAGACGGACTCGTTGGGCGCGTGGATCTGCGCCTCGGGCTCGCTCAGACCGATCAGCAGGATCTCCGACTCCGGGTACAGCGACGCCAGCGTGTTGCACAGCGGGATCGAACCGCCCATGCCCGCCGTCTGCATCTCCTGACCGGGGTACGCGATCCGCATCGCCTCCGCCATCGACGTGTACGCCGGGCTCGACGTGTCCGCCTGGAACGCCTGGCCCTGACCCACCTGCTCGAGGGAGACCCGGGCGTTCCACGGCGTGTGCTTCTCGATGTGCGCGAAGAGCAGCTTCGTCGCCTCGGCCGCGTCCTGGCCCGGCGGCACCCGCAGGCTGATCTGGGCGCGGGCCGACGAGGGGATGGAAGGAGTCGCCCCGGCCACCGGGTGGCAGTCGATACCGATGACGGTGACGGCAGGGCGCGCCCAGATCCGGTCGGCGACCGTACCGGCGCCCGGCAGGTCCACGCCCGTGAGGACCTTGGCGTCCTGGCGGAAGTCCTCCTCCGGGTACTGCAGTCCCTCCCAGGTCTTGTCGCACGGCAGGCCGTCGATGACGGTCGAACCGTCCGGGCCGCGCAGCGAGTCCAGGACGCGGATCAGCGCGGCCAGCGCGTCCGGCGCGGCGCCGCCGAACTGACCGGAGTGCAGGTTGCCCTCCAGGGTGTCGATCCCCACCCGGATCATCGTCATCCCGCGCAGGGTCGCCGTCACCGTCGGCAGGCCCACCCGGAAGTTGCCGGCGTCGCCGATCACGATCGCGTCGGAGGCGAGGAGTTCGGGGTGCTCCTCGGCGTACCGCTCCAGACCGCCGGTGCCCTGCTCCTCCGACCCCTCGACGATCACCTTGACCGTCACGGGAACGCCGCCGTTCGCCTTCAGGGCCCGCAGCGCGAGCAGGTGCAGGACGAAGCCGCCCTTGCAGTCGGCGGTGCCGCGCCCGTACCAGCGCCCGTCGCGCTCGGTCAGCTCGAACGGCGGGGTGAGCCAGGCCGACTCGTCCAGCTTCGGCTGCACGTCGTAGTGCGCGTAGAGGAGGACGGTCGGCGCTCCGGCCGGGCCGGGCAGTATGCCGTACACCGCCTGCGAACCGTCCGGGGTGTCGAGCAGCGCCACGTCCTGGAAGTCCTCGGCGCGCAGGGCGTCCGCGACCCAGTTCGCCGCCGCCTCGCACTCGCTGCGCGGCGCCACGGCCTCGTCCGCCACCGACTCGAAGGCCACCAGCTCCGTGAGCTCGGCCTTGGCCCGGGGCATCAGGGACCGTACGGTCTCGGCGATCGGATTCGAGGTCATGGGCACGCTCCTGGTGGGTGCGACGTTACGACGTAAGGACGGCGTTCGGCGTATGTCGTGGTACGGCGAACGCACCGCCGATCCTACGGCGCGGGCCTTCGGGTACCGCGCCGTAGGATGCGTCAGGAGCAGACCACCGGTCGGATCAGGAGCAGAAGCACATCGTGAGCAGCGAGCACGCAGAGAACGCCGGTCCGGAGAACACCGCGCCCGAAGGTGCGGCTCCTGAGGGCATCGGTGCGGACGGGGCGGCGGACGTGGAGCCGACGGAAGACGCGGAGGTGTACGCGACCTCCGACGTGGGGGACGGTGCGACGGTCGACTCGGAGGCGGACGTCTGGGACGTCGTGGTCGTCGGCGCGGGCCCGGCCGGCGCGACCGCGGCCTACGCGGCTGCCGTGGCCGGACGCCGGGTGCTGCTCCTGGAGAAGTCCGAGCTTCCCCGCTACAAGACGTGCGGCGGCGGCATCATCGGCCCGTCCCGCGACTCGCTGCCGCCCGGTTTCGAACTCCCCCTCCAGGACCGGGTGCACGCCGTCACCTTCTCCCTCCAGGGACGCTTCGCCCGCACCCGCCGGTCCCGCCGCATGCTCTTCGGGCTCATCAACCGCCCCGAGTTCGACGCCCAGCTCGTCGAGCACGCGCAGAAGGCGGGCGCCGAGCTGCGGACGGGTGCCACGGTGAGCCGGGTGGAGCAGCACGGTCCGGCCGTCCCGGACCGCCGGACCGTCGCCGTCGTCCTCGCGGACGGCGAGACGGTGTTCGCGCGCGCGGTCGTCGGTGCCGACGGCAGCGCGAGCCGCATAGGGGCGCATGTAGGGGTGAAGCTCGGTCAGGTCGACCTGGGCCTCGAGGCGGAGATCCCCGTGCCGCCGTCGGTGGCCGAGGACTGGAAGGGCCGCGTCCTCATCGACTGGGGCCCGATGCCCGGCAGTTACGGCTGGGTCTTCCCGAAGGGCGACACGCTGACCGTCGGCGTCATCTCGGCGCGCGGCGAGGGCGCCGCCACCAAGCGGTACATGGAGGACTTCGTCGCCCGGCTCGGCCTGTCCGGCTTCGAGCCCTCGATCTCCTCCGGGCACCTGACGCGGTGCCGCACCGACGACTCTCCGCTCTCCCGTGGCCGGGTCCTGGTCTGCGGCGACGCCGCCGGTCTCCTGGAGCCGTGGACGCGGGAGGGAATCTCGTACGCGCTCCGCTCGGGCCGCCTCGCGGGCGAGTGGGCGGTACGGGTGGCCGAGGCGGGCGACGCGGTCGACGCCCGGCGCCAGGCCCTGAACTACGCCTTCGCCATCAAGGCCGGGCTGGGTGTCGAGATGGCGGTCGGGCGGCGGATGCTCGCCCTGTTCGAGCGGCGGCCGGGGCTGCTGCACGCGACGATCACGGGGCTGCGGCCGGCGTGGAACGCGTTCGCGGACATCACCCGGGGTTCGGCGACGCTCGGCGGCATGGTCCGCTCGAACGGCTTGGCCCGGAGGGCGCTGGAGGTGCTGGACCGGCGGATGGACACCGAGTCCGGTGTCGGACCGGCGGGTCGCGGCGTCGGACAGCGGGAGCGGTCGGCCCCGGAGGGCGAGGGCGGCACGGACGGGACGAAGGCGGCGGAAGACGCACGGACGCCCGAGTCTGCCCAGGCCCCCAGAAGCGCCGGGGCTCCGGAGTCTCCCAAGGCGCCGGAAGCATCCTGACGCCTCGGCGCGACGGCGCTACACAGGTGAGCAAGACAGCGGACGGGCTCCGCCGCTCCGGCCGGTTCACGCGGCGGGGGTGGTGGGGCCCGTCGTCGTGACGAGGAAGACGGGGTGCTTCGGGGCGACGGCGCGCAGTTCGGCGTCGGAGGAGTCGGGGCCGACGCCGCCGAAGAAGACACCGACCTCGGCCTTCCAGCGCTTGAGGTAGGCGCGCAGCAGCGCGGGCTTGTCGTCGTCCGCCACCTCGACGGCGGTGAACTCCTGCACGTGCTTGCCGAGGATCAGCTGCCCGCCGCCGGAGGCCCGCATGTTGTGGGTCCACTGGACGTGGCCACGGGGCGCCACGAGGTACCGGGCGCCGTCTATCGTCATGAGGTTGACGGGGGTGCGGCGCCACTCGCCGCTCTTGCGACCACGGACGGCGAGCACCCGGGAGCCCCAGACGCTGATGCCGCGCCGGGTCATCCAGGCGACGGCGCGGTTGAGGACGTTCACCGTGATCCAGCCGGGCTTCATGACGTGGGCGGTGGGGCTGAGGGGCTGAGCGCTCATGGTGTTCCTCCTGGGGAATCCGGGGCGGCCTGCGGAGCAAAGCGTGAGCACCGCTCTCGCTTGAGATCAGTGTGCACGAAGCAGAGGCCTCAAACAAGAGCGGCGCTCTCACTTCGTCTCAGTGCTCCGAAAATGGCACACTGCTCTCCATGACGACCGTCCGAGGGGCCCGCGCCCGCGCCCGTATCGAGATCACCGCCGCCATCAAGGACGAAGCCCGAGGTCAGCTCGCCGCCGAAGGCGCCGCGAAGCTGTCCCTGCGCGCCGTCGCCCGCGAGCTGGGCATGGTGTCCTCCGCGCTCTACCGCTACTTCCCGAGCCGCGACGACCTGCTCACCGCCCTGATCGTCGACGCCTACGACGCCGTCGGCGCCGCGGCGGAGGCCGCCGCCGCCGAGAACCCGGCGCTGCGCCCCCTGGACCGCTGGACCGCCGTCTGCCGGGCGGTCCGCGCCTGGGCGGTCGCGCACCCGCACGAGTACGCCCTCATCTACGGCTCTCCGGTGCCCGGCTACTCCGCGCCCCAGGACACCGTCGCCCCTGCCGCCCGCGTCGGTCTCGTCCTCATCGACATCGCCCGCGGGGCGCACACCGGCGAGGGCGTAGCCCTCCCCCCGCTCCCGGAGGCCCTGCGCCCCGAAGCCGACCGCATCGCCGCCGACATCGCCCCGGACCTCCCCCCGGCCCTCGCCGTCGCGCTCGTCGCCGCCTGGTCGCAGCTCTTCGGCCTCGTGTCCTTCGAGGTCTTCGGCCAGTTCCACCGCGTCGTCGAGGACCGCGACACCTTCTTCTCGACGGCCGCCCGGCGCCTGGGCCAGGACGTGGGCCTGCTGCCGCGCGGCTGATCCGCCCCGGCCCGACCGGGGCGGCCACTCAACTCGTCGTAGGGTCTCCGGCGTTCCGGGCCCAGTAACCCATCGCCGCCGCACCGGCGGCGAGCACCGCAACTGTGGTGAGCGCGAGGGGCAGCGAGAACCAGTCGGCGAGGAAACCGATGGACGGCGGCCCGAGCAGCATTCCGCCGTAGCCGAGCGTGGACGCGGTCGCCACCCCGCTGGGGCCTGCGACGGCGCCCGCGCGGGCCACGGCGACGGGGAAGATGTTGGCGAGACCGAGGCCGGTGACCGCGAAGCCGAGGAGTGTGGCCCAGACGGTCGGCGCGAGCGCGCCGAGCAGCATCCCACCCGCGGCCGTCGCGCCACCGGCGACCAGGGTGCGGGTCTGGCCGAGGCGTTCGAGCAGGGCGGTGCCGGTCAGGCGTCCCACCGTCATGGCCAGCGCGAAGACGGAGTACCCGGCGGCGGCCACGCCGGGGTGCGCACCGAGGTCCTGTTCCAGATGGAGGGCGCCCCAATCGGCGAGGGCGCCTTCGCCGTACGCCGTGCAGAGGGCGATGACCCCGAAGACGAGCACGGTACGGCGCGTCCCGCCCCGCGACGGGCCGTCGGAGGCCTCGGCGGGCGCGAGGGACTCGGGCGGCGGGGCGGGGGAGGGGTGACGCAGGAGTACGGGACCGGCGAGAGCCGTCAGGACCAGGCCGACGACGGTGAGGCCGAGGAGATGGGTGGTCGGGGAGAGGCTCCCGGCGAGCAGCCCGCCGAGGCCGGCGCCGATCATGCCGCCGAGGCTGAAGGCGGCGTGGAAGCTCGGCATCACGGGGCGCCGGAGCGCGGTCACGAGATCCACGGCGGCGCTGTTCATGGCGACGTTGATCCCGCCGTACGCGGCGCCGAAGACGAGCAGGACGAGGCCGAGGGCCAGCGGGGAACGCGTGAGCGCCGGCAGGGCGACCGACAGGGAGAGGAGAACGGCGGTGGCGACGGTGACGGCGTGGGAGCCGTAACGGCGGCAGAGCCGGCCGGTCAGCGTCATGGTGATCACGGCGCCCGCGGACACCCCGAGGAGGGCGAGGCCGAGGTCACCGGCCGAGGCGCCGGTCTGCTGCTTGACGGCGGGGATCCGGACGACCCAGCCGGCGAACAGGAAGCCGTCGAGTGCGAAGAAGAGGGTCAGGGCGAGGCGGAGGCGGGACAGGGAGCGGGTGGCGGTGTCTCCGCCGGGGCCCCCCGATGCGGCCGTCCGTACTTTGTTTAGTAGCGGCACAAACTCAGGATAGGACCAGAAGGGCGGAAGCATCAAGCGGGCGGCACCCGCCCACGCACGGAAGTGGGGGACGCGCAGGGGTCGTGCTCGGGACGTGAAGCGTGATTTGTGGCGCGTAAAAGAAGCGTCCAACTCTCAAGGCCCAGAACGCGCCGTAAATCATGCAGTCCCGAGCACGACCCCGGAGCGCCCCCCACGGCCCCACTCACGGCAGAGGCGAACCCGCCCACCGTCAGAGGCGAACCCACCCACCGGCAGAGGCGAACCCACCCACCGGCAGAGGCGAACCCACCCACCGGCAGAAGACGGCCCACCCACCCGCCCGCGACCGCCGCACCCGCCCGGGACCGACCCACCCGCCCGATCATGGGAGACTCGCCCCCATGAACGGCAAGGCGACGACGACCCGGACACGGCTGGACAGGGGGCGCAACGCGCTCGGCCCCGCGCTTGAGCTGGTGCACACCGGCAGGGCGCCGACCCGGGCCGTCCTCACCGCCGAACTGGGCGTCACCCGGGCCACCGCCGGCGCGGTCGCCGCCGAGCTGGAGGCCCTGGGCCTCATCCGCGTCGACTCGAACCCCGGCGCCGCCGCCGGCTCCCAGGGCCGCCCCTCGCACCGCCTCGCGGTCGACGAGAAGGGCCCCGTCGCGCTCGCCGCCCAGGTCCACGCGGACGGCTTCCGCGCCGCCCTCGTCGGTCTGGGGGGCACCATCGTCGCCACCGCACCCGGCTGCGTCACCGTCTCGGCCGACCCCGCGCAGGTCCTCGGCGCCGTCGTCGACGCGGGAGCCGACCTGCTCCGGGAGAGCGGCCGCCGGTGCGTGGGCGCCGGGCTCGCCGCCCCCTCGGCCGTGGCCGAGCCCGAGGGCACCGCGCTGAACCCGCTTCACCTGGCCTGGCCGGCGGGGGCGCCGGTCCGGGAGATCTTCGCCGAACGGGTACGGGCCGCAGGCATCGAAGGCCCCGCCTTCACCGGCAACGACGTGAACCTGGCCGCCCTCGCCGAGCACCGCCACGGCGCGGGGCGCGGAGCCCGGGACCTGCTCTGCGTGGCCACGGGCCACCGGGGCGTCGGCGGCGCGCTCGTCCTCGACGGACGCCTCCACACGGGCAGCGCGGGCCTCGCCCTGGAGGTCGGCCACCTCACGGTGAACCCCGAGGGCCGCCCCTGCCACTGCGGCAGCCGCGGCTGCCTGGACGTGGAGACCGACCCGCTCGCGTTCCTCACGGTCGCGGGCCGCGCCCCCGGCCCCGAGGTGTCCCTGCTCCAGCAGTGCCGCGACCTGCTGCGCACCAGCCCCGACGACCCGGGCGTCCGGGTCGCGGTGGGGGAGCTGATCGACCGTCTGGGGCTCGGCCTCGCGGGTCTGGTGAACATCCTCAACCCCGACCGGATCATCCTCGGCGGGCTGCACCGCGAACTCCTCGACGCCGACCCCGAGCGTCTCCGCGCGGTCGTCGCCGACCGCAGCCTGTGGGGCCGCAGCGGTGGCGTGCCGATCCTCCCCTGCACCCTGGACCACAACAGCCTCGTGGGCGCGGCCGAACTCGCCTGGCAGCCGGTACTCGACGACCCGCTGGCCGCCCTGGGCCGCGAGCCCGCCTGAGCGGGGGCCCGCTCCTACGGGACCGGGGACCAGCCCTCGGGGTGGTTCTCGACCAGCGCGGCGAGCCGGTCGAGGGCCATGCGCGTGCCCGCCTCGTTGTCGGCGGCGGGCACGGCGTCGGGAACCCCCTCGTGGACGACGAGCACGTCCGTGCCTCCGCCGATCGCGATCAGGGTGGTCGTGAGGGTCATGGCGCCGCGCATCCTCGGGTCGGGGGCCTCGAACTCGACGACCTCGACCACGCGTTCGTCCGCGAGCAGCTCCACGAAGCGCCCGCGGTACGTGTCCGTGCGCTCGCCGGACTTGCCGGTGCCGTCCGCGGTCTCGTAGTGCAGCGAGATCCGGAAGGTGCCTCCTTCGCGCGCGTCGAAGTCGTGCACCTCGCAGGTCATGCCGTACGGAACCCGCCAGCGCCCGACGGCTCCAGGGTCGAGCAGGGCCCGGTAGACGGCCGAGGGCGGGGCGTCGACATGGCGGGACACACGCGTCGCGTACACGACTGCAAGGCTAGGGCGTCCCGGCCCGGACCGCCCCTCCGCGAGAACCCCGACCCCGCAAGCGGCGGACGCGCAAGCCCCAGCCCCGCATGCCCCGGTCACGCAACCCCCGGCCCCGCAACCACCCGGCCGCGAAAGCCCCGAACGCCCCGAAAACCGGCCTGCCAGCGGAAACGGGTGGGCGGCGGCCGCCGGACGACGTACTCTTCCGCCTCATGATCACTACTGAATCCGATCTGCCCCCGCGTCTCGGCAGCCTCACCTTCCACGGCCCGCTCTCCGAGGCCCGCGCCACCCGAATGATCGAGCGGCTCGCCGCCACCGAGCCCGCCGATGTGCTCGACATCGGTTGCGGCTGGGGCGAGTTGCTCCTCCGTGTCCTGGAGGCCGCCCCGGCGGCGAAGGGCGCCGGCATCGACATCAACGCGGAGGACCTGGCCCGTGGCCGGGCCCTCGCCGAGACCCGGGGGCTCGCCGACCGCGTCGAGTTCGTCGAGGAGTCGGCCCTCGGCACCGATCGCGGTCCCGTCGACGCGATCCTCTGTCTCGGTTCGAGCCAGGCGCTCTGCGACCCCGAGCAGCCGCACGATCCCGCCGCCGCCCTGCGGGAGCTGCGCCGGCTGGTCCGGCCGGGAGGAAGGGTCGTCCTGGGGGAGGGCTTCTGGGAGCGCACGCCCACCGAGGAGGAGCTGGCCGGCATGTGGCCCGGCGCCACCGCCGACGACCACCTCTCCCTCGGCGCCCTCGTGGACCTCGCCATCGAGGCGGGGTTCCGGCCCGCGTGGATCGAGACGGGCAGCGCGGACGAGTGGGAGGAGTTCGAGTCGGGTTACCGGTACGACACCGAGGTCTGGCTCGCCGCCCACCCCGACCACCCGCTCGCCGAGGAGACCCGCGAGCGCGTCGACCGGCAGCGCTCGACCTGGGTGAACGGCTACCGGCGCGTCCTCAACATGGCCTACCTCACGCTCGTCGCCGTGGCCTGACACGGGCCCACGAGGGGCTGACGGCCGACCGGCTCACCACTGCCGCCGCCCGGCACCCAGCCCCTGGCGCTCCGGCGCCGAGAGATGCAGGACCTGGAAGCGCTCACCCTCGTCGGTGGGCGCTTCCTGGTCCGCCCACAGGGTGAAGGCGAGCAGCTCCCAGTGGCGCGGGTCCACCGCGAGGGCGGAGGCCACCACCCCGTGCCGCCGCGCCTCGCGCGCGTGCCGGGCCACGGCGTCCGTCACGGCCTCGCCCGGAGGGACGGCCTCCCCGATCGGTGTCCTGCGCCGCGTCGCGGAACGCGGCGCCGACGTGGCCGCGGGCCCCTCCGCGTACGCCAGGCCCGTCCAGTGCTGCACCACGGGCCGGCCGAAGTCGCGCACGATGCCTTGGAAACCCGGCCCCCAGAGGAAGGAGTTCATGCCTTCCGGGGTGCTCCACAGGTAGAACGGCGCGTACTGGTTCACCGGCGCGCCGTCCTCCCGCTCCCGGACCAGGTACGCCTTGAGGCCGAGCCCGGGGAAGTCGTCGAGCAGATGGCCCCTGGTCGCCACCCGTTCGCGGATGATGCCCATGTCGTAATCGGCGGGCAGGGTGATCTCGTACTGCATGGCGTGCACGAAAGGGCATCCGTCTCTTCGGGTACGGGGTACGGGTTACGGCACCGGCAGGGGCACGGGGCAACGGGGGGCGACAGGCTCAGCCCGCGGAGGCGCCGCGCGGCGCGAGCAGCGCGAGCAGCCCGCGTACCGCATGGTCGAAGGACGCCCGCGAACCCGTGGCGCGGGCCAGCACGTACCCGCCCTGTACGGTCGCCACCACCGTCGCGGCGATCTCCTCCGGATCGAGGTCTCCGCGCAACTCGCCGCTGTCCAGGCCCTCCTGGACGACCTGGGCGAGTCTGCCGCGTACCAGGCCGAGTACGTCCTCGACCGGCGCGCGCAGCTCGGGGTGCGCGATGACTTCCGGGTCCATCGTCAGCCGCCCCACGGGGCAGCCGCGCAGGACGTCCCGCTCCCGCAGCAGGTACGCCTCGATCCGGGCGTACGCCGAGCCCTCGCCGCCCAGCACCGCCTCGGCCGCCGCCGCGAGTTCCTCGGCCGAGCGCCGGATCGCCGCGAGCGCCAGGTCGGGCTTGCCCGCGAAGTGGTGGTACATGCTGCCCTGGCCCACGCCCGCCGCCTGTTGCACGGCCTTGGGGCTGGTGCCGACGTACCCCCGCTCCCACAGCAACTCGCGGGTCGCCTCGATCAGCCGCTCGGGGGTGCTCATGCTCATGACGCCACTGTACATACCAGTAGGTACAGAGGAGAAGAGCGTCCGTGGTCTCAGCCCGCGCGGCCCGCCAGGGCCGGTTCGGGCGTGAGGAGCGGCTCGGGCGCGAGGGCCGGTTCGAGGGCGGGGCCCGGGTCGGCCGGGGTGCTGAGCGGGACGCCTTCGAGCCGTCCGTACCCGACGAAGGGGCCCTCGGTCGCGGAGCCGTACACGTCGTGCGCACGTGCCATGACGGGGACGGGGCGCGGGGGCGCGGAGAGGGTGAACCACACCACCTTCCCGTCCGCGCCGCAGGGGCGGACGCCCCAACTCTCGCTGACCGCACGGACGATGGCGAGGCCGCGGCCGGAGGTCGCCAGCTCGTCGAAGGCGTCGAGCGGGTCCGGGCAGCCGGCCTCCGGTATGCGGGGGTCGTGGTCCCGGACGGAGACCGTCAGCCGGTCGAGCAGCAGCTCGATCTCGACGGTGCACCGTTTGTCCGGCCGCGCGTGCCGGTGGACGTTCGTCAGTAGTTCGGTGACTCCGAGCACGGCCTGATCGACCAGAGCGTCGAGGTGCCAGTGACGCAGATGCGCGGAGACAATTCTGCGGACCTGTCCGATCCGCGACGGCAGGGCTTGAAGCTCCACCGCGTAATACCTGCTCGGCTCGCTGATCACGGCTGCGACTCCCCGAAGTTGTCCGGAAGAAGACGAAGATTCGGATCTCTCCTGCGACACAGGGGCTCAGGCGGGGTGGCGACCGGAACGTACTGTCACCATCGGTGAACCCTCTGTGAGGTGATTCCAGCGTGAACCAGTGGTGACCGTCCCGCAACTCACGGCGAGCCGAGGACGGTCCAGTACCGCCCCGCCCGCCCGTATCCGCCGCCCCGCCGGCCCGGTATCCGCCGGCCGGCTCAGCGCCGCCCCGCGGCCCGCCTCAGCGCCGCGAGGAACCGCCCCGACTCCTCCGCGGCCTCGCCGCCGCCGCCCCCGTGGTCGTCGCCGTGCAGCGTCAGCCGGTAGCGGGTGCCGTTCACCGTCGCCACCGCCTCGTCGGCCCGCGCGAACCAGGGGCGCCCCGCCCGGACCTTGCTGACGGGCGCGCTGTCGATCTCGCTGCCGTAACTCGTGAGGAGGGCGAGCCGCCCGTCCTCGATCCGTACCTCTCCGGCGCGCGTCAGCGAACGCGGCCAGCGGTCGATCCGTACGCCCCTCGCACTGAACTCGGGTTCCGACATACCGATCCGCCCCTTTCACCCGGTGTCGTACCCAGTGTGCCGGGCCGCGGGGGCCCACACCAGAGGCCCTCCCGCAAGTCATCCCTATGGACAGTCAAAGGAAACGTTTGCCCAGGTGGGAGGGGTATTGTCGAGAGCGGGGCACCCAGCGGAAGCGACCGAGGAGAGGCACGGATGAGCACCACGGAGAACAACGTGGGGAACCGCGCGGCCGCCGCGACGGTCGGCGCCGCGACGGTGACCGTCGACGTCGACCGCAGCGACCCGGCGTACCGGTCCTGGCTCAAGGAGGCCGTCCGCAAGGTCCAGGCCGACGCCAACCGCTCCGCCGACACCCATCTGCTGCGTTTCCCGCTCCCGGAGGAGTGGGGCATCGACCTCTACCTCAAGGACGAGTCCACCCACCCCACCGGCAGCCTCAAGCACCGCCTCGCCCGCTCCCTCTTCCTGTACGGCCTCTGCAACGGCTGGGTGCGGCCGGGGAAGCCCGTCATCGAGGCGTCGAGCGGCTCGACCGCCGTCTCCGAGGCGTACTTCGCGAAGCTCATCGGTGTGCCCTTCATCGCCGTCATGCCCCGCACCACCAGCCCCGAGAAGTGCCGGCTCATCGAGTTCCACGGCGGGCAGTGCCACTTCGTCGACGACTCGCGCACGATGTACGAGGAGGCCGCAGCCCTCGCCGAGCGCACCGGCGGCCACTACATGGACCAGTTCACCTACGCGGAGCGGGCCACCGACTGGCGCGGCAACAACAACATCGCCGAGTCGATGTACCAGCAGCTGAAGCTGGAGCGGTATCCGGAGCCGGCCTGGATCGTGGCCACCGCGGGCACCGGCGGCACGTCGGCGACCATCGCGCGCTACGTCCATTACATGCAGCACGACACCCGCATCTGTGTCGCCGACCCCGAGAACTCCTGTTTCTTCGACGGCTGGACGCACCACGACCCGGACGCCACCGCGGACTGCGGCTCCCGCATCGAGGGCATCGGCCGCCCCCGGATGGAGCCCAGCTTCGTGCCCGGCGCAGTCGACCGCATGATGAAGGTGCCCGACGCGGCGAGCGTCGCCGCCGTCCGCGCCCTGGAGACCGCCATCGGCCGCAAGGCGGGCGGCTCGACCGGCACCGGCCTGTGGAGCGCGTTCAAGATCATCGCCGAGATGGTCGCCCACGAGCGGACCGGCAGCGTCGTCACCCTCATCTGCGACCCCGGCGAGCGCTACCTCGACAAGTACTACTCCGACGACTGGCTCGCCGCCCAGGGCCTGGACATCGCCCCGTACAGCGCCGTTATCGAACGGTTCCTGGCGTCCGGGGTCTGGCCGGAGTGAGCCGCCGGTCGAGCCGGCGCGCCGCGTCCCGGAACGACAGCCCCACGCCGGGCCCCGCGAGACGCAGCCCCATCCGGAACGGGGCGGCGCCGTCGGCCGCCATGGTCCACCGCAGACGGGTGCCCCTGCCCGTGGGGGAGAGGGCCCACTCCTCCGCGAGCGCCGTGACGCCCGGGGCGTTGGTGGTGTCCACCCGGTAGGCGTACCGGACATCGGGCTCGGACGCCAGGACCGTCTCCTCGAAGGCGATCCCGCCCCGCAACCGGACGGTCCGGCCGGCCCCGTCGCCGGTCGGGACGGCGGAGACGACCGCCGTGAACCAGGCGGGCAGGCTCCCCACCTCCACGGCGAGCGACCGGTAGACGGCCGGGGGCGGTGCGGCCAGCGTCGCGGTGAAGACCAGGCGGACGGGCGCGGACGCGGTGAAGTCGAGCTCCACCGGCCTCAGTCGGCGTGCCATGGACCGAACCTCCCCAGGACGGAAGCGAAAGAGCACCCTAGCTGAGGGGCTGTCAACAACACAGGGGGCAGCGGCACTTGAGGCCATCCATGGCGAGCACTGGCCAAAGCGCCGCTGCCTCACCCCCTCCCCAGCAGCCCGTCCACCGCCCGCCCGAACAGGACCCGGCCCGCCCGCGCCAGCGCCGGGTCGAACGCTCGCGGGAGCCCGCGTACGGACAGCTCCTCCGTCCACACCACCCGGCTGCCGCCACCCGCCATCCCCGTCACCTCGACGAGCGCCCAACCCCGCACCACCCGCCCGTACTTCTCCAACCGGCACGCGCCGGGGCGGCCGCCCTCCGGCGGTTCCCAGCGCACGACCTCCATCGCGTCGTCGAAGGACAGCCGGCCGAGGCCCGTACGGGCGGTGAACCGGGTGCCGACCCGGTTCGGCCCCGGCGTCAGCACCCTCGTCCGGGTCAGCGGCACCAGGCGGCCGTGCGCCGGCCAGTCCGTCAGCCGCCGCCACGCCTCCCCGGGCGCCAGCGGCACCGTCCGCTCGACCCGGAAGAGGCTCACGCCTGCTCCTCGCCCGCCACCACGAGCCCCGGCAGCTGCTCCGCCACCTCGACCCGTACGCCCTCGGGCAGACCGCGGTCCGTCACCCAGGTGTCCACCTCGTCGAGGGTGGCGAAGGAACTCAGGCCCACCGTGCCCCACTTGGTGTGGTCGGCCACCACCACGACCCGGCGCGCCGACCGCATCAGGCACCGGTTGGTCTCCGCCTCCGCCAGGTTCGGCGTCGACAGACCGGCCTCCACCGAGATGCCGTGCACCCCCAGGAACAGCAGGTCGAAGTGGAGCGAGCGGACCGCCCGGTCCGCGACCGGCCCCACCAGCGCGTCGGAGGGCGTGCGCATCCCGCCCGTCAGGACGACCGTCGCCGCTCCCCGCCGCGACTCGCCGCCGCTGCCCGCGAGCTGCGCCTCGTGGAAGACGTCCGCGACCCGGACCGAGTTCGTCACCACCGTCAGGTCCGGGACGTCGAGCAGATGCCGTGCCAGGGCGAAGGTCGTCGTCCCGCCGGAAAGCGCGATCGCCGTGCCCGGTGCGACCAGGGCCGCCGCCGCCCGGGCGATCTCGTCCTTGGCGCTGGGTTCGAGCACCGACTTGGCCTCGAAGCCCGGCTCGTGGGTACTCGCCTCGACCACCGGAACGGCTCCGCCGTGCACCTTCTCCAGCATGCCCTGCCGGGCCAGCGCGTCGAGGTCGCGACGGATCGTCATGTCCGAGACGCTGAGGCGCCGGGTCAGCTCGTTGACCCGGACACCGCCGCGCCGCCGGACCTCGTCGAGGATCAGGGCACGCCGCTGCTCCGCGAGGAGGTTCTGGTTGTCAGTCACCGCCGGGGCCGGTCCTTCCGCAGAAGACAAGGGGATGGCTGTCGGATTCGGTGAGGAACGGTGCGCAGGTGCACGTCCGTCCGCGATCCTGTTGCCGACGTCGCATCTTCCCACCCTGAGAGGAAGTCCCCTCAGTGTCCCCTGCCACACCCGCCCCGGAGAGCGGGGGCGCGGCGCTCGAACTCCTCGTCCACGGAGTCGGCGGAGCCACCCCCCAGGACATGCTCGACGACCCCAGGACCGTACGGATCACCGGTGACCGGACCGCCGCCATGCACCGGCGCGCCGAGGACCTCGACGCCGAGGCCCACCCCGAGCGGTACGCGGCCCGCCCGGTACCGGAGGCGTACGTCTGGTCCAATCTGACCTCGGGCGACGGCGCCCGCGCCTTATGGCTGCTGCTCCTGCCGTTCATGGTCGCCAACCTGGCGCACTGGATGCGTCCGCCCTCCCGGGGGCGCCAGGGGCTCGTCCGCCTGTACGGGGTCCTCGTCCGGCTCGTCGCCCTCACCCTCACCGTGCTCCTGACCGCCGCGGCCTGCGAGGTCGCGCTCGACCTGACGGCCTGGCAGTGCGCCGGGACCGCCGCCTGCGCCGACACCTACTCCTGGCTCGGCTTCCTCTCCGCGGACCGCGGCGGCTGGTGGTCCCCGCCGGGCCGCCGCCTCGCCCTCGCCGCCCTGGTGCCGGCCGCGCTCGTCGGCCTCCTCTGGTACCTGTCGAACCGGACCTGGAGCGCGTACGAGGCCCAGCGCCCGCCCACCGGCTACGACGCCCCCATGGAGCCGCCCGGCACCGTGGCGGCAGAGACGCAGCCGACCGGCACCGCGACCGCGAAGACGGAGCCGACTGCCCTCAAGACGCCAGGCGCCGAAACGCCAGGCGCCAAGACCCCAACCCCCGGTGACCCCCTCCCCGACCCCGTCGAGCAGCGCCCCGCCCTCGGCCGCCCCGGCTTCTGGTACGGGCGCAGGCTCGTCGCCCGCCTCAGAGCCGCCCACACCGCCGCCGGCTTCCTCACCGTCTCCGCCGCGCTCGTCACGGCGACCGCGCGGCACGACGGCACGACCCCCGGCGCCGACGCCGGCGCCGTCATCGGCCTGCTCCTCCAGGCCGCCGTCGTCGCCCTGTCCGTGCTCGTCGTCTGGGTCGTCTGCCGCCGCGGCCGCAGCGAGCGCCGCCTCGACCTCCGCGTCGAACGCGCCTTCGTCTCCTGGCTGCCCGCCGTCTCGCTCGCCCTGCTCGCGCTCACCGCCCTGTACGCCGGCTGGCACCGCCCCGGCTGGACGTCCGCCGGTGCCCTCCCCGGCGACGCCGTCTTCGGCGCCCTCACCCTCGTCCAGGGCGGCCTCGTCGTCGCCCTCGGCGTGGTCGCCCTGCTGCTCCAGCGAACCGGCCGGCACCCGCGGACCGCGCTGCGCGGCCTCGGCGGGCCCGCCGTCGCCATGCTCGCCTGCGCCCTCGCCGGAGTCATGTCCGGGGGAGTGGCCCAACGCGTCGCCGACTGGCTCGACGGCCCCGGCGCGGCCCACGGCGGCCCCCGGATCGGCCCGCCCGTCCTGCTCAGCTGGCAGGCGTCCGTCATCCCCGTCCTGCTCCTGCTGCTCCTCGCGCCCGCCGCCCTCCTCGCCGTACGGACCGTGCTCACCGCCCGGCGACTGCGCGCCGGCGTCGAGGCCGACTACGACTCCGCCGACGAACGCGACCCGGTCCGTACGGGGCAGATCGCGTCCGGCCGGGCGCGCGCCGCGCTCACCGACTCCGCGCCCGTCCTCGTCGGTGTCGTCTCCGGCGCGACCCTGCTCCTCGGGGCCGTCTCCGTCGCCGGGGCCTGGGCCAGCGGAAACGTTCCGGGACGGGCCTTCGACGGCGCCCATCCCGCCATCGCCTCGCTCGCCTCCGCCACCCAGGCCCTCGGCTCCTGGATGATCGGCTTCGGCTTCCTGCTCTTCGTCACCTGGGGCCGCCGCGCCTACCGGGACGCCTCCGCCCGCCGCACCATCGGCATCCTCTGGGACGTCGGCACCTTCTGGCCGCGCGCCGCCCACCCCTTCGCCCCGCCCTGCTACGCCGAGCGGGCGGTCCCCGACCTGACCTGGCGGATGAACTCCTGGACGCGGAGCACCGGCGGCCGGCTCGTCATCTCCGGACACTCCCAGGGCAGTGTCCTCGCCGCGGCCGCCGTCTGGCAGCTGCCGCCCGCCACCCGGGGCCGGGTCGCGCTCCTCACCTACGGCTCACCCCTGGAGCGGCTCTACGGACGCTGGTTCCCCGCCTACTTCGGCCCCGAGGCCCTGCGCGCCCTGCACCGTACGGTGCACTGCTGGAACAACCTGTACCGCGCCACCGACCCCATCGGCGGACCCGTCCGGGTCCCCGCGGAGGACGACCGGCCCGCCGTGGACGCGGCCGTCCTGCTCGACCCGGTCGCCTACGGCCGCACCCGCCGCCACCCGCTGCCCGAACCGATCCTCGGTCACTCCGACTACCAGGCCGACCCGGCGTTCGCCCTCCGGCGCACCGCCCTCCTCGACCAGCTCCTGCCCGCCCTACCCCGGCAGCGCGACCCCAACGAGACCGCCGATCAGGGGAGTTCCGGCAGATCCTCCGGATAGAGCAGCGTCAGGTCGTCCGTGCTCGCCTCGGCGAGCGCGGCGACCCGCCCCGCGTGCCGCTCCACCATCGACTCGAACGTCTGCCGCGCCGTACGGCCGTTGCCGAAGGCCGGGCCCTTGGGCAGCTTCTCGAAGTACACGAGCAGCGCCTCGTCCGTGCCCGGAGCGAGCCGGTACTCGTGCTCGTCCGCCTGCTGCCCCACGATCCGCAGCAGCTCGTCCGGATCGTAGTCGCCGAAGGTGATGGTCCGTGAGAACCGGGACGCCACACCGGGGTTGACCGTGAGGAAGCGCTCCATCTCCGCCGTGTAGCCCGCGACGATGACGACCACCGCGTCCCGGTGGTCCTCCATCAGCTTCACCAGCGTGTCGATCGCCTCCCGGCCGAAGTCACGCCCCGAGTCCTCCGGCGACAGGGCGTACGCCTCGTCGACGAACAGCACTCCGCCCCGCGCCCGGTCGAAGGCCTCCTGGGTACGGATCGCCGTCGACCCGATGTGCTCACCGACCAGATCCACCCGGGACACCTCCACCAGGTGCCCCCGCTCCAGGACGCCGAGCGAGGCCAGGATCTCGCCGTAAAGCCGCGCCACCGTCGTCTTGCCCGTGCCCGGATTGCCCGTGAACACCAGATGGCGGCGGACCGAAGCCGCCTTGAACCCCGCCTCCTGACGCCTGCGCCCCACCTCGATCATGTTGGTGAGGGTGCGCACCTCCAGCTTGACGCTCTCCAGACCCACCAGGGCGTCCAGCTCGCCGAGCACGTCCTGCGAGGAACGGGACGCGGGTACGGGCTCCGGAGCGGCCTGCGGTACGCCCTGCGGTACGGCCGCCGTGGGGCGGGGCGCGGGCACCGCACCGAGCAGCCCCGCCGAACGGGTGGCGGTCAGGACCGTCCCCCCGTCGGGTACGGAGGAGCGGACCGCGCTCTCGTCGCTGGTGCAGTCCTCGGCGCTCGTCCCCTCCTCCGGGAACTCGTACCCGCCGCGCGCGCACCGCTCCGTACGGCACTTGCGCAGCGTCGTCCGGCAGCCGTCCGTGACGTGGAACCCGTAACCGCCGCTGCCGGTGACCCGGCAGCCGTGGAAGGAGCCGCGCCCCTCCGCCGACACGTAGAAGCCGGCCTCGGCGGGCGAGGTGACCGTGCACCGGTCGATCGTCGGGTCGGCGCCCTTGGTGACGATGACCCCGGTCTGCACGGAGTCGATGGTGCAGCCGGCGAGGGTGCCGCCGCTGCCGTGGTCCCGGAACCAGGCGCCCGTCGAGGCCTCCCGGATCCGGCAGTCGTCGAGCTGCGCCGTCGCCCCGTCGCTCACGGAGACCGCCGTGTTCCGCACCTGCGTCAGGTCGCTGTCGACGACGTCCACCCGCGAACCCCGGTCGAGGACGAACAGCGCGTCCGGTACGTCGTGCACCCGGCAGGCGTCGAGGACGGCCGTCGCCCCGTCGCTCACCCACACCGCCGGGTAGTCGCCCGTACTGTCGTGGATCTCGCACTGGTTGGCGTCCACCCGGGTCCCCGGGTCCCACACCGAGAGCCCGTTGCGGCCGAAGCGGCGGACCGTCGACCGGGTCAGCGTCAGGACCGAACGCGAACGCAGGTCGACGGCGTTCTCGGGGACGTCGTGGATGTCGCAGTCCGAGAGCGTGAGCACCGCGTCGGTGTCGAGGGTGATGCCGTCCGCCGACGTGCGGTGCACGGAGGAGTCCGTGAGGTGGGCGGTGGCGCGGGCCGCGATCTGGAGACCGGCGCCCTTGATCTCGTACACCTCGCAGCCGATGCCCTCCAGGGCGCTGCCCTCGCCGGTCACGGCGATCCCGGCGCCGGAGGCGTGGTGCACCCGGCAGCGTTCGAGCCGCGGATGCGCCCCGCCGCGCACCGAGATGCCCGCCTGCCCCGCGGAGACCACCTCGCACTCCTCGAACACGCCGCCCGCCCCGTCGAGTACGGCGATGCCGACCCCGGCCGGGTTGTCGACCGTGCAGCGGCGGACCGTCGGCCGGGCCGCGCCCCGCACCTCGATACCGGCGGCCGAGCGGGTCATGATCCGCAGATCGAGCAGTTCGGGTGTGCCGTCCTCGACGAGCAGCGCCGGCGCGGCGACGTCCTGTCCCTCGATGTGGAGGTCCTGCACGGTGACAGAGGCGCGGAGCGTCAGCGGCACCCCGTCCGGCGGCGCGATCCGCACCGATCCGATGCCGCCCTCGGGGCCGCGCAAGGTGACGGCCCTGCGCACCACGAGGTTCTCCCGGTAGGTGCCGGGAGCGACGGTGAGCACGTCCCCGTCCCCGGCGGCCTCCAGGGCGGCGGCCAGCGAGGGGTAGTCACCCGTGCGGCGCCGCCACCGCGATGTGCCGGTGTGCGTCACCTGGACCGTGCCCTGTGCCATGGGTGTGTCCTGCCCCCGCCTCATGCCTCGCCGCTGAACCGATGCCCCACCGTAGCGCGCGTGGGGCCGCGGGGTTGACGGGTCGCGGCGAGCACCCGTACGCGCTCAGCTGCCCGTTCCGGTGCGGCCCCAGTCCGGGCCGGTCGCCGCCCACGCCCGGTCGAGACGCGCGTACCGCAGCAGCACAAGGCGGCGCACGGCGAGGCGCCGGACGACCTCCACCAGAAGACCCGTGAGCAGCGCGGCCGTGAGGCCGGCGACGAAGGCGTGCGCGCGGGCCGCCCCGGCCTGCAGCGGCGCCGGCACCGGGCGTCCGTCCCGGTCCGTCCAGAGCGCGAAGGTGGCGCCGGGGGCGGACGTCCGCGGGACCGTCGTCACCGTGCCCGTACGGGCCGAGCCGTCGGGTGCCGTCCAGCGGGCCACGACCTGGCGGCGCAGCCGCTCTTCCCCGGCGTCGCCGGCGGCATCCGGGCCGCTCGCGGCGGGCCGTACCACCTGGGCGGTCGTCGGCAGGCGCTGTTCCTGCTGGGTACGGACCGCGCGCTGGAGCGAGTCGTCGGCCGAGGAACCGGCCGCCCAGCCGGTCAGCGGCACCACGGCACAGAGGAGTACGACCGACACGAAGGCGACCCAGGCCTCGGCGAGATCCGTGGTCCGGCGCAGGGAATTGTGCCGCCAGCGCCAGAGTCCGATGGCTGCGCGCACGTCGGGACCCCCTCGTCGTCCACCGCTCCTTCGACGAGTGTGCCCCGAGCTCCGCCCGTTCGCCCGTCGATCGGCCCAGAGCCGCTCAGTCGAGGACCTTCACCTCGTCGCCGACCCGGACCGTGCCGGTGTGCTCGGGGACGAGGTTCTGGCCGAAGATGACCCGGCCGTCGTTCTTGCGGTGCCGGGCGAGGGTCCGCAGCGGCTCCTTGCCCCGCTCGGCGGTGACCTGGTCCGTCGTGGTGACGACACAGCGCCCGCAGGGCCTGGCGACCCGGAACGTGACCTCTCCGACGGCGAGCCGCGTCCAGCCGTCCTCCGCCCAGGGGGAGGTCCCCTCGATCACCAGGTTGGGCCGGAACCGGTTCATCGGGAGGGGGCCCTCGTGGGCGTGGTCGCCCTGCGCGATGAGGGAGTTGAGGGCGTCGAGCGAGGACGTGGTGGCGACGAGCAGCGGATAGCCGTCCGCGAAGCTCACCGTCTCGCCGGGCAGGGCGTACGCCGGGTCGACCGGGCGCCGGTGCTCGGGCGCGTCCATGTGGACGAGCCGGAAATCGCCCTCCAGGTACGCCGAGAGCCAGCCCCCCGCCGCGGAGTCGGCCGGGACGGCTTCGACCGGCTGGTCGAAGATCTCCACGGTGACGGTGGGCGAGGCGGTGGACGGGTCGGCGGATGAGGGGTGCGGCACCTCGACCGCCAGCGGCGGACGGCCGGGTGCGGAAAGGCGGATCCCGCCGCCCGGTAGCAGCTCCGCCGTGGCCAACGCCATCCGAGGGTGACGGCGTTGGGTCACGACCTTGCCCGCGGCGTCGACGACGGCCCAGCGGCGGTCCCCGGCCAGCCCCCAGGGCTGGACCTCGGCCTCCGTGGGGGCCAGCGCGCGCATGGCCTTCACCGGATGCACGTGGACGGAGCTGAGCACAGGAGTAGGCATACGGTCATCCTGCCAGCCGCTCCGGACCCCCCGCGGTCCGGTGCGGCGTGCAGTGGCCTGGTGGTGCGGCCCGGTGTCTTACGCCCGTCAGTAACCCCCGCCCTGGTAAGGACGGTTGTACGGGTCGTCGTACGGCGCGGGGGCGTGCACCGGCGAGGGGGCGGGCCGGGGCGCCGCCGGACGCATCGCCTCGTACCCCGCGGCCGCGGGCCGGGGCTGCTGCGGGTACTGACCGCCCTGGTAGCCGCGCGGGGCCGCCTGCTGCTGCGGGATGTACGGGGCGGGGGCGTGCTGCAGGGGCACGGGGGCCATCTGCGGCGAGGGCTGCGGGTATCCGTAGCCGCCGCCGTAGGACGGCTGCGGGGTGGGCGCCGCCGGAAGGGCGGGCAGCGCCGAGGGGAGCGCCGGCAGGTAGGAGCCGCTCGTGGAGAAGTTGCTGCCGGTGTCGTAGGCGGCGGGCACTCGGATCGGGGCGATCTGAGGCGTGCCCCGCTCCGCGACCAGGGAGTCGTAGATCGGGGTGTCCGGGAAGGACGGCGCGGTGTGGTAACCGCCTCCATAGGAGGAGCGGGGGGAGGTCATGGCCATAAGTTAAGCCCACGATGTGCCGGTTGGGGAGTCCCAATCTCCGGGTCATCCGTTTTACGCTGGTTTTGCTCGCCTGACCTGCCAAAACGCCGTCAAAGCCCGCGTCGGCAGCGGGGGTTTTCCGAGCGCGGCACCGCCCTGTTAACAAGAAGTGGCGGGCGGGCTACAAAGGGCGACGTCGGCGTCGGTCAGTTTTCTTTCCCAGAACACTTCGTCGCGCCACGCGCCGTCGGCGTAGAAGTGTTCATGGGCGATGCCCCAGGAACGGAATCCGTGCTTGCGGAGGATCGCCTGGGACGCGTGGTTCTCCAGCTGGGTGTGCGCCTCCAGGCGGTGCAGGCTCAGCTCGTCCGCGGCGATCCGCACCGCGAGGCCGACGGCACGGCTCGTGTGCCCGAGTCCCTGGTGGAGGGAGGAGACCCAGTAGCCGAGGAATCCCTTCTGGAACGGGCCGCGCAGGATCGTGAGGGTGATCTGGCCGATGACGGTCCCGTCGGAGACCACGACGCCGGGCCACGCGAGCCCCTTGCCATGGGAATCCAGAAGGGACGCGATGACCGAGGCCTGCCCGTCGGGCGTGTAGAACTCCGCGGGCTTCGCCGGCATCCAGCGCTTGTACGCCTGCTTGTCCCGGGAGAGCAGCTCGGCGAGCGCGGGTCCGTCGGAGGGCTCGATCAGCCGAATCAACGTGGAGTGCACAGGTGTTCTGCCGTCTTTTCAGCCGCGCTCGCCGGTCGGGCGCGCGGGAGTCCGATGGGGTGCGCCGATGATATGCCCGGGCGCACGGGGCACGAGTCGTCCAGAACCCGTACGGGATCAGCCGTCGCTCACCGGTCCGGGACCGTCTCCGGGCGCGCGTACGTCCGGCCCTTCCAGGCCGCGCCGACGCCCCGGTGGTGCCGTACGGCCGAGTCCACCGTCATCAGGAGATAGAGGAACGCGGTGAACGGCAGCAGCGGAGCGAGCCACAGCGGCTGCCGGTAGTAGCGGAGCATCGGCACGTACGTCCCGGCCATCACCGCCCAGGCCGCACCACCCGCCCAGGCCGCCACGGGGTCACCGCCCGTCACACCCGCCACCAGCGCCACCGGGGGCACCAGGTAGACGAGTACGAGACCGGCCACCGTCCCCGCGAGCAGCAGCGGGTTGTGCCGCAACTGCGCGTACGCGCTCCGCGCGACCATCCGCCACAGCTCGCCGAGCCCCGGGTACGGGCGGACGCTGTCGACCCGATCCGCGAGCCCCAGCCAGATCCGCCCGCCGGCCCGCCGTACTGCCCGCGCCAACGACACGTCGTCGATCACCGCCTGCCGGATCGCCTCCGGCACGTCCGCCGCCACCGCCGTCTCCGTCCGCAGCAGCACACAGCCGCCCGCGGCCGCCGTCGCCAGAGGCCGCGCGCGGTTGATCCACCGGAAGGGGTACAGCTGCGCGAAGAAGTAGACGAACGCCGGTACGACCAGCCGCTCCCACGGGCTCGTGACCCGGAGGCGGGCCATCTGCGACACCAGATCCAGATCGTTCCCCACCGCCGCCGACACCAGCAGCCGCAGACTGTCCGGCTCATGGGCGATGTCCGCGTCGGTCAGGAGCAGGAACTCGGGTCCGCGCGCGCGTGCCAGCGCCATGCCGTGCCGCAGCGCCCACAGCTTCCCCGTCCAGCCCCGCTCGGGCTCACCAGGGGACACCACGGTCAGCGGAAGCCCCCCGCACCGGCGGACCAGCTCCACGGCGAGTGCCCCCGTGCCGTCCGTACTCCCGTCGTCCACGAGGATCACCTCGGCGACACCCGGATAGTCCTGGGCGAGCAGCGACGGCAGACTCAGCGGCAGCACCCCGGCCTCGTCCCGCGCCGGTACGACGACGACCACACGAGGCCAACGGGGCGCGGCTTCCGTACCTGTGGATCGCGCGCCTGCATCCGTGGCTTCCGCGCCCGCGGTGTCCCCGTCCCCGCGCGCGTGGCCCCCGGGGGTCGACGGCAGCCGCTGGTCCGTCCGCCAGAAGAACCCCTGGCCCAGCAGCAGCCAAGCCCATACGGCCGAGGAACCGAGCGCGAACCAGGCGAGGGTGCTCATTCGCGGCAGTCTGCCCCAGATCGCGGGGGATGTAAGGCTCATCGGCTAGGGTGACCGGGTGAAGATCGCGCTCATGGACTCCGGAATCGGCCTCCTCCCGGCGGCGGCCGCGGTGCGGCGGCTCCGGCCGGACGCCGATCTGCTCCTCTCCAACGACCCCGACGGCATGCCGTGGGGCCCGCGTACCCCGGAGGACCTCACAGCGCGCGCCCTGGCCGTGGCGCTCGCCGCCGCCGAGCACCGCCCGCAGGCGCTGATCGTGGCGTGCAACACCGCCACCGTGCACGCCCTGCCCGCCCTGCGCGCCGCCCTGGAACCGGACATCCCCGTCATCGGCACCGTGCCCGCGATCAAGCCCGCCGCCGCGGGCGGCGGCAAGGTCGCCATCTGGGCCACCCCGGCCACCACCGGCAGCGCCTACCAGCGCGGGCTCATCCGCGACTTCGCCGACGGCGCCGAGGTCACCGAGGTGCCCTGCCCGGGGCTCGCCGACGCCGTGGAGCACGCCGACGCGGAGGCCGTGGACCGGGCCGTCGCCGCGGCCGCCGCGCTCACCCCCCGGGACGTCCGCGCCGTCGTCCTCGGCTGCACCCACTACGAACTGGTCGAGCAGCGCATCCTCGCCGCTCTCGAGGCCCGCCGCGCACCCGGGCTGCCCCCGCTCGTCTTCCATGGCTCCGCGGACGCCGTCGCCGCCCAGGCGCTGCGCCGCGTCGGCGCCGAACCGGCCCCCGACGCCGACCCCACCGGCGGCCTCTCCGTCCTGCTCAGCGGACGCCCCGGACCGCTCCCCGCCACCGCTCTCGGCTACGCCGAGGGCCGGATCCTCGCGGCGGCCGCACCCGCTCACTGAGCGTGCGCGGACGGCTTCGCCCCGGCGCGCTGTCCAGGCCGATCCTGGGTACTCTCCCCCTATGAGGGAGCGCGCCCGGAACCAGCACGCCGACGAGCGGAGACCCGTCGTCTGGACCGGCCGCGCCACCAACCGTTTCCAGTGGGTGGCGGCCGCCGCCGGCGCCGCCTTCATGGCCCTCGGCATCACCATCGCCGTGGAGTCGCCCTGGACCTCCGGCATCGCGGCCCTCCTGATGGCCGTCGTCGGCTGCGTCGCCGCCGGACTGCTCGTCCTCTTCGGCACCCTCGCCTTCGTCCATGTGGCCGTGAAGGTCGACGACCTCGCCATGGAGGTCCGCTGCGGCCACATCGGCCTGCCGCGCCGCCGCATCCTCCTCTCCCACGTCGTCGGCGCGGACTTCGCACCGAGCGTCACCCCGCGCCACTGGGGCGGTTGGGGCTACCGCTGGCGCCCCGAGAAGGGCACGGCCGTGGTCGTCAGGCGCGGCGAGGGTCTGGTCCTGCGCCTCGGCGACGGGCGTACGTTCACGGTGACCGTCGACGACGCCGAGTCGGCGGTACGTGTCATCCGCGACCACCTCCGTCCCCCGACGACTCCGCCGGGACCGCCGGCGGCGACGGGCGTCTGAGGCCGGAGAGGCCACGTGAGCGCGCGCCCGTGCCCGTCCACCCGCGGTACGTCCTGGCAGGTCACGGGGTCCGTCCCGGTCCCTGCCGCCCTGCTGACCGGCAGGGACGACCCGTAGACTCCGCAAGGTGAGCGCCACCATCACCCCCGTCGACCCGTCCGGAACCGCCACCGCACCCGCGCCGGGTTCCCGGCTGCGGCGGTTCGTGCGGCCGGGCGCGGCTCTGCTGTCCGGGTTCCTGCTCTACCTGAGCTTCCCGCCCCGGCCCCTGTGGTGGCTCGCGCTGCCCGCCTTCGCCCTGCTCGGCTGGGCCCTGCGGGGCCGCCGCCTCCGGGCCGGGTTCGGCCTCGGCTACCTGGCCGGGCTCGGTTTCCTGCTGCCGCTCCTCGTCTGGACCGGTGAGGAGGTCGGCGCCGGGCCCTGGCTCGCCCTCGCCGCCGTCGAGGCGCTCTTCGTCGCCGCCGCCGGGCTCGGCATCGCGGCCGTCTCCCGGCTCCCGTGGTGGCCGGTCTTCGCCGCCGGGGTGTGGATCATCGCGGAAGGGGCACGCGCGCGCGTGCCCTTCGGCGGCTTCCCCTGGGGCAAGATCGCCTTCGGGCAGGCGGACGGGGTCTTCCTGCCGCTCGCCGCCGTCGGCGGTACGCCGGTGCTCGGGTTCGCCGTCGCCCTCTGCGGCTTCGGCCTGTACGAGGCGTACCGGCAGGTCCGGGCGTACCGGGCCACCGGCGCCGTCCCCCGCGGGCCGCTCGTCGTCGCCGCGCTCTCCGTGCTCGTCCCGGTCGGCGGCGCCCTCGCGGCCCTGCCCCTCGTCGACGACGCGGCCGAGGACGGCACCGCCACCGTCGCAGCCGTCCAGGGCAACGTGCCCCGTCTCGGCCTCGACTTCAACTCCCAGCGCCGGGCCGTGCTCGACAACCACGCCGCCCGCACCCGTGAACTCGCCGCGGACGTCAAGGCCGGCCGCGCACCGCAGCCCGACTTCGTCCTGTGGCCCGAGAACTCCTCGGACATCGACCCGTACGCGAACGCCGACGCCGCCGACGTCATCGACGGAGCGGTCCGGGCGATCGGCGTACCGACGGTGATCGGCGCGGTCGTCGCCCCCGAGACGGGCAAGCTCCGCAACACCCTCATCGAGTGGGACCCGGAGCGCGGCCCGGTCGCCGCCTACGACAAGCGGCACGTCCAGCCGTTCGGCGAGTACATCCCGATGCGGTCCGTCGTCCGCCTCTTCAACAGCAACGTCGACCGGGTGAGCCGGGACTTCGGCGCCGGTACGAAGATCGGCGTCTTCGACCTCGCGGGGACCAAGGTGGGCCTCGCCACCTGCTACGAGGCGGCCTTCGACTGGGCCGTGCGCGACACCGTCACCCACGGCGCGCAGCTCATCTCCGTCCCCAGCAACAACGCCACCTTCGGCCGCAGCGAGATGACGTACCAGCAGCTAGCGATGTCCCGGGTGCGCGCCGTCGAGCACAGCCGGTCGGTGGTCGTGCCGGTCACCAGCGGGGTCAGCGCGGTCATCCGGCCGGACGGCGAGATCGTCGCGCAGACGAAGATGTTCACCCCGGACGTCCTGGTCGAGAAGGTGCCGCTGCGCTCCTCGCTGACCCCGGCGACCCGGATGGGCACCCTGCCCGAGGCCCTGCTCGTGGCGCTCGGGGCCGCCGGCGTCGGCTGGGCGGCGTTCCGCTCCGTACGGGCCCGCCGCGGCTAGCGGGCCATGATCTAGGGTCGGATCCATGGCTACCCCTGACTTCATCCGGTCCCTGCGCGAGAAGGCCGGACACCAGCTCCTCTTCCTCCCCGGAGTGAGCGCCGTCGTCTTCGACGACCAGGGCCGGGTGCTGCTCGGCCGGCGCTCCGACAACGGCCGGTGGGCGGTCATCGGAGGCATCGTCGACCCCGGCGAGCAGCCCGCCGACTGCGCGGTGCGCGAGGTGTACGAGGAGACCGCGGTGCGCTGCGAGGTCGAGCGGATCGTGCTCGTCGAGACCCTCCACAAGCCCGTCGTCTACGCCAACGGCGACGAGTGCCAGTTCATGGACGTGTCCTTCCGCTGCCGCGCGGTGGGCGGCGAGGCACGGGTCAACGACGACGAGTCCACCGAGGTCGGCTGGTTCGACGTGGACGACCTGCCGGAGCTGAAGCGTTTCTCCCGGCTGCGGATCGAGAAGGCGCTGGCCGACGAACCCACATGGTTCCACACCACGGCAACCAGCTGAACTATGGGCTCGGCACACATCGGTGGGGGAGAAGCCCCTTCATAGGGTGCGGAGCATGAGACCCGCACCCGCATCCGTGGCGGCAGCCGCGCCCGCAGCCCAGACCCGTGCCGTCGTCCTCGACCTCACCGGCCGCACCGCGCTCGTCACCGGCGCGGCCGGCGGCATCGGGCGCGCCTGCGCGCTGCGGCTCGCCGCCTCGGGGGCCCGGGTCAGAGCCGTGGACCGGGCCGCCGAGGGCCTGGAGACCCTGGTCGAGGAGGCCGCCGCGCTCCCCGGCAGCCTCGAACCCCGGCTCCTCGACCTCACCGACCTGGACGCCGCGGAGGCCGCAGCGGCCGGCGCCGACATCCTCGTCAACAACGCCGGACTCCAGCTCGTCCGCCCCATCGAGGAGTTCCCGCCGGACGTCTTCCACACCGTTCTCACGGTGATGCTGGAGGCACCCTTCCGGCTCATCCGGGGTGCCCTGCCGCACATGTACGCCCAGGGGTGGGGCCGTATCGTCAACCTCTCCTCGGTCCACGGGCTGCGCGCCTCCGCCTTCAAGTCCGCGTACGTGGCCGCCAAGCACGGTCTGGAGGGCCTCTCCAAGACGGCCGCCCTGGAAGGAGCCCCGCACGGGGTGACCTCCAACTGCGTCAACCCCGGCTATGTGCGTACCCCGCTCGTCGAACGGCAGATCGCCGACCAGGCCGCGGCCCACGGCATCCCCCCGGAGCGGGTCCTCTCCGAGGTCCTCCTGAAGGACTCGGCGCTCAAGCGGCTCGTCGAACCGGAGGAGGTCGCCGAGGCCGTCCTCTACCTCTGCACGCCTCCGGCCTCGTTCATCACCGGCACCTCCCTCACCCTCGACGGCGGCTGGACCGCGCACTGAACGTTCCGGCGAAGGTTGTCCACAGGGGTGGTGCGACCACACGTTCGGCAGGTATCCCTGTGTCCATGTCCCACGAACACGTGTCCTACCTGGAGCTTCTCGCCCGAGGAGCAGCCACGGAGGCCTACGACCGGCCCGTGCTCCTCGCCCGTGCGAGCGGCGCGGGCCCCGAGGCGCTGGCCGAGCTCGAAGAGGCCAAGCAGCTCGCCCTGCGCGTCCGGGCCGAGCTGGAGGGGCGGCGGCGCCGCGAGGCGGAACTGTCCGCGCTCTTCGCCACCGCCCACGACCTCGCGGGACTCCGCGACCTCGACGCGGTCCTGCGCGCCATCGTCCAGCGCGCCCGCTCCCTCCTCGGCACCGAGGTCGCCTACCTCAGCCTCAACGACCCGGCCGCCGGCGACACGTACATGCGGGTCACCGAGGGGTCGGTCTCGGCGCGCTTCCAGCAGGTCAGACTGGGCATGGGGGAGGGGCTCGGCGGTCTCGTCGCCCAGACGGCCCGCCCGTACGTCACCGACGACTACTTCGAGGACCCGCGCTTCCAGCACACCCGGACCATCGACGCGGCCGTACGGGACGAGGGCCTCGTCGCCATCCTCGGCGTCCCGCTCAGCCTCGGCAGCCAGGTCATCGGCGTCCTCTTCGCCGCCGACCGCAGGGCCAGGGTCTTCGAGCGCGAACAGGTCGCGCTGCTCGGCTCCTTCGCCGCGCACGCCGCCGTGGCCATCGACACGGCCAACCTCCTCGCCGAGACCCGCTCCGCCCTCGCGGAGCTGGAACGGGCCAACGGCATCATCCGGGAACACAGCGGCGTCATCGAACGGGCCTCCGAGGTCCACGACCGGCTCTCCGAACTCGTCCTGCACGGCGGCGGAGTCCACGACGTGGCCGAGGCCGTCTCCGAAGTCCTCGGCGGCACCGTCGAGTTCAGCGAGGAGGGCGCCGGAGCCGCCCGCCGTGCCGGGGGCCACGCGGTCCGCGAGGGCGAGGACTGGGTCGCCGCCGTCTCCGCCGGCGGCGAGACCCTGGGCGCCCTCGTCCTCCGCGGACAGCCCGACCTCGACCCGGTCGACCAGCGCACCCTGGAGCGCGCCGCCCTCGTCACCTCCCTGCTGCTGCTCGCCCGCCGCTCCGCGGGAGAGGCCGAGCAGCGGGTACGGGGCGAACTCCTCGACGACCTCCTCGACGCCCCCGACCGGGACCGCCGCCTGCTCAGGGAGCGCGCGGCCCGGCTCCGTACCGACAGCGAAGCCCCGCACGTCGTGCTCGCCGCCCGGATCGACCGGGCCGGCGGCGGGGCCGACCCCGACGCCGCCGGCCGCGAGGGCGCCGACCGCCAGCGCCTGTGGTCCGCGGCCACCCACCTGGCCGCCACCCGCCACGGACTCGCCTCGGCACGCGACGGCGGTACGGTCCTGCTGCTGCCGCTCGGCCCCGGCGAGAGCGCCGCCGAACTCGCCCGGCAGACCGCGCGGAGCCTCGGCGGCACCCTCCGCGAACCGGTCACCGTCGGCGCGTCCGCCCCCGTACGGGCGCCCCTCGACCGGCCGGACCAGGTGGCCGTCGCGTACGAGGAGGCCCGCCGCTGCCTCGACGCGCTCGTCCTGCTGCACCGCGCGGGCCAGGGCGCCGCCGCCGAGGACCTCGGCTTCCTGGGCCTCCTGCTCGCCGACGGCCGGGACATCGACGGCTTCGTCGACCGGACGATCGGCCAGGTCGTCGCGTACGACCGGCGCCGCGGCACCGACCTCGTCCGCACCCTGGACGCCTACTTCGCGAGCGGCATGAGCCCGGCCCGCACCAAGGACGAACTCCACGTGCACGTCAACACGGTGGCGCAGCGTCTGGAACGGGTCGGCAGACTCCTCGGCCCCGACTGGCAGTCGCCGTCCCGCGCCCTGGAGATCCAGCTGGCGCTGCGCCTGCACGCGCTCGCGGACGCGGTCACGGGAAAGTAGAGAACGAGGAAAGCCCCGTGCCCCGCTCGCGAGGAGCGGGGCACGGGGCTGTGTGGTGCCGAACAGGGCGTGGGGGATCAGACGTCGGCGCGGACGGGGGAGTCCGCGGGGGTCCGCTCCTCGATCTCCCCGAGGTCGCGGTCGCGGGTCTCCTGGGCACAGGCGATGGCGACGACGGTGAGTAGCGCGGCGGCGATCACGTACAGGGCGATCGGGGTCGAGCTGCCGTAGTCGGCGAGGAGGGCGGTCGCGATGAGCGGGGCGGGCGCGCCGGCGGCCACGGAGGAGAACTGGGCGCCGATGGAGGCACCGGAGTAGCGCATCCGGGTCGCGAACATCTCCGAGAAGAAGGCGGCCTGCGGGGCGTACATCGCGCCGTGCAGGACAAGGCCGACGGTCACCGCGAGCAGCAGGCTGCCGAAGGAGCCCCGGTCGATGAGGGCGAAGAAGGGGAACATCCACGCCCCGACACCGATCGCGCCGATCAGATAGACGGGCCGGCGGCCGATCCGGTCGGAGAGCGCGCCCCACGCGGGGATGACGGCGAAGTGGACGGCGGAGGCGATGAGGACCGCGTTCAGGGCGGTCTGCTTGGACAGGTCGACCTCGGTGGTGGCGTACACGAGGATGAACGCGGTGATCACGTAGTACGAGATGTTCTCCGCCATGCGGGCGCCCATCGCGATCAGCACGTCACGCCAGTGGTGCTTGAGGACGGCGACCAGCGGCATCTTCTCGACCTGCCCGGCGACCGCCTTGCGCTCCTCGGCGGCGGCGAGGGCCGCCTTGAAGACGGGCGACTCGTCGACCGAGAGCCGGATCCAGAGGCCGACGATCACCAGGACGCCGGAGAGCAGGAAGGGAATGCGCCAGCCCCAGGAGACGAAGGCGTCGTCCGAGAGCAGCGCGGTCAGCGCGGAGAGCACACCGGTCGCGAGCAACTGCCCGGCCGGCGCACCGGTCTGCGGCCACGAGGCCCAGAACCCGCGCCGCTTGGCGTCCCCGTGCTCGGACACGAGGAGTACGGCCCCGCCCCACTCACCGCCGAGCGCGAAGCCCTGCACGAGCCGCAGCACGGTCAGCAGCACCGGAGCGGCGGAACCGATGGTCGCGTGGGTCGGCAGCAGCCCGATGGCGAACGTCGCCCCACCCATCAGCAGCAGGCTGAGGACCAGCAGCTTCTTCCGCCCGAGCCGGTCCCCGTAGTGCCCGAACACCAGCGCCCCGAGGGGCCGCGCGGCGAACCCGACCGCGTACGTCAGGAACGACAGCAGGGTCCCGACCAGCGGATCGGACTCGGGAAAGAACAGCTTGTTGAACACGAGCGCCGCGGCGGACCCGTACAAGAAGAAGTCGTACCACTCGATCGTCGTGCCGATGAGGCTGGCGGCGACGATTCTCTTCAGGGATCCGGGTGGCGTCGGGGAGGGTGTTGCGGCGGCCATGTGCACCACTTCCAGGCAGGGACGGGGACGTTTCGGTGTCGCCACACCGTAGGAAGTGGCAGGTCAGGGGCGTATGTGGTGGGACACCATAGTTCAACGCCGCCGCATGCGCCCGGCCGCCATGGCCCACTGCTGCTGCCCCTCTGGACTCCTCGACGGGGCCGAATCAGGTCCGGGCCGCACTGCGCCGCCACGCGCTACAGCGCGTGGCGGCGCGGGTCCGCTCACCTACCGGTCAGGGCAGGGTCCACTTCTGGTTGGCGCCGGTGTGGCAGGTCCACAGGTGGACGGCGGTGCCGTCGTTCCAGACGCCTCCCGAGGCGTCCAGGCACTTGCCGGACTGCGGGTTGCGGACGGTTCCGTCGGCCTGCGGGGCCCACTTCTGGGCTCCTGTGCCGTTACAGGTCCACAGCTGGACCTTCGTACCGTCCGCACTGCCCCCGCCGGAGACGTCCAGGCACTTGCCGAGGGCCTTCATCGTCCCGTCACCGGCGACCGTCCACGACTGGGCGCCCGTGCCGTTGCAGGTCCACAGCTGGATCTTCGTACCGTCCGCGGTCGCGGAGTTGTCGACGTCCAGGCACTTGCCGTTGACGCCCTTCACCGCACCCGGTACGGGGCCGGGCTGCTGCCCGCCACCCTGCTTGATCCGGATGTTGCGGAAGGCGACGTCGTCGCCGTCTCCGTGGTTCTGCAGACCGATGTGGCCCTGGCGCAGGCTTCTGGCAGGGTCGGTGTTGGTGAAGTCGTTGATCTTGCGGCCGTTGAGGAAGATCTCCAACCGCTCGCCGGTGACCCGGAGTTCGTACGTGTTCCACTCGCCCGGTGGGTTCAGGGCCGCGTCGCGCGCGGCGATGTCGGCGGACCGGAAGCCGTAGACGGCGCCCGTGGTGCGGTCGGCGGCATCGGTGGCGTCGATCTGGATCTCGTAGCCGTTGTTCACCGCAGACCACGGGTCGTCGGAGGCCGGGAAGCCCAGGAAGACACCGGAGTTGTCGTCCCCGGCGGCCCGCCAGTCCAGTTTGAGGGAGTAGTCGCCGGTGATCTCCTTGGCGGAGTGCCAGAGCATGCCGAGACCGCCCTGTGAGGTGAGGGTGCCGTCCGCGAGGGTGAAGCCGCCGGGACCGGCCTGCTTCCATCCGGCGGTGGACGAGCCGTCGAACAGGGCCGTGTACCCGGTCTCGGGGCGGCAGTCGGCGTCGGTCATCCCGGCGGCCCACCGGACTCCGCCGAGCAGGTGCCGCCGGAAGGCGGGGTCGGTGTACGACTCGTCGGTGTGACCACCCCCGGTGTAGAAGGCCCGGCCGCCCTGGTAGTCCTTGCACCAGGCGATCGGGTGGTCGCCCGCCATGTTCCCGCCGGAGTAGCTGGACTCGTCGAGCGCGGCGAGCACCCGGGCCGTGGTGCGCGGGTTGGTGCGGTAGTTGTACCACTCGTCGGTGCGCTGCCAGGTGGTGCCCAGGTGGGCGGTGGCGTCGTGCGCCCGGTCCTCGACCTTGACGGTGGCGGACTGGATGGCGGGGTGCGAGTGGAAGAGCGCTCCGGCCAGGCCTTCGTAGAAGGGCCAGTCGTACTCGGTGTCGGCGGCGGCGTGGATGCCGACGTAACCGCCGCCGGCCTTCACGTACTGCTCGAACGCGGTCTGCTGACCGGCGTCGAGCACGTCGCCCGTCGTCGACAGGAAGACGACCGCCTTGTACTGGGCGAGGTTGCCGGCCGTGAAGGACTGGGCGTTCTCGGTCGCGTCTACGGTGAAGTTGTTCGCCGCGCCGAGGCCTTGCAGCGCCGCGACGCCGTCGTCGATCGAGGAGTGCCGGTAGCCGGCGGTCTTGGAGAACACGAGGATCTTGTACGCGGGGTCGGCCGCGGCACGTGTCTCCGCGGACGCCGTTCGTGACTCCGCGGCCACCGGGGCGCTGAGGGCCGGGGGCAGCGCCGACGCCTGCGGCGCCAGGGCGAGCACGGCGCCGGCGAGCAGGCCGGCTACCGCTGTGAGAGGGGTACGCATCACGATCGCCTCCTTTCTACGGAAGGGTCCACTTCTGGTTCGAGCCGGTGTGGCAGGTCCACAGGTGGACGGCGGTGCCGTCGTTCCAGACGCCTCCTGAGGCGTCCAGGCACTTGCCGGACTGCGGGTTGCGGACGGTTCCGTCGGTCTGCGGGGCCCACTTCTGGGCTCCTGTGCCGTTACAGGTCCACAGCTGGACCTTCGTACCGTCCGCGCTGCCTCCGCCCGAGATGTCCAGGCACTTGCCGAGCGCCTTGACGGTGTCGTCGCCGGCGATCGTCCACGTCTGGGCGGCGGTGCCGTTGCAGGTCCACAGCTGGATCTTCGTACCGTCCGCGGACGAGGAGTTGTCGACGTCCAGGCACTTGCCGATGACCCCCTTCACCGGGCCCGAGCGGGTTCCGCCGCCGGAGGTGGTGAAGGAGAACTCGTCGATGTCGAACAGGGATCCGCTGCCGCCCTTGAAGACGAGGTGGAGCGTCGTCGTGCCGGCCGGCTGTCCCGCGAGCGGGGCGGTCACGTCCTGGAAGGTCTCCCAGCCGCCGGTGACCGGTACGGTCGCCGTGCCGAGCAGGGTGCCCGTCGGGGAACCGGCGCGGACCTCGATGGTCCCGCCCGCTCCGGCGGAGGAGACCCGGGCGGTGAAGCGGGTCACGTTGCCGAGCGCGTACGGCGTGAAGGAGATCCAGTCGCCGTTGTCGATGTAGCCGACGGTCTTGCCGCCGTGGGCGGGGGTGTGGGTGACCACCTGGACGCCGGAGGAGGCGCCGTGGTGCTCGGCCTGCCGGTGGGTGGGCTGGGTGATGTGCTGGTCGTGTGCGGTCAGGGCGGGCTGGCCGTTGGCGCCCTTGTCGGTGTACTCGGCGTCGACGACGCCGAAGATGTTCGCGTTGGGGTCGTGCTCGCCGTCGGCCAGGGTCTGCAGGGTGCCGGCGCAGCCGGTGGTCGAGGTCTGCGGATGGCCGTGGCTGTCGTGCCCGACGACGAACGTCACCTTGACCTTGGAGCAGTCGACGACTCCGTCCTCCGGGTCGGTGACGGTCACCCGGAACGGGATCGCGGCGCCGAAGTCGTAGACGCTTCCGGCGGCGGGCAGGTCGAGGCGCACCGTGGGAGCGGTGTTGCCGACCGTGATCTGCACGGAGGCCGTCGCGGACCTGCCGGTGGTGTCCGTGACCTTCAGGGTGGCGGTGTACTGGCCGTTGGCGGTGTACGTGTGGGAGGGGTTGGCCGCGGTCGACGTGGCGCCGTCGCCGAAGGTCCAGGCGTGGGTGAGGGCTGAACCGTCCGGATCGGTGCTGCCGGCGGAGGAGAACGCGACGGTGAGGGGCCCCTTGCCGGAGGTCACGTCCGCCTTGGCCTGCGCGATCGGCGCGAGCCCGCCGGTGACGTGCTCGATGCGGTAGAGGGCGGAGTTCTCGTCGCCGCTGAAGTAGCCGGTGCCGTAGTCGAGGACGTACAGGGCGCCGTCGGGGCCGAAGGCCATGTCCATCACCTGGGTGCCGTTCCAGGGGAACGCGTTGATGGACTGCACGGCGCCGTCGGTACCGGACTCGACGCGCTTGATCCAGCGGCGGCCGAACTCGCCGGCGAAGTAGTCCCCGTCGTACTCCTGCGGGAACTTCACGTCCGAGGTGGAGGCGGCGTCGTAGCGGTAGACCGGTCCGCCCATCGGGGACTCCGAGCCGCTGCCGAACTCCGGCACAGACCCGCCGTCGTAGGGGATCCAGGCGGACTGGGCGGCAGGAAGATCGGTGAGGCCGGTGTTGTTCGGCGAGGTGTTCCTGGGGGCGGCGCAGTTGAACGTGGCGCCCGACGCGCCGGTGGCGAAGTTGAAGTCGACGTAGGCGTCGTTGTCACCGGTGCAGTACGGCCAGCCGAAGTTGCCCGCCCTGGTGATCCGGTTGAACTCCACCTGTCCGGCGGGGCCGCGCGAGGGACTGGCGCTGCCGGCGTCGGGGCCGTAGTCCCCGAGGTAGACGATCCCGGTGGCCTTGTCGACGCTCATCCGGAACGGGTTGCGGAAGCCCATCGCGTAGATCTCGGGACGGGTCTTCGCGGTGCCGGGCGGGAAGAGGTTGCCGCTCGGGACCGTGTACGAGCCGTCGGCGTTGACCTTGATCCGCAGGACTTTGCCGCGCAGGTCGTTGGTGTTGCCCGAGGAACGCTGGGCGTCGTACGCCGGGTTGCGGGAGGGGCGCTCGTCGATGGGGGTGTAGCTGTCCGAGGCGAACGGGTTGGTGTCGTCACCGGTCGACAGGTACAGGTTGCCGGCCGCGTCGAAGTCGATGTCACCGCCGACGTGGCAGCAGAGCCCGCGCGACGCGGGGACGTCGAGGACCTTCTTCTCGCTGCCGAGGTCGAGGGTGCCGTCGGTCTTCAGGACGAACCGGGACAGCCGGTTGACCCCGTCGAAGGGGGCGAAGTCGGCCGCCGAGCCCTCCACGGGGGCGTCACCGCCCGGGGTGGCCAGCTTGGGGGCGTAGTAGAGGTAGACGTGCCGGTTCGACGAGAAGCCCGGGTCCACCGCGATGCCCTGAAGGCCCTCCTCGTCATGGCTGTACACGTCGAGCTTGCCCGCCACGGTGGTGGTCCCCGCGGCGTTCGTCAGGCGGAGGGTGCCGTCGCGCGAGGTGTGGAGGACGGAGCGGTCGGGGAGCACCGCGAGGGTCATGGGCTCACCGGTCTCGGCCACGCCCTTGGCGAGCGTCACCTGTTGGAACTCCGGTGCGGCCGCCGCGTGGGCGTCGCCGTCGTGATGCGTGGGCGCGGCGGTGGCCGGGGACACGGGCAGCAGACAGCCGATCGTGCAGGCCACGGCGGTGAGGAGGAAGCGAACGCGCTGATGTCGGAGCGTTCTCATGCGCACAGGGGTCTCCCGAAGTATGGGGGATGGCGGCAGCCCCATCGGTCTGCCGAGTGTGCCTACCGGCGCGCGCCGTCACGCGGTAGGAGCCGGTCGACGGATCTGTGACCGGTTCATTTCAAGGAAGTTAGCGGGCTTCGTCGGAGTCCGTAACCCGTTGCGCCGAAGGTGTCGCTACTTTCTCCACGGGCGGGACAAAGTGGCCACGGCACGTACCGGAGGGGTTCGCCTCGCTCGGATGCCGCACAGGCAACAGGCGCCCCCGGTCCGGTAGTTGAGTGAGTCTCAGAACTTTGACTGTCTTCAGGACAAAGCGTGGACGAGGGCGGAAGAAGTCCCTACTGTGTGCGACGCGACGGTGCGGGCCCCTGGACCTCCCGCCCGTGGCGCCTCCGTGTCCGGGACGACGGCGCGCCCCGGCAGCGGTGGATCCCGCTTGCCCCATGGAGCCCCTCCGACCCGAGGGGCCGTCAGGAGGTCACGTGTATCCACGGCTGTACCCCCGCCGACCGGGCAGACGCCTGGCCGGAACGCTCATCGCCTCGGTCCTGGCCCTCGGCCTGGCCGCGGCGCCGGCTCCCGCGGACACCCCCCGGTCCGCGGAACCGCCCCCGCAGGAGCCCGGGGTCACGCTCCGCGTCTTCGACGTCCAGGCTCCGCTGAGCGGCATCTGCACCCTGAAGCCGGGACAGACGCCCAACATCGACAAGCTCATGCCGGTGATCGACTGGTCCTCGGCCGGCGACTTCGGCCTGGAGAGCAACTTCGTCACCCACGTCATCGGCAATCTCGCCGCCCCGCAGGCGGGCAGCTACACGTTACGTCTGACCAGTGACGACGGCTCCCGTCTCTGGATCGACGACAAGCTGGTGATCGACCACGACGGCCTGCACGGCCCGCAACCCAAGGACGCCGTGGTCGACCTGTCGGCGGGCCTCCACGCCCTGCGGATCGAGCACTTCGAGCGGGACGGCGGCCAGCAGGTGACGCTGGCCTGGAAGCCGCCCGGCGCCTCGGGCTTCGCCGTCGTACCGAACTCGGCCCTCAGTACGGACGCCGGCGTCGTCCGCGTGACCGCACCGGGCCGCAAGGAGTGCGAGGGCGGCGCCGACTCTCCCGGCGACGGCCTTCCGCTGACCGGGGTGCATCCGAACTACACGCTCACCAACCTGCGGCCCAACGGTTTCCAGCCGCAGATCTCCGCGATGGACTGGCTGCCGGACGGCCGCCTGGCCGTGACCACCTGGGGTGGCACCGACAACACCGCGGGGGAGGTGTACCTCCTCGCCAACGTCACGGGAGCCACCGGCCCCGACAAGGTCACCGTGAAGAAGGTGGCCTCGGGCCTGAAGGAGCCGATGGGCGTCAAGCACGTCGACGGCAAGCTCTACGTCTCGCAGAAGCACGAGCTGACCGAGCTCAACGACACCAACGGCGACGAGGTCACCGACCAGTACCGGCGCGTCGCGACCTGGCCCTTCGGCGGCAACTTCCACGAGTTCGCCTTCGGCCTGCTCCACAAGGACGGGTACTTCTACCTCAACCTGTCGGTCTCCATCAACTACGGCGGAGCGACCACGGATCCGCAGCCGGCGCAGAACCGCGGGACCACCATCAAGGTGAACAAGCAGACCGGAGAGGTCACCTACGTCGCCGGCGGGTTGCGCACTCCGAACGGCATCGGATGGGGCCCCGAGGGCGACATCTTCGTCACCGACAACCAGGGCGGCTGGCTCCCCTCCTCGAAGCTGGTGCACATCAAGCAGGGCCGGTTCTTCAACCACTACACCAACCCGGACGGGCCGTTCGACTCCCAGCCGGTGAGCAAGCCGGTGCTCTGGCTGCCCCAGAACGAGATCGCCAACTCGCCCAGCACGCCCCTGCAGCTGACCGAGGGCCCGTTCGCCGGACAGATGCTGTTCGGTGACGTGACGTACGGCGGAATCCAGCGCGGCTTCCTGGAAAAGGTGGGCGGCGAGTACCAGGGCGCGGTCTTCCGCCTCACCCAGGGCCTGGAGGCGGGCGTGACCCGGATCAGCGTCGGCCCGGACGGCGCGCTGTACGCGGGCGGCCTGGGAGCGGGCGGCAACTGGGGCCAGGAGGGCAAGCTCTCGTACGGCCTCCAGAAGCTGACCCCGAACGGCTCCAACGCCTTCGACATCAAGGCCATGCGGGCCGTACCCGGTGGCTTCGCCCTCGAGTACACCCAGCCGGTGTCGTCGGAGACGGCCACCGACCTGGTCAAGCACTACAAGATCAAGCAGTGGCGTTACGCGCCGACCGCGGACTACGGCGGCCCGAAGCTCGACGAGGAGACGCTCACCGCACAGTCGACCACCCTCTCCGCCGACGGCAGGACGGTGACCCTCGCGATCCCGGGTCTCAAGGCCGACCGGGTCGTCCACGTCCGCTCGCCCCGCCCCTTCAGCTCGGTCGGCGGCGAGTCGCTGTGGAGCACCGAGGCGTGGTACACGCTCAACCGGCTGCCCGGCGGGACCGGAGGGACGGGTGCGGTGAAGGGTGTCAACGGCAAGTGCCTGGACGTTGACAACTCCGCGACCGCGGACGGTACGAAGATCCAGCTGTGGACCTGCAACGGCACGGGCGCCCAGTCGTGGACGGTCGCCGGTGACGGGACGATGAAGGCCCTCGGCAAGTGCCTGGACGTCTCCAACGGAGGCAGTGCGGACGGTACGAAGGTCCAGCTGTGGACGTGTAACGGCACGGGTTCCCAGAAGTGGGCCCCGCAGGCCGACGGCACGCTCCGCAACCCGCAGTCCGGCAAGTGCCTGGACGCCTCGGGAGGCGTCTGGAACGACGGCACCGCCGTCCACCTGTGGACCTGCCACACCGGCGCCAACCAGAAGTGGGCCATGCCCTGACGGCTCGCGGTCCGGCCGCACGCGGTCGGGCCGCGAGTGACGGTGAGGACCGGGACGACTCCCGGTCCTCACCCCTGTCATGCGCCCGGGACAGCGCCTCACGAAACACCGACGTCAGAGGGGCTGCGGGAGCCAGGGGCGTGCGGAGCCGTCGGAGCCGAAGCCGTCGGTGGGCCGGGTGGTCACGGGGTCGTCGTGCTTCGTGGCGACCGGGGCAGCAGCACGATCAGCGCCATGCTCAGCACGATGGCCACCCCGGACCCGAAGAACGCGCTCGCATAGCCCGAGGTCAGCGCCTCCAGGCCGGTTTCGCCCTGGTCGGTGCGGCTGGCGGCGAAGGAGGACAGGACGGACAGCCCGAGGGCACCGCCCATGGTGCGCGAGGTGTTGACGAGGCCGGCCACAGCGCCCGACTGCTCCAGGGGCACCCCTGCCGTGGCGAAGACCGACTGGACGGTCATCATCACGCCGGCACCGAAGGAGAACGCGATGCCGGGGCCGAGCATGGTGGCCAGGAAGGTGCCGTCGGCCTCCATGGTCGCCTGCCAGAAGAAGCCCGCCGCCGTCAGCACACTGGCGAGCGCGAGGAGCGTGCGTCCGCCGACCCAGCGCATCATCCGGGGCGCGAGCTGGGCGGAGAGGATGACGGCGAGGGTGTGCGGCAGCAGCGCGAGCCCGGTCTCCACGGCCGAGTACTTCAGCACGTTCTGCATGTACAGCGACAGGAAGAACCACATCGCGTAGAAGGCCATGCCGCTGACGAGGGTGATGACGTTGGCCACGGACACCGACCGCACGCGGAAGATCCCGAGCGGGACCAGCGGCTCCGCCGCACCGCGCTCCACGCGGCAGAACGCCGCCAGCGCCGCGACGCCGAGGAGCAGGAACGACAGGGCCCGGGCCGATCCCCAGCCGTGCGACTCCGTCTGGGAGATGCCGTAGGCCACGCTGCCCGCGCCGAGCGTCGCCAGGACGGCCCCGGGAACGTCGAGCCGATGCCGAGCCGCCTTCCCGGGCCGGCTCTCCGCGAGCCACAGCGCCGACGCCACGATCACCAGCAGCCCCAGCGGAACGTTGATCAGGAGGACCCAGCGCCAGGAGAGGAAATCGGTGAGCACACCGCCGATGAGTCCACCGGCCGCGCCGCCGCCCGTTCCCACAGCCGTCCAGATCGCGATCGCGCGGACACGTCCGGTGCCCTCCGCGAAGGTCGTGGTGAGGATCGTGAGGGTGGCGGGCGACAGTACGGCCGCGCCGAGGCCCTGCAACGCGCGGGCCGTGATCAACATCCACGACGAGGTCGCGAGACCGCCCATCAGGCTGGCCGCGGTGAAGATCCCGAGCCCGACGAGATACACGCCCTTGCGCCCGAACAGGTCGGAGGCCCGGCCGCCCAGCAGCAGGAATCCGGCGAAGGTGATCACGTACGCGTTGACCACCCATTGCAGGCTTCCCGCACCGATGTCGAGCCCCGCGCGGATGGACGGCAACGCGACGTTGATCACCGAGATGTCGAGGACGACGACGAACTGTCCCACGCACGCGGCGAATACAGCGATCCAGGTGGCTCCGCCCCGACGTAAATCGGCCGTGGCGGAGTCCACTTCAGAAGTCATGTGTGACATGAGCCGTCATTGTGCCGGTGGTTCGCGGGCCGACGGTCACATCCCGCCATCTCAGCGGCCGGGTCGCACGGCCACGACGAGGAGGTGGCCGAACTCCTGGACGTCGGTCATGTCGCCCGGATCGAACTGCTCCACCAGTTCGCCACCGTACTCGGCTGCGAGCTGCTGCGCGGAGCCGTTGATACGCGCGGACAGCTCGATGAAGGTACGGCGCAGGGTGGGTTCACTGATGTCCGTCAGCTCGTCGAACCACAGTCCGGCCTGGCGCAGCAGCGGCGGGTAGTCCTCCGCCTGGACCATCGTCATCATGAACTCGCGCAGATACCGCTCGACCGCGGGCCGTCCCGCCTCGGGGATCGGTGCGCGTTCGAAGAAGTCGGTGAGCACGAGCCGCCCGCCCGGCCGGAGCACCCGGGCCACCTGACGGAGGACACGGGCCCGGTCGGGCATGTGGATGATGGACTCCAGGGCCATGACGGCATCGAAGGAACCGGCGGCGAACGGCAGGTCCATCGCGTCGGCCCGTTCGAACCGGACCCGGTCCGCCAGACCGCGCTCGGCGGCCAGCGCCGTGGCCCGCTCGACCTGCTTGTGGCTGATGGAGATGCCGGTGACGTCGGCGCCCGTGCGGTCGGCGATGCGGAGGGCGGGGCGGCCCGTGCCGCAGCCGAGGTCGAGCACCCGGGAGCCGGGGCGGATGTGCAGGCGGTCCGTCATCAGGTCGGTCAGCCGGTCGGTGGCCTCCGCCAGCGGCACGGGGCTGTCCGGCGTGTCCCAGTACCCGAAGTGCAGGTTCTCGCCCAGCGTGGCACTGCCGAGGTCGGTGTAGCGGTCGTAGAGCCGGCCGACCTCGTCGGGGACGGGCAGGGTGGGCGGAGCGGGCTGCTGTGCCATGGGACGCCTCTCTGTTCTGCGGAGTACGGGGAAGTCGGGGCAGGTACGGGATTCCGGTGGCCTCACGTCAGGCGGTCGCCTCACGTCAGTCGGAGGTCCTGGTAGACGGCGTCGGCGATCCGGAGGATGCGCTCGCGGTGCCGCTCGTGCTCCACCTTGCCGTTGAGGTGGACGGCCACGGTGAGCCGGGCCTCCGGGTCGGCGAAGACGACCGCGGTCCACAGCCCGTCGTGGCCGAAGGCGCGTGGCGAGGCATGGCGCGAGAAGCTCGTGTACGCGGAGCCGAGCGAACGGCATTCGAGACGGAAACCGAAACCCCAGTCGGCGTTTCCGTACCGGTCGGTCAATCCGGTGCGATGGCGGGCGGTGAGCGCGGCCGCGGTCGTCGGTGCCAGGACGCGTCCGCCGGGCGCGATCCCGCCGTCGAGGACCATCTCGAAGAGGCGACCGAGATCGCTGAGGGGGCCTCGGGTGTTCACTCCGGGGACGCAGCGCGTGGTGGCGCCCCGCGTCGACCAGAAATAGGTGGGCTGCGGTACGTCACCGAGATTGGACACGTGGATGAGCGGGAGCCGGTCGCCGTACGCCGTGTACTCCTCGGGGGTCAGACGCACCCGGGTGCGGTCCATGCCGCAGGGCCGCAGGATCTGCTGCTCGACGTAGTCGACGTAGTCACGACCGTCGATGGCGGGCAGCAGGCGGGCCAGTACGAACCAGGCCCACCACTGGCTGTAGGCGATGCCGGGCCGGTCTCCGGGACTTCGGACCGGGACCGGCACGTCGAGGGCGCGCCGCAGCCGCTCCGCGTCCGGGCCCGTCACGACCCCGTGCAGCGGGTCCAGACCCGTGGGCAACGGACCGGTGTGGCAGAGCAACTCCATCGCGGTGATGCGGGACTTGCCCTGGGTGCCGAACTCGGGCAGGTAGTCGGCGACCGGTCGGTAGGGGTCGAAGTCGCCGGCCTCCCACAGGCGGCCGAGAGCGACCGACAGCAGCGGCTTGGCGCAGCAGTACCACAGGGGCGCCGACCGCGCGGTCATGGCGATGCCGGGCCGGGCCAGACCGAGGCCGACGTCGGCCAGGACCTCGCCGTCCCGGGACACGTAGAGCTGCGCTCCCGGGGTGGACGTGCCCACCTCGCGGCTCAGCTCACGCAGGGTGTCGGGCAAGGTGTCACCGGCCCTGAGGAGGGCCTCCCGTTCGGCCTGGGCCGTGCCGGTCTCCTGGGTCCCGGTCCCGGTCTCCGGCCGGGGCTCGGCCCACGGCAGGTGCCCGGGCGGTACGGCGGTGCCCGCGCGCAGGGCGGCGACATGGCCGCTGCGGTCGCGCTGCAGCGCCGCGTCGATGAAGAACAGCAGGCTGAAGTTGCCGGTGATCGTGACGTCCCCTGTTTCCAGCAGCTCCGCGCGTGGCCGCGCGGCGCCGAGCAGGAGGGTGTGAGCGGCGGCGTACGGCAGGGTGATCAGCAACGCGGGCGGCTCGCCGGCCGCCGGCGTGACCGCGAGCCGGCCGGCCTCCAGGTCGACGTGCGCGTCGACCGCGGCATGGACGCCCGGAGGCGGATCGGTGACCGTCAGACGGAGAGCGACAGTGCTGCGCCTGGCGGGATCGGGTGCGGGATCCAGCCCGGCGGCCAGGCGGAGCCAGGCGTCCGACAGGTAGTCGGCGGTGGCGGTGGTCGTCGGCACGGCTACGCCTCCCCGGTGTCCGTGCCGCGGGCGGGCGCCCGCACCCCCGGGGCGATCTCTTCGGCGACCCGGCGCAGGCTCTCGGTCTCCGGGTAGTCGCGGAACCACAGGACGAACTCCGTCACCCCGGCGGCGGCGTAGCGCCCGGCGCGTTCGCGTAGCTGTTCGGCGGTCCCGTACAGACTGCGCCGGGCCAGTAGGTCGGGGTGGTGGCTCCAGAACGCCACCACGTGCGGGGTGGACAGCCATCGGTCCCGGCTCACCCGGTCCTCGAAGACCCGGCACTCGGCGAGGACCGCGTGCCGCGTTCCGGCCGGATCCAGGCCCAGCTTCTCCCGCCGGACGCCGAACGCGGCGACGGCGTGCGCCAGCTCACCGGGTTCGCCCTGCCACTGCACGGCGGCGCACTCGCGGACCGCGGCCTCCGGCAGCAGGTCGGCGGCGTCGGGGAGGGCCGCGTTCGCCCGGACCACCAGGGGCAGCCGGGTCTGGACCGGGACGGGTACCGCGTGGGCGCCCGCGAGGGTGACGGTTTCCCCGTCGAGGGTGGTGCGGGCGCCGGACCACAGGGTTCGCAGTGCCTCGATCGTCTCGGCGAGGGCGGACCCGGTGCCGTTTCCGGGGCGGGCGGTGCCCGCGGCGACGTGTTCCGGCAGCTGCGGGGCCGTGGACAGCCCCAGGGTGAGGCGGCCGCCGGAGATGACGTCGGCGCCCGCCGCCCGCTTCGCGAGCATGAGGGCGTTGCGGTGGGGCGCGGCCGGGCTGAGCAGGCCCAGGCCGATGTCGGGGACGGTCGCCGCGAGGGCGCCGAGTGCCGTCCAGCTCTCGGTCACCGGCTGGGGTTCCCGGCGCGGCAGCGTGTCCGTGCGGTCCTCCAGCCACAGCGTGTCGTATCCACAGGTGCGGGCCAGCGCGGCGGTTTCCGCCAACGTCCGCCAGGCGTCCGCTCCCGATTGCCCGGCCAGTTCGAGGTTGGTGCCCTGCGGGGCGACGAGGCTCCAGCGCAGGCGTGCGGCGCCCGTGCTCATCGGTCCGCCCCGCCGGGGACGAGCGCCAGCAGATCGACAGGACCCTCCAGCACGAAGTCGGGGCGCTCCGCGCGCAGGGGATCCGCCGCGGTCTCCCCCCACAGCGCCGCGGCGGTGGCCGTTCCGGCTGCCCGGCCGCTCTGGATGTCGATGACGGCGTCCCCCACCATCACGGCGTCCTCGGGCCTGGCGCCGAGCCGGCGCAGCGCCTCGCGGACGATGTCGGGGGCGGGCTTGGGCCGCGGCACCTCGTCGCTGCCGACGACCGTGTCGAGGAGCGGAAGCAGGCCCACCACCTCCAGGACGGCGCGCGCCCGCGCCCCGGACTTCCCGGTGGCGATGCCGGTACGGATGCCGGACTCCCGCAGCCGTTTCAACAGCAGGGGGACGTCCGGGTACACCTCGACCTCGGCGATGAGCCGGTGGCTGGTCTCGACGAAGGGTCGCTCCATCCGCAAGGGCAGGCCCATCAGGCGCATGATGTCCGGAAAGTAACGTCCTTGATGGGTGCGGTACTCGTCGAAGGGCGGCTCTCCCTCGCCCACGACCTCCCGGTAGGCGGTGGCGAAGGCCTGGCGCATGACCGCGAAGCTGTCGATGAGCACCCCGTCCAGGTCGAAGACCACCGTGGCGAACTCACGCTGAACCGTCATCTGCTCTCCCCTGCCTGCCGGACCTGACTGGGCGTCCCCCTGTGTGCGGCGGCTCAAGTGCGGGCCACGACCTCGGCGAACACCTCGGCGAGCCGGTCCACCGTGGCCGTGTCGGCGAGCAGCACCCGGTGGTGCAGCCACACGCAGTCGCCGCCGATCTCCTCGGCCACCGGGCAGCGCTTGCCGATCTCGTCGGCGTCGCCGGAGTACGGGCCCTGCCAGTAGCCGGCAGTGCGGTAGACCGGAGGGAAGCCGACGAACGCGGGGACGCCGTGCGCGTTCAGCGCCTCCACCACGGCGGTGCGGCGCCCGGGCGTCACCCCGGGGAGCCGCACCATGGCCATGTAGTGCGACTTCACGTCACAGCGGTCGTCCCGGCCCTGCGGCACCACACCGGGGATCCGTGCGAGCGCCGCCTCCAGTTGGCGGGAGCGCTGCTCGCGTACGGCGATCTGCTCCTCCAGGCGCGTCAGTTGTGCCCGCAGAACGGCAGCCGAGAACTCGTTCATGCGGTAGTTGGACCCCTGGGTGAGGTGGGCGTAGACGCGGTCGCCCGGCGGGCGACCGCAGCCGTGCCGCAGGTACGCCTGCCGGTGGCTCTCCTCGTCCGGCAGCAGCAGGGCGCCACCCTCGCCGGCCGTCATCAGCTTGCCGTTCTGGAAGCTGAACGCCGCCATCGAACCGAACTCGCCCATCCGGCGGCCGTGCCAGCGCGCGGCGTGCGCGTGCGCCGCGTCCTGGAGGACGGCGACGCCGGTCGCCTCGGCGAGCTCCGCCAGTGCGTCGAGGTCCGCGACCTGACCCGCCATGTGCACCGGCATGACGGCCTTGGTGCGCGGGGTGACGAGCCGGGCGGTGGCATCGATGTCGAGGCAGTAGGTCTCGGGGTGGACGTCGGCGGGCACCGGGACCGCGCCGAGCCGCTGAACGGCGAGCGAGGAGGCGATGAAGGTGAAGGCGGGCACGATGACCTCGTCACCGGGGCCCACACCGAGGACGGACAGCGCCAGTTCCAGGGCGTGGGTGCCATTGGTGGTGGCGATGGCGTACGGCGCCCCGTGCAGCTCGGCGAACTCACGCTCGAAGCTGTCGACTTCGCCGCCCCCGTTGCGCCACCAGCCCTCCTGGTCCAAGGCGCGTAACAGACCTTCGCGTTCCTCGTCACCGGCTTGCGGCCACGCGGGGAACGTGAGGGTGGGCTGGGCCGGAGCGGATGCCATGAGCGGGCCTCTCATCGTCTCGGTCGGTGTGCGGCGCGCGGTAAGGCGACGACTCCCTGGGCCGCTGCCTGTCCGGCGGCGGAGTACGAAGCGCGGGCCGAAGAGCGGGTCCGTCGGTCGCGGCGACGAGGCGGGCCTCGGGGCGGCGTTCCGACGAGGGATTCCGGGGCGGTACGCCTCGGTCGAGCTGCGCTGACGAGAACGGGCAGACGGTGGGGGCGAGCTGGGTCGCCCGGCGGTCCAAATCCTGCAAGGTCCACCGAACCGCGTCAACACCGCGACGGAGAGGGCGCGTCCGCCACGGGGCGCACGGTTGCTTTTCTGCCAGCCCAAAGCCGCCGGTCCCCGGCCGGGACATCGGCGTACGCCGTGCCAGGGCGGGCATTCTCCGCCGTCTTGCCCGCGCCGGAGGAATGGCCAGAACACACGCCTCAACCGAAAGGTCATTCCGCATATCGTGGTGGCCCGCCCACAAGACCGACGGTGCCCCAGTCACATTCCCGTGCCGCCCGTTCGCGTTTCCTCGCAGGCCGGCGGTCTTTACGGGCCGGTCCGCGGTCCGCGCCGAGGGCTCTGTCCGCGCGGGCTTCCCCTGCCGCTCTCCCGCTGTCCGCCGGCCTCGCACCGCCGCTCGTACGGTTCACGTTTCCGCTGAAAGGACGCTCCGCCGTGGAAGAGACAGAAGAGACAAGGGCTCGGTTACGCACCTTGCTCACGGACTCACTGGAACTGACCATCGAACGCGGGGACCGCGCCGGTACGCCCACCGCCTGACGAACGGAGACAGCGGACATGGCCGAGCGCGCCCTGATCATCGGGATCGACGGAATGCCACGCACCCTGCTGACCGCGCTGGCCGCGGAAGGCGTCCTGCCCCGCGTCGGCGGGCTGCTCGCGGAGGGGCACTGCGCCGAGCTGCGGGCTCCGGTGCCGGAGATCAGCTCCACTTCCTGGGCCACCTTCCTCACCGGAACCAACCCCGGTCAGCACGGCATCTTCGGATTCACCGACCTCATGCCCGACGCGGGCTACCGGATGCACTTCCCCAACCTGGCGCATCTGCGCCAACCCCCGCTGTGGGCGCTGACCGCCGCCGCGGGCCGGCGTACGGTGTGCCTCAACGTCCCCGGCACCTATCCCGCCCCGGTCGCCGACTGCGTCGTGGTCTCCGGATTCGTGGCGCCCCGGATGGAACAGGCGGTCACGCCGGCCAGGCTGCTTCCCGTGCTGGAGGGCTTCGGCTACGAGCTGGACGTCGAGGTCGGTGACGTGGCGAAGGACCCCGAAGGGTTCCTCGGGCGGGCGGCGCGGGCCCTGCGGGCGCGCACCGACGCCATGGAGCACCTGCTCACGCACGAGCCGTGGGACCTGGGCGTGGCGGTCATCACCGAGACCGACCGGGTGCACCACTTCCTGTGGCGGGCCGTGGCCGACCCCGCCGACCCGCTGCACGGGGCCGTACGGGACTTCTACCGGCTGGTCGACTCCTGTGTCGGTCGGCTCGTCGACCTGTGCCGGGACGACGACGAGCTGTTCCTCGTCAGCGACCACGGCTTCGGCCCGGTCGACCGGCAGTTCTACGTCAACTCCTGGCTGCGGGAGGCCGGGTACCTGGCCCCGCTGAGCGCCGCGCCCACGCTCGCCGCCGGCCTCGACGCCCGTACCCAGGCCTTCGCTCTCGATCCCGCGCGGATCTACCTGCACCGCGAGAAGCGGTTCGCGGGCGGCGGGCTCAACGACTCCGAGGCGGAGGCACTGGCCGAGGAGATCACCGCCGAACTGTCCGCGCTGCGCAGTGACGGCGAGCGGGTCGGTGCCGAGGTGGACGGTCCCCTGCTCATCTCGCGGGTGTACCGGTCCGAGGAGCTGTACGACGGTCCGCTGGTGGACCAGTCGGCGGACCTGCTGGCGCTGCCCGCGCCGGGCGTGCAGCTGCGCGGCGGCTGGGACGGCACGGCCCTGCTGCGCTCCGACACGCTGACCGGCACCCACACCAGGGAGGACGCCGTGTTCTACCGGCGGGGCGCCCAGGCCCCGCCGGAGTCCGCCGGGGCGCCCCCGGAGCCGTTCGACATGGTGGACGTGGCTCCGACCGTGCTGGCCTCGATCGGCATCCGGCCGCTGGGGCTCGACGGCAGCGTCGTCCTCGGCGCCGGTGAGGTGGGACGCGAATGAGCCATGTTCTGTTGCTCAACGGTCCCAACCTCGGCACGCTCGGCACGCGCCAGCCGGAGATCTACGGCACCACCACGCCGGCCATGATCGAGGTCGATGTGGCAGAGGAGATCTCCGCCCGGGGCTGGCAGCTGGTCGCCGAACAGCGGAACGGCGAAGGCGAGTTGATCGATCTGCTCCAACAGCACGGCGACGCGGTCGGCGCGCTGGTGAACCCCGGGGCGCTGATGATCGCCGGCTGGGGTCTGCGGGACGCGCTGGCCGACTTCGCGCCGCCCTGGATCGAGGTGCACCTGACCAACGTCTGGGCGCGCGAGAGCTTCCGGCACACGTCCGTCACCGCCCCGCTCGCCTCGGGCGTGGTCATGGGCATGGGCGCCCTCGGCTACCGCATCGCCGCCCGGGCCCTCACCCGGCTCGTACCCCTGGCGGACGAGCCGGACTGACCACCGGAGAGCCCACCCCGACCCCCGTCACCAGAGAGAGGGAGGAACCATGCCCCAGCCCGGCAGGGTGGCCGTCATCGGACTCGACTCGGCGACGCCGCAGTTCATGTTCGACCGGTTCGCCGAGGACATGCCCGTTCTCAGTGCCTTGCGGCAGCGCTCGCTGTGGGGCCCGATGCGCAGCGTCGACCCGCCCATCACCATGCCGGCCTGGTCGTGCATGATGTCCGGCCGGACGCCGGGCGAGCTCGGGGTGTACGGCTTCCGGGACCGTGCGGCCCACGACTACGGCCCGCTCGCCTTCGCCACCTCCCGCAGCATCAAGGCGCCGCGGATCTGGGACGAGATGACGGCTGCGGGCCGGGACAGCGTGGTCCTGGGCGTGCCCGGCACCTATCCGACGACCCCGATCCGCGGCGCGATGGTCTCCTGCTTCCTGGCCCCCTCGACCCGCGCCGAGTACACCTCGCCGCCCGCGCTGCGCGACGAGCTGGAGAAGCTGACCGGCGGCTACGCGCTCGACGTGGAGAACTTCCGCTCGCCCGAGCTGGAGCGGGTCTCCCAGCAGATCTTCGACCTCACCGAGCAGCGCTTCAAGGTGGCCCGGCATCTGGCCGCCCGCCAGGACTGGGAGTTCTTCTCCTTCGTCGACATGGGCCCGGACCGGCTGCACCACGGCTTCTGGAAGTACTGCGACCCGGAGCATCCCCGCCACGAACCGGGCAACCCCTACGAGAACCTGTTCCGCGACTACTACCGCGCCTTGGACCGGCACATCGGCGAGTTCCTGGAGTGTCTGCCGGAGAACACCTCCGTCCTGGTGGTCTCCGATCACGGGGCCCAGCCCATGGTCGGAGGGCTGTTCATCAACGAGTGGCTGCGGCGGGAGGGGTTGCTCGTCCTGGCGAAGGAACCGGACGGGCCGACGCCGATGGCCCAGGCGCACGTCGACTGGAAACGGACCACGGCGTGGGCGGAGGGCGGCTACTACGGCCGGATCTTCCTCAACGTGGAGGGCCGCGAGCCCGAGGGCATCGTGCCCGCGCGGGAGTACGACGACACCCTGGCCCGGATCGCCGGCGCGCTGGAGCGGCTGCCCGACGACCGGGGCGAGCCGATGGGCACCCGGGCCCTGCGCCCCGAACAGCTCTACCCCGAGGTCAACGGCATCGCCCCCGACCTGCTGGTCTACGTGGGCAACCTGCGCTGGCGCGCGCTGGCCACCCTGGGCATGGGCCAGGGGCTGTACACCACCGAGAACGACACCGGCCCCGACCACGCCAACCACGGCGACACCGGCATCTTCCTGCTCGACTCGCCCGGTGTCACCCCGGGTCCGGCCGACGGCCTGTCGCTGTACGACGTGGCTCCCGCGCTACGGGAGCTGCTGGGGCTGCCGGGAGGCGGGCGGCTGCCCGGGTGAGCCGGGGAGGCTCGGGCACGTCATGACGACGGCCGGTCGGCCCGGGTGCCGGCCGGCCGTGCCGTGCCTCCCGTACGGGCCAGCAGGACGGCTCCGTGCAGGGAGGCGTCGGCGCCGTGGGCGGCGCGGCGGATCACGGGAGGGACGACGCCGGGACGGGTGAGCCGCTGGGTCTCCGCCCGGATCCGGCCGACCAGGCCCGGTGTTCCGTGACCGAATCCACCGCCGACGCGGATCTCGCGGCACTGGAGGAGTTCACCGAGGTTGACGGCCGTGACCGCCAGGGCCGCCGCTGTCTGCCGCAGTGGCCCGGTGGCCCAGGGGCGGTCCTCGGCGAGACCGGTACGGAAGGCCGCCGCGTCCACCGGGGTGCCGCGCAGGGCGGCGGCCCGGAGCAGGGTCGCGGTACCGGAGGCCACGGCCTGGAGACAGCCGGTGCGCCCGCAGACACAAGCGGCGCCGCCGGGATCGATCAGCATGTGACCGATCTCGGCGGCGCCGCCGTACGGACCGGTGTGCAGCCGCCCACCGAGGACGATGCCGCCGCCCACGCCGGTGCCCAGGCCCAGATAGGCCAGGTCGGGCACGCCGGTACGGGCGGCTTCCGCGAGGGCGGCCAGGTTTCCGTCGTCCTCCCAGACCACGGGGACCTCCGGCAGCACCCGTTCCAGCACCGCGTCGAGGCGCAGCGCGATCCAGCTGGGCCGGGAGGGCCAGGCGGTGATCCTGCCCTCCCGTACGGTGGCCGGCAGTGCGAGGCCGGCCGCCCGTATGCCGGCGGGCCCGTCGAGGCCGGCGTCCGCCGCGATCCGGGTCACCGCCGAGGCGAGCGCGTCGAGATCGGCGTCGGCGCCGCCGTCGCGGGGCCAGGAGAACCGGAGCCGGACCGGGTGCGCGGAGTCGGGCCGCTCCAGGAGCAGCGCGACCTTCGTGCCGCCGATGTCGATTCCGAGGTACGGCACGGACCGGCTCCCGCGGTGTCAGCCGGCCAGCGGTGCGAACAGGTCGATCGCGGTGCCGTCGGGGTCGAGGACGAGGGCGTAGCGCTGCTGCCAGACGGCGTCCCAGGGCGCGATGTGGCCCACGTAGCCCGCGTCGACCAGTTCGGCGTACTTCGCGTCGACGGCCTGCGCGTCGGGGAACTCGAAGGCGATGGCGAACCGGTGGCTGCCGGTGGGCGGCTGCCAGTCGGGGTCGTAGCTGCGGACCGTTTCCACGGTGTCCCAGGCGAGCCGCACCCCGCCGGGCAGCACGGATTCCACGTGCGGCTGCGAGTCGGCATCGGCGGGGATGTCCAGCCCGAGGCGGCGGTAGAACGCCAGGGCCTTGGCCATGTCGTCGACGACGATTCCGAAGAGGGACAGCTGAGGGACTGCCATGAGGTGTGCTCTTTCCTTGTTGTTTTCGGAGCTCGTAGGGGTGGTCCGCCATCTCGCGCAGTTCGGGCGCCGGGACGTACGCGGCCGCCGGAGTCCCGCGCTCCGGCGGTGTCCGCCAGCCTAGGCCGTCCCTCCGGCGGTCGCGGCCAACGTGCCCGCTACCGGCACATGTTGGCCGAAAAGGGTCGCGGCAGTACGGGAACGTCCCGCGGCGCCGTACCCGGTCCGCTCAGTCGGTCCTGTCCGTCGGCAGCGACACCTGGGCCCAGATGCCGTCGTGGCTCACCACCTTGGTGAATCGGTCGGTGAGGCGGTGGAAGAGGGCGCCGGGGGTGCGGTCGGGCGGGAAGTCGCCGGGATCGAGTCCTCCCCACTGGTTCAGCGCCCGGGTCAGCAGCGGGTCGACCGGCACCCAGACCCCGTCGACGAGGAACTCCGCCCAGCAGTGCGGGGTGGAGTACGGAGCGGCCACCAGCAGACCGAAGGAGAACCGGCTCCGCAGGCCGCGCCGGCCGCCCTCGTGGACCAGCCAGGCCGCGGCCCCACCGCAGTCGGACATCCGGGTGCGCCACATGAACTCCGGGTCCCAGCGCACCGCCTCGGGCAGCAGGAAGAACCCGACACCCTCCACCTCCTGGAGCAACTCCCGGAGAGCTAACGGGAATTCCGGCCAGTCTCGGGTGGCGGGGACCGGGTGCAGCTCGCCCAGACGGGCCTCTGCCGCGGGTCCCTCGACCTGGCGCCGCCGGCCGCCGAGCAGTACCCCGTACCGGCACGTGCCGGGGTGGCCGGGGGCAGGGCAGGCGGAGACCACCTCCACGCGGTGGACCGGCGCTTGGTCGAGTGCGGTCTGCCAGGCCTTGGCCCACGAGCGCATGGAGCGGCTCTGCACCGAGAGCCGGCCCAGGTGCAGGGCCGCGTTGCCGAGGTCGTAGGCGTCGTAGAGCCGTGCGTCGCCGGCGCCGAGGTGCGGGACGCCCGCGGCGGTGAGCGCGGCCAGCAGCTCGGGGCGGATGCCGTGCACGCGGCGGGCCTGGGTCGGCGTGACCGAGAAGCGGCGCTGCCGGTCGGGCACCTGGCGCAGGCGCCGCACGAGGTCGTCGATCCGCTCCGGCTCGGGGAGCCGCCGCTCGCGCGGCTCGCTCTTGACGGGTGCCACCATGGGCCGTCTCCGGTTCAGTCGATGTAGCCGAGGGCTTCGAGACGGCGGGCCACCTCGTCCTCCTCGGCGGGGCTGTAGGTCGCGGCGGGTTCCGGTGGCAGCCCGTGCCGCTCCAGCTCCCGCAGGACGCGGTCGAGTGGATCGGCCTCGCCGGGAGGGACGGTGATGGGTTCGGCACCACGTGGCCCGCCTGCCAGCTCGACGGCGAGAGCGGTGGTGTCGGGGCCGAGGGCGGCGCGCAGTTCGGCGGGCACCGCCGGGCCGGTCAGCACGGTCGCGCGGGCGCCGCGCCGCGCGACGGCGTCGGCGAGGCGCCGGCCGAGTGCCTGGCGGGCGGCGGTGCCGCCCTCGGCGAATCCGATCAGGACGGCGTCGCGTTCGGTCATGGAACTCAAGGCTGGATCCCTGGGGTTCAGGAGACGGTGACGGTGGGCTCGGCCGTCTCGAGCGGCTGGTACGGGGAGAACGCGGCCAACTGCGGGACGACGTCCCGGGCGAACAGCTCCATGGAGCCGATCGCCTCGTCACCGGTGATGTCACCGAAGACGAACTCGCCGAAGAGGGTGTTGAAGTGGCCTTCGCGAGCGGCCGCCGCGATGCGGTCGGCGACGGTGCGCGGTGATCCGACGAAGATCAGGTTGTGGTCCATGAGGAACCGGAAGTCGTGGCAGCCCGCGAGGATGTCGGCGGTGTTCAGGCCGCTGGCCGGGGCGGGCCGGTCGGCGGAGCGGCGCACCGAGCCGTAGCGCAGGGTCTCGACGAACGTGCGGGTCGCCTGCTCCGCCGCCCGCGCCTCGGCCTCGGCATCCGTCTCCGCCACGTGTACGAGGCTCCAGTAGCCGATGTTCGGCACGCCCGGCTGGCCCTCCTTGCGCCACCAGTCGACGTAGTGGCGGTAGACGACGCCCATGGCCGCCCGCGGCACGATCATGGTCGAGCAGGTGTGGCCACCGGTCTTCGCGAGGTGGCGCAGGGTCGCGCGGTCAGTGGTGGGGATCCACACCGGCGGGTGGGGGTGCTGCGCGGCGCCGAACGACAGGGTGACGTCGCGCAGCTGGTGCACGGGACCGTCGAAGTCGAAGGTGCCCTTGCTCGTGAACGCGGTGCGCAGCAGGTCGGCGCACTCCCGGGTGCGTTCCTTGCGGCCGGCGAAATCGGCGCCGAAGGGCTTGAACGGCTGGTCGCTGACCCCGGAGGCGAGACCCACCTCCAGTCGGCCGCCGAGGAGCTGGTCGAGCGTGGCGGCTTCCTCCACGATGTGCAGCGGGTGGTGCAGCGGCGGCACCCACCCCATCGGGCCGACGCGGATGCGCTCGGTGCGCAGCGCCGCTCCGGTGCAGAACACCGCGGGCGAGGACATCCAGCTCTCCTCGGGGGTGCAGTGGTGCTCGACCGAGAAGGCGTAGTCGAAGCCGAGCCGGTCCGCCGCCTCGACCTCCTGCCACAGTTCCTCGTACCGCTGGCGGACGGTGAGGTTCTCTCGTCCCCACACATGGGTGAAGTACGCGAATTTCATGGGGCACTCCGGGTCTGGGAGCGGACGGGTTCCGGGGAAGGGGCGGGGCCGGCGGCCGCCCCGTAGATCCGGTCGACGCAGGAGGCGATGACGTCGATCTCGGCGAGCGAGCCGCCGTCCGCGCCGGTCGCCGCCCCGGCGCCGGTGAGCCGCCGGGCCAGGTGCTCGACGAGGCGTTCGTACTCGATGCCGACGGGTTCGTCGGGCAGCGGTACCTCGGTGCGCTCGCCGCGCCGCAGCACGGTCAGCGAGGAGCGCGGGACGCGGTGCGGGCTGAAGCCGAAGGTGCCGCGCAGAACAGCGACGCCCTTGGTGCCCTCGACGGTGAGCGTGGTGCTGTCCACCGCCTGGTGCGAGGCCCAGCGCGCCTCGACGGAGACGGCGACGCCGGTGTCGGTGAGCAGGAATCCGCGCGCGCTGTCCTCCACCAGGTCGGCCGCCGTGCGGGTGGGGGCGGCGCCCTCGCGACCGCGGCGGCTCCAGTCGGCGGTGGCGCCGGAGTCCCCGAGCCAGTCGCCGGAGACGGCGCCCAGGGCGGCCGTCACCCCGGGCCGACCGAGCAGGTCGAGACCGACGTCCAGCAGGTGCCAGCCGAGGTCGAGCAGGGCGCCGCCACCGGCCAGCCGGCGATCGGTGAACCAGCCGTCGCGCTGCGGGATCCCGGATGCCCTGGTCCAGTCGAGGCCCAGCGCGCGCAGATCGCCGAGTGAGGGCAGCAGTTCGGCGAGGGCCCGTACGTCGGCGCGGTGGCGGGCCGCGCTGCCCGCGTACACGCCCGCGCCGCTCCGGGCGGCGGCCTCGGCCAGGTCACGGGCCTCGGCGGCGGTGCGGCAGACCGGTTTCTCCACGTACACCGGGACGCCGCGGGCGAGCAGGGTGCGGGCCACGGGCACATGGAGGTCGTTGGGCAGGGCGACGACCGCGAGGTCCAGGGGCAGACCGGCGAGTTCGTCCGGGCTCGCGCCGACGAAGACCTCGCGTCCGGGCGGCGCCAGAGCTCGGGCGGCGGCCGGGTCGGCGTCCACGAGCGCCGTCACCTCGAACGCGGGGTGTGCCTCAAGCAGGGGCACCCAGATCGTGCGGGAGACCCAGCCCGCGCCGAGGACGGCCGTGCGCAGGGGCCGCGCAGGCGTGGTGACCGCGCCGGGGCGGGGGGATGTGTAGGCCGCGCCGGACATCAGAAGCGTGCACCGCCGTCCACGACCAGCGTGTTGCCGTTCACGTACGAGGCCGCGGGGGAGAGCAGGAACGAGACCGCCGCGGCGACCTCCTCCGGTTCGCCGAGCCGTCCGGCGCCGATGAACTTCAGTACGAGGTCGCGTTCCTCGGGCGAGAAGTCCATGACCTCGGCCCGGATGGCGCCCGGTGCCACCACGTTCACCGTGATGCCGTGTTTGCCGACCTCTCCGGCCAGCGAGGCGGCCCACGGCTGCAGGGCGCCCTTGGTCGCCGCGTACGCGCTGTGGCCGGGCAGGCCGCTGGTGCCGGCCCGGGAGCCGAACAGCACGATGCGGCCGTACCGGGCCCGCATCATCGGCTTCAGGCAGGCCTTGGCGAGGTTGACCGAGCCGGCCAGGTTGACGTCGACCAGTTCGGTGAGGGTGTCGGCGTCGGTGGCCATGGCGAGACGCCGGGTGCGCAGGCCGGCCGCGGCGACCAGACCGTCGATCCGGCCGAACCGGTCGAGTGCGGCCGAGACGAGCCGGGCCGGGCCGTCCGGCGCCGACAGGTCGGCCCGGACGGGGAGGAGTGTGCCGCCGGCCTCTTCGACCTGGGCGGCCAGCTTGCTTATCCGGTCCTCGCCGCTGTGGTATCCGGCGACCACGTCGGCACCGAGTTCGGCCAGCTGGCGGGCGCAGGCGCCGCCGATGGTCCCGGACGCTCCGGAGACCACGACGACGCGGTCGCGCTGGCCCATGGTTTCGGCGATACGGACGAGGGATTCGCCCATCAGTCGGCCTCCTTGGCTAGGACGAGATGGCAGGGGGAGCCTTCGAAGGGCAGGTCACGGACGAGGTCCGCGCCCGCCTCGGTCAGACCGGCGGTGAGCGCCGCGAGAGTGGGCCAGTGGGTACCGCCGTGCGTGAGCCAGTCCAGCGCCAGCTCGGCGCCGTCGCCCGGCTCGCCGTCCGGGGTGCCGGAGGGCAGGAACAGGTCGTCGACCAGCAGTCGGCCCCCGGGCTTCAGGGTCCGCAGCAGTGGCGCGAGGCGGGCTCCGCCGGTGGGATCGTGGATGCTGTTGGCGACGACACAGGCGTCGGCGTCGCCGGACGGCAGCTCCGGTCCGGTGGTGATCCGGCCCGCGGCGACGGCCGCGCGCACCGGTTCGCCCACCGGACCCGCGAGCCGGCCGGTCTGCCACAGATGGCCGGTGGCGGTGGGGTCGGCGGCGAGGACCCGCTCCAGGTACCGGCCGGGTCCGGCGGTGATCTCCACCAGCCGGGTGCCGGGGCGCGGCCGGAGCAGCCGCAGCCCGAGGGCGCAGCGGGCGCGGGCGGAAGGGCCGCCCATGGCGCCCTGGTACAGCCGCACCAGCTCGGCGTCGTGCGACCGCTGCTCGAACGGTCGGTGCCGTACGCCGGTACGCGCCACGGCGGCCAGCGCCTCCCGGCTCACCAGGTCGCGGGAGAGCCGCTTCTCCAGCTCCACGAAGGCGGCGAGTTCGTCGACGGCAACCGGGGGACCGCCGGGCTCCGGCCCGGTCGAGACCAGGCCGAGGGCCGCCGCCGTGTCCAGCAGCAGCTCCAGCGCACGGGTGTCGCAGCCGATCTCCGCGCTGATGTCGGCCAGTTCCGCACCCTCGGCCAGAGCGGTCAGGGCGCCGAGGTCGTGGAGCGCGAAGAGCAGCTCGGACGCCTTGTAGGCGCGGGCGGCCCGCAGTGCGCGCGGGGTGAGGCGGTAGCGGGCCGGGGCGGCGGCCTTGCCGACGGCGGTCTTCGGCAGGGCGGTGCGCAGCACGAAGGTGTCGGGGACCTTGTGGGGGGCGAGGTGCCGGGCCGCGTGGGCGCGCAACTCGTCCGTACCGGTTCCGTCGTCGGCGACGACTTCGGCGACGAGTCCGTCCTCGCCGTCATGGGACCGGTGCCGGGCGGTGACCCGTACGTCCCGCACGCCGGCGTGGGCGCGCAGCACCGACTCGATCTCCAGCGGTGCCACCCAGCGGGCGCCTCGCCGGACGGCGGCGCCCTCGCGGCCGAGGACGCGCAGGTGGCCGTGCTCGCGCACGGCCAGGTCGCCGGTGTCGTGCCAGTCGGGCAGCGCGTCGGTGCGGATCTGGAGGATTCCGGGGCCGTCCGCCGTCTCCGCGTGGGTGGTGCGGTCCAGGAGGCGGATGCCGACCCCGGGCAGCGGGGAGCCCGCGCACAGCGGAGGGAGCCCGGCCGGGCCGGAGAGGACCGCGCCGAGTTCGGTGGATCCGTAGTTGCGGGCGAGCCCCACCCCGTAGGCCTCGCCGAACAGCGCGTCGAGCGGGCCGTCCACCGGTCCCGAGCCCGCCATGGCGATCCTCAGCCGGGGTGCGGGCGGGGCCGCTCCGGGTCCGGCACGGCGGGCACGCAGCCGCTGCCGGGTGGCCAGCAGCCGCGCGGTGGTGGGCACCAGGGCGATGACGGTGGCCCCGGCGGCGAGTTCGCGGGCGGCCTCGCCGAGTGCGGTGGGCGGTACGGGCCTGATGGCGGCCCCGGTCAGCAGCGCGCCGCACAACCAGCCGAGGGCGTAGGCGTGCGAGAGCGGTATGGGCAGCAGCAGGACGTCGTCGGTGGTGAGGCCGACGCCGTCGCGGTAGCGGCGGGCCTCGGACAGCCAGCCGGCCTCGGGGCGCCAGACCAGTTGCGGGGCGCCCGTGGAGCCCGAGGTCGGCAGCAGGACGCCGGGGCCGTCGCTCGCGGGAGTGCCCGGGGTGCCGTCGAGCAGGAGCGGGCCGCCGGGCCTGGCGGCGGGTGTCAGGATCCGGCCGCCGCCGGCCTGCCCCAGCAGTCTGCGTACCTCGGCGTCCGGGGTGTCGGGCGCCACGGGCAGCGGCCGGGCACCCGCGGCGAGCAGGCCCAGGAAGTGTGCGACCCAGTCGGGCCCGTTGGGCAGCCGGAGCACCACCGCCTCGCCCTCGGGGCGCTGGTCCTTGAGGGCGTCGGCGATCCGGTGCGCCTCGGCCGACAGCTCGGCCGCGGTGCGGCCGGGCAGGATCCCGGTGTCCGGGGCCAGCCGCCCGACGGCGTCCAGGAGGGTGTCCGGAAGCCCGCCCGGGGCACGCACGCAGTCCTCAGGCATCGCCGCTCGCCAGGTAGTCGGCCTTGGCGCGTTCGATCATGCCGCGGATCCGGGGCGGTGCGTAGGTGGGGGCGGCGCACAGTTCGTCGAGGGTGATCTCGTCCTCGAAGTACATGGAGAGCGTGTCCCAGGGGGTGAAGCAGCCGTGGCAGGCGTTCAGCCGCGGCTTGGGCGCGAGGAGGGCCTGGTAGAGGCCGCTGCTGCCGAGCCGGTCCAGGAGGTTCTCGGACTCGTCGCCGAGGACGTTGCCCATGTCGGAGAACCAGATGTTGGGGCAGGGGGTGACGACGCCGTCGCTGAAGCTGGAGACGACCAGTCGGGGCAGGTGGCAGCGGAAGGTGCGCTTGCCGACGTGGTAGAAGCTGAGCAGCCGGTCGAAGTAGGCGCGCGGCGGCAGCACGCTGCTGAACTCCTCGTACCGCGCGGTGAGTTCCTCGATGTGGACGATCTGGTCGCGCCGGACCGCGAACTCCTCGACGTCCGGGCCGCGGACCGGGAAGGGGAAGAAGGTGGGCGGGGCGTCGAAGGCGGCGAGCCAGCCGGCGAAGTCGGAGAGCTCGCCGACGCTGCGGTCGTTGAGGACGCCGTAGATCTCCACCGGCAGGCCGGAGTCGAGGATCCGGCTGACGGCCCGGACGACCTTGGTGTGCAGCGACTCCGACTGCACGCGGTAGCTGTTGCCCTGGTAGAGGTGGCTGTCCAGGGAGACCTGGAGGACGACGTTCCCCCAGGACCGCATGCGCGCGAGGTGTTCCTCGGTGACGAGCACGCCGTTGGTCTGGATGACGAGGACCTCGTACCGGGAGGACTGTTCCTCCAGGAAGTCCATGATGCCGCGGACCAGGAAGATTTCGCCGCCGGTGACCTTCAGCAGCGGCAGGTCGAACCGCTCGCCGAGCCGGTCGGCGACGGTGTTGATGCGCTGGCCCAGTCCCGAGGCAGGGGAGTAGTCGTCGCGCTTGGGCGGGTCGAAGATGAGCTTGAGGGAGTGGCCCTCCTTGAGGTTGCTCTGCCCGGTGAGGCAGTAGGTGCAACCGAGGTTGCAGGAGTCCTCGTTGATGACCAGATCGTTGCCGATCAGCGGGAGCGGGCCGAGGGGAGACATCTGCGGGTCCTTTCACGGTCGTCCGACGGGGCACACATGGCGCGTGGTCGTACGCGGGGCCGGGAGCACCCGGACCGGTGGGGGCTGCGCTGCTAGGGGACGTCCGGATCGGCACGCAGCCAGTACCGGTCGGCATACGGAGTTCCCGCCTCGGCTCCATGGGTACGGACCCGGGCGAGGAGGGCCCGGCGCAGTCCGTCCGCGCCGCCGAACAGTGCCTCGGCCTGGCTGGTGTAGCGCAGGGCCGCGGCCAGCCAGCGTTCGACCTCGGTATCGGTGAGGGGCGAGCGGCGGACGGCGAGCCCGTCGTGGTCCCGTCCGCGCAGCGGGTAGGGGAAGTCCTCGTACCAGGCGGTCCCGGGCGCGGCCAGCTGCTCCACGGCGGCCCGGGACACCACGTGGTCGACGTGCCGGCCGGCGGCCAGCGGACCGTGCACCCGGGCGCCGGACGGGCACAGCGGGCGAAGGGCGTCCCGGATCGCACGGGGCAGATCGCCGTCGTCCGGGTGGGGGGCGGCGAAGACCCGGGGCGCCGAGCGGTAGCGGTGGCGGCCGTCCGTGGTGCGCAGCGCGGCGTCGGTGAAGCCGAGCGAGATGTGTCCGACACCGAGTTCGCCGAGCGCGGCACGGTCCTCACGGCGACGGACCGCGGGGTGGGCGACCTGCCGCCAGCCGTCGGACGTGCCGGGCGCGGACGGGCCGTCGAAGACCGTGACCACTGTGACCGGTGCCCCTCGCGAGACCCACCGGGCGAGCCGGCCGCCGAGGGACCACACCGCGTCGTCCGGGTGCGGGGAGACCACCACGTGGGCGCGGGCCGTCCGTCGCGTGCTCATCAGGTACCGGTCGGCCGGGTCAGGGCCGCCCCGGCCCGGACGGCGGCCACATAGCGCTCGGGGGTCCCGTCGGGGCCGAGCAGGGCGGTCAGCGCGCGCACGGCGGGCAGGGGATGCAGCAGCGCGAACCGCTCCATGTTCCGTCCGTGCTGGTGCCAGCGGCCCGGCCTGGCGTGGCTGAGGTGGATGCCGTACGCCTCGGGCACCAGGACGCGCCGCAGCCCCGCGGTGTGCAGCCGCACTCCGAACTCGATGTCCTCGCAGCCCCAGTCGCGCCCGAACCCCTCGTCGAAGCCGCCGACGGAGCGCCAGGTCTCCTTTTCCACCGCCGAGTTGGCGCCGACGAAGCCGAGCCAGCCGGCGACGTCGGGCAGCGTTCCCGCCTCCATCGCCTCGACGGCGCGTTCCAGGGCGTTCGCCATGGTGCGCCGCAGCGGATCCCGGCTGCGGGCGTCCGCCGGGGCCGCGGTCAGTTCGGCGGCGATCCGCTGGATCTCGGCCGGCCCTGCGCCCTCCAGCGTGGTCAGCAGCCTTTCGGCCGTGGCGAGTTCGCGCATGCGGCCGTGGAGGAAGACGCCGGGGCGGACGGCATCGGCGTATGCCCGCAGGAAGCGGGGGCCGACGACGACGTCGGCGTCGAGGAAGACCACCCACGCGGCATCGGCCGCCTCCGCACCGGCGTTGCGGACGGCCGCCCGGCCCCGTCCGGGGCCGGGCACCGAGCGCAGGGGCAACAGGTCGCGTACGTCGGCCAGGATCCCGGCGAGTGCCGCGCGGCCGTCGGACTCGTTGTCGTCGACCACGATCACCTCGTGGGGCGGAGCGTCGGTCTGGGCTGCGAGACAGGCGAGCGTGACGCGCAGCCGCCTGTGGTCGCCCCGAGTGGGGACCACCACGGCCAGGGTGATCGGAGGGGATGGCACGGGCGGGGACATGCATGGCCTTTCCGCCGACAGGGAATCGGCATCGCTCGGCAACGTCCCGGTGCGCTTCGGAGCGCGGGAAATCACGCGGGTGCGCTGCGGAAACCGGCGTGAACGGGAGCAGAGACGGGAGGGCACCGGACCAGACCATCCGTGAATGGCCCCCTTGGAAGGCTCCACCGATGACGCCGGAGAAGTCAACCGGGCAAGACCTGATTTCGGAAAGGCCACCTGGTCGGGAAAGCACGCGCGGACGCCGGTCCGATCATGCCGGGCGATTCGTTTTGGTCACAACGGGACGGCTGTTGATCCGGGTTCCGGGATGTCCTGGCGGAGCTCGCCACGCACGTCTGTGGTGGAACAGAACCGAATGACGGAGCACGAGCCGATCAGTGCGCGAGGCCGTCCGATCCTCGATTTTCGGTCAAGGTTCCCCGAGCGAGGCCTTTCACATAATGACGGATTGCTTCAGTGTTACGGTCAAGTCCAATCACCCAGCGCCACAGCTGGAGGAAATCCCGTGCCACCCTCCCCGCTCGCCCTCGTCATCGGAATCGACGGCGGCACGTTCGATCTCATCGACCCCCTGGTGGAGCGCGGACTGCTCCCCCACATCGAACGTCTCCTGACCGCCTCGGCCAGCAGCAGGACCACCTGCACCTGGCCGGCCCACACCGCTCCCGGCTGGTCCACCTTCGTCAGTGCGGCGGACCCCGGCAACCACGGCATCTACCAGTTCTACGACACCCAGGACCCCGGATACGGCGCCCGGATCACCCAGGCCGGCGACCTTGGCCGGTCCTCGGCCTGGGACTGGCTGGCGGCCCAGTCGTACACCCTCGGGCTGGTCAACATCCCGATGTCCCACCCGCCGGCCGACCTGCCCGGCTACCAGATCACCTGGCCGTTGGAGCGCACCCTGCGGCACTGCCGCCCCGACTCGCTGCTCCGCGAACTCGCCACGGCCAGAGCGCACTTCCAGTCCGACCTCGCCACGATGTTCCACGGCGACATGGGCTATCTGGACCAGGCCGAGCGCAATGTCGAGGCCCGGATCCGGTCCGTCCGGCATCTGATGACCACCCGGCCCACGGACGTCGTCATGGTCGTCCTCACCGAGGCCGACCGGGTGGGGCACCACTACTGGCACTACGAGGACGCGGCGCATCCCCGGCACGAGGGCGCCCCCGCGGACAGCGGCTGGGAACGGGCCCTCACCCGGGTCCACCGGGCGCTGGACGACGCCGTGGGCGAGCTGCTGGACATGGTGGACGAGGACACCGTGGTGACACTCGTCTCCGACCACGGCCTGGGCCGCGGCCGGTACGCCTTCTCCGTGCACCAGGTACTGGAGGAGGCGGGCCTGCTCGCCACCGAGCCCGGTGACGGACCCGCCGAGGGCACCGCGAGCTGGTTCGCCGACGGCGGGCGGCGGGTGGACTTCGCCCGGACCGCCGTCTACATGCCGGTCCCCGGCTCCTACGGCCTCAATCTCAACCTGAGGGCCAGGCAGACACGGGGTACGGTCGCCCCCCGGGACCGGGACCGGGTCACGGCGGAGGTGACCGAGCTGCTCGGCGGGGTGAAGGGCCCCACCGGAGAGCCGGTGTTCCGGGCGGTCCTGCCCCGGCAGGAGGCGTACCCGGGCGGCAACGCCGAGCGCGCCCCCGACCTGCTGCTGGTCCCGGCGGACGAGTCCGTGCTGCCGGTCACCTCGCTGACCGGCACGCTGTGGACTCCCAGCGCCCAGACCGGACTCCACCGGCACGAGGGCATCTGGGCGCAGCGCTCGCCGCGGGTCCGACCGGGTCGGCGGCCCGGCACGATCCCGCTGGCCGACGCGATGCCGACGCTTTTGACGGACCTCGGGGCCGCCTGGCCGTCGGACGTGGACGGCCGCCCGCGCACCGAGATTTTCACCGAGGACGTACCCGTCCCCGGACCGCTCCGGCACCTGGTCCTGCCCGGCACCGCCGCGTCCGCACCCGGCCCGGCGAACGTGGCCGAGGGCCCCGGCGAGGACGACTACACCAGTAGCCGGCTGCGGGAGATGGGCTACCTGTGACCGATCACCGACACGAAGGGATGCGCGACATGGCGTCAGAGGAGACGAAGGTCCGGCTGCGCAAGGTGCTCGTCGAGTCGCTCGAACTGCCCATAGAAGCGTCCGAGGTCCCGGACAAGGGGCTCGTGCAGTCGCTGGGGCTGGATTCGATCAACACCATCGAGTTCCTGATCTGGGTCGAGAGCGAGTTCGGCGTGGAGATCGCCGACGAGGACCTCTCGATCAAGCTGATCGACGACCTCGACCTGCTCGCCGAGTACGTCAACAGCCGGATGCCGAAGGGCGAGCCCGCCGACGAGCCGGCCTGAGCGCCCGGACCCCGCCTCCCTGGAGAGCCGATGATTCAGGACGTCACCCTCGAAACGCGCAGCCCCCGCCGGAAGCCGGGAGAGTTCGAGCTCTCCCTCGACCCCCGCATCACCGATCCGGCCTCGTTCAAGGTCAGCTTCCTCATCCTGCTGGACGGCGACCTCGTGATGTCGCCGGAGCACCTGGGCGTCGCCTACATGGTCAGCGCCCTGCGGCACGTCGGCTTCTCCGCCGAGATCCGGGAGGTGGAGCACGGCGACGAGCACCACGCGGCGGTCGTCGACCATCTGCGGGAGTACCAGCCGGACCTGGTGTGCTTCACGCTGATGAGCCTCAACGTGACCAGCTGCGTCAACCTGTGCCGCCAGCTGCGCGAGGCCCTGCCGGACACCCCGATCGCCTGCGGCGGCCCGGCCGGTACGTTCGCCGGCCGGGACGTGCTGCTCAACAACCCGTACGCGGACATCGTCGCCGTCGGCGAGGGCGAGCCCACCGTCCTCGACCTCGCCCAGCGGCTGTACCTGAAGGAGCCGCTGACCGACTGCCCCGGCATCTGCTACCGGGACGAGGAGGGCGGCATCCGCCAGAATCCGGCCCGGCCCCTCATCCACGACCTGGAGGTACTGCCGTTCCCGGCCCGGGACCAGCTCAGCCAGCACGGGGACAAGCTGGAGTACATACGGGTCAGCACCAGTCGAGGCTGCGTCGCCAACTGCGCCTTCTGCTCGGCGCCCCATCTGAAGAACCGGGTGCAGGCCGGCAAGGCGTGGCGCGGGCGCGGGCCCGAGCAGATCGTCGAGGAGATCGCGCAGATCGTCGAGCGGCACAACTTCCGCACCTTCGACTTCGTCGACTCCACCTTCGAGGACCCCGACGGCGGCCGGGTCGGCAAGAAGAGGGCCGCCGCCATCGCCCAGGGCATCCTCGACCGGGGCCTGGACATCTACTACAACGTCTGCATGCGGGCCGAGAACTGGCACGACACACCGGAGGACCACGCGCTGCTCGACCTGCTCACCGCCTCCGGACTGGAGAAGGTGAACGTCGGCATCGAGGCGGGCACGGCCGAGGAACTCCTGCTGTGGGAGAAGCGCGCCACCGTCGAGGACAACGTCACCATCATCCGCATGCTGCGCGAGCACGGCATCTACCTGGCGATGGGCTTCATCCCGTTCCATCCGTACACCACCGTGGACTCCCTGACGGCCAACGCCCGGTTCCTCCGGGACAACGCCGGGCACAACCTGCGCCGGATGACCGAGCGGCTGGAGATCTACCCGGGGACGGCCATCGTGAGCCGTCTGGACTCCGACGGCCTGCTCGACCGCAGCTACCGCGACAGCCTCGACCCGTACGGCTACTCCTTCGCGGACGAGAAGGTCGGGCTGCTGGCCAAGCACTTCGCCCGGCTCTACAACAACGAGGACTACCACCGGCGCGGGGTCATCACGGAGCAGTCCGCGGTCTTCGAGTTCGAGACGTACAACGTGGTCATGCAGACCTTCATCTCCCGGCTGCAGCGCCGCTTCCGGGAGCTGCCCGGCGTGGACGAGGTGATGGAGGCGTTCAAGGAGTACGTGCACGCCGTCCGCCAGGAGATGGGGCAGTTCAACTACGCCTTCTTCATGGCGAACCTCGACGCGGTGCTGAACGACTCGCTGGACTCCGACAAGCAGGAACGCCAGATCGTGGAGGTCGAGCAGTACTTCCGCGACCGCCTCGGCCAACTGCGCTCGGAGCAGCTGCGGGTGGGCAAGCGGCTCACCCGGCTCGGGGCCCGGGTGACCGAGATCAGCTCCACGCTGCCGCCGGTACGTCCGGGCGGCCTCGCGCGCAACTACACCGGCGAAGGCTCGGGCGCCACATGGTGAACGGCCCCGGAAGGGGCGAGGTCGCGGTCTGCACCCTGAGCAGCCGGGACCTGGTGGAACCCCTCTCCATGCTGCCCGGCGTGGCGCTGGCGGGCACGCTGATGACGGCCAACCTCGGGATCGAGGAGCTGGTGCGCACCCTCGCCCGCCGGCCCGCGATCCGAGGGCTGGTCGTCTGCGGCCGGGACTCGCCGCGCTTCCTCGCCGGACAGAGCCTGCTCGCCCTGTTCCGGCACGGGGTCGACCCCGAGCTTCGGAGGATCGTCGGAGCGGCGGGCCACCTGCCGCTGCTCCGTTCCGTCCCGCTGCACGAGGTCGAGCGGCTCCGGTCCCGGCTCGAGGTCGTGGACGCGCGCGGGGAGGGCGATTCGGCGGTGCTCGGCGAGATCGTGCGGCAGCTCCGGGGACGCATCCGCGCCGCACCACCACCACCGGCCCCGAGCGGCCGGGCCCGCGCGGACGGGGCGGACGGCCCCGCGCCGCGCTTCCGCCGGCTGCGGGCGGGCGGCAGACGCGTCGGGCTCAGCCAGGTACTGGAAGGCTTCGTGGTCATCAGTCTGGACCGGCGTGCCCGGCGCATCGTCCTGCGGCACTACGACAACGCCCTGAACCCCCGGCACGAGATGACCGGTGTCCGGGCGGAGTCCATGCTCCTGGGGCTGTTGCAGGCCGGGGTGATCACCGACGCGTCCCACGCCGGATACCTGGGCGGCGAGCTGACCAAGGCCGAGACCGCCCTGCGCCTCGGCCTTCCCTACGTGCAGGACGTCCCGCTGCGCGCACCCGGCCGTCCCGGGGGCACCGTGCCGCCGGTTCACGAGCGAGAGGAGAATCCGGCCGTGACCGACGAATCGACCGGCCTGCCGAGCATGACCGAGTTCGTGACCGCCGTCGTGACGGGTCTCGGTCTTGAGGACACGGACCTCGCCCCGGACGTCCCCCTGGGCACCCAGGTCTCCGTGGAGTCCGTACGCATGATCGAACTGGCCATCCTCCTGGAGGAGGAACTGGGCCTGGACCTCCCGCCCGACCTCGACCTCCGCACGTGCAGCCCGCAGGAGCTGTACGGGATCCTGACGGCGTGAGGGTGGGCCGGCCGGACTCTCCGGCCGGCCGGCCCACCGTCACGCCGGCCAGACGCGCAGTTCCTCCTTGATGAGCTGGGCCGTGACCGGCAGGCCCCGGTCCGGGGCCCAGGCGTCCGGTCCGAGCAGGCGGACGGTGAAGCCGTCCGGCGAGAGCCGCTGCCAGACTTCCACCGCCCGCGCGTCCGGCTCGGGCGACAGGAGGGTGACCGGGCACGGCAACGGGTCGCCGCACGGTGCCCCCGCGTCCCCGGTGAGGTGCGGCCGCTCCGAGCCGATCAGCACCCGGGCCGGTGGTGTCCCGGCCGCCTGCGCCGCCCGTACCGCGTCGACCACGGCGGCCGGCAGGGTCTCGTCCTCCGGGCCGCCGGCCGCCAAGGCGAGCAGCGCCCAGGGCAGGCCACCGACCGTCCCGGACGGGGGCGGGAGCGGTTCTCCCGGGGTGGCCGACAGCACCGCGGCCTCCGGCAGCAGCACCGGCCGCAGCACCGGCACGAGGGCGCTGCCCCGTTCCAGTACCACCAGCCGCAGCACCGGGTCAGGACCCGGCGTCCGGAGGAACCGGCTGACGTCCATGGCCTCCGTACTCATTCGAGACCGTCTGCGAGTCCGAGGGCGAAGTAGTTCTCGAAACCCAGCAGCCGCCGCATCCGCTCGTCAGAGCGCTCGACGACCTCCGGCTTCAGCCCGGCGAAGAAGTTCTGCTGCTGCCGCACGTAGCCGCGGCAGTAGTAGTTCAGGATGCCGTGCCGGGGCCGGTCGGTGACGTTCGCGCCGGTCTGGTGCCACAGGCGCCCGTCGAAGATCATGACGCTGCCCGCCGGGGCCTGGACCGCGATCGTCCGCGCGTCCCCCTCGCCGCGGTCGTAGTCCGGCTGCCGGCAGAGCAGATGGCTGCCCGGGACCAGCCGGGTGGCACCGTTGTCCTCGGTGAAGTCGTCCAGCATCCACATGCTGTTGGCGACGAGCGCGTACGGCGGCCAGGGGGGCCGGGCGAACGTCTGGTCCGCGTGGATGTTCATGGACGCGCCGCCGGGGCCGGCGATGTTCGCGTGGGTGCTGGACAACAGGAAGTTGAAGCCCAGCACCTCCTCCATCAGCTCCAGGACCACGGGGTCCCGGACGCTGCGTTCGAATTCCTCGCCCTTGTTGAGCAGGCTGAACACCCTTTGGTTTCCGCCGTCGTAGAGAAAGGCGCTGCCGTCTTCCCGTTCCTTTTCCGCCACGTCGAGGAGGCGTTTTCTGAGTTGCGTGAACTCCGACTCGGAAACGGGGCTTTCAAGGAGGCAGTAGCCGAATTCCTGAAGGTCTTGCGCAGCCTTGAGCTTATTGCTCGTCAGATTGGCAGACATATGTAGAATTTATCAGCGGGACGGCATGCACGGAAGGGGACCCCGGCGGAATTCAGGACAGCAGGACCTCGGCGAGCCGGTCCACCTGCGTGATCCGTGCCGCGGTCGGATGGAAGATGACCTCGTCGAACCCCGCGGCGGCCAGCCGGTCCACCTGGTCCCGGATGTCCTCCGGTGTGCGCGGGGTTTTCGCGACAAAGGATTCGGCTTCGTCCCCGAGCACCCCGAAGTATTCCCGGACGAATACGGCGGCCTCCTCGGCCACGTCCTCACCGAGCCAGAACCGGGAGAGCGCGACGAGCCGGGGCCCTCCCGCGCGGCCCGCGCGGTCCCACGCGGTGCGGACCTCCTCCGCCCAGGGCGCCACCCGCTCGGGCTCCAGCCCGGGCGCTGTCCATCCGTCGGCCCAGCGCACCGTCCGCCGTACGGCGGCCCCGCTCACCCCGCCGACGAGCAACGGCGGGACAGTACCCGGAAGTTCACCGGTGTCGCCCTTCGCGCGGAGCCGGGACAGTTCGGCGAGCTGGGAGTCGAACACGGCGGCCCGACTCCCGAAGTCCCGTCCGGCCGCCTGGAAGTCGTCGGCGCGCACCCCGGGCCCGAGGCCGAGCGTGAGCCGGTCCCCGGAGAGGGAGGCGACGGTGGCGGCCTCCTTGGCCAGCACCGCGGCGGTGGTCAGGGGGGCGACGAGGATGTTGGTGGACAGCCCGATACGCGAGGTGGCCCCGGCCGCCGCGGCCAGCACGGCGAGCGGTTCGTGGCCGGCGTAGCACAGCCGGTGGGTCGCGGCGACGGACGAGAAGCCGCACTCCTCGGCCCGTACCGCCCACTGGACCTGGAGTGCGCCGGTGGCGCCGGGGACGGTGTTGGGCAGCGCGATGCCGATCTTCACGGGGTGCTCCGGGGGAGGGAAGCGGTCTGCGGCCGTTCGGAACCGAGCAGGTGGTAGGGGGTGGGGGCGAGGCCGGGCGGTCCGTCGGTGCTGTCGACGACGACCTGGCGGCGCCGGTACGCGTCGAGTTCGTTGGTCACCCGGTCCCAGGCGGTCTCGGCCGGGACGCTCTCCCCGGGCGGCAGGTCGACGTCGACAAGGCGGTAGTCGTTCACCCACACCCGCTCGGCCCGCAAGGCCTCGGCGACCGTACGGGCGTGTCCGGCGTCCGCCGACCAGACGCCGGCGCTCAGCCCGTACCGGGAGGCGTTGGCGATGCGGACGGCGTCGGCGTCGTCGCGGGCACGCAGCACGGACAGCACGGGGCCGAAGATCTCCTCCTGCGCCACGGTGTCCCCGGGCGACACGTCCGCGAGCACGGTCGGCAGGAAGTAGGCACCCGGGTCCAGCCCCTCGGCCAGTTCCCCGGGCTCGGGCATCCGGCCGCCGCACACCAGCCGGGCGCCCTCGGCGAGACCGCGTCCGGTGAAGTGCCGGGCGGTGCGGGCCTGGTTGCGGGAGACCAGCGGGCCGAGGTCGGTGTCCGGGTCCAGCGGGTTGCCGAGGCACAGGGCGCCGGCCCGTTCCGCCAGCCGGTCGACGAACTCGTCGTACACGTCGGTGTGCACCACGGCACGCGAACCGGCCATGCACACCTGCCCGTTGTGCAGGAAGCCGCCCCAGGCCGCACCGGCGGCGGCCAGGTCGAGGTCGGCGTCCGCGAGCACCACGTTGGGTGACTTGCCGCCGAGGTCCAGCCGGGTGCCGACCCCGCTCCCGGCGGCCCTGTCACGTACGCGCTCTCCCACGGCGTCCGAGCCGGTGAACGCCACCAGGTCGACGCCGGGGGCCTGCACCAGGCTGTCCCCCGTGGTGCCGCCGGGACCGGTGACGACGTTGACGACACCCGCCGGCAGACCGCACTCGTGCATCAGCCGGACCAGTTCCAGGGTCGTGACCGAGGTGAACGACGCCGGTTTGACCACACAGGTGTTGCCCGCGGCGATGGCCGGGGCGATGCGCCAGGCAGCCAGCAGCAGCGGCAGGTTCCAGGGCACGATCGCGGCGACCACGCCCAGCGGGTGCCAGCGCAAGTAGTGCGGCGACCGGTCGCCGGCGGCGCCGGGACGGCCGAGGCGCCCGGGCAGTCCCTCGGCCCACCAGGCGCTCCAGGCGAACGCCGCGCGGGCCCCCGGCACGTCGGCTCCGAGGGCCTTGCGCAGGGTGGTGCCGTTGTCGCGGACCTCCAGTTCGGCGAGGCGGCCGGACTCGGCGGTGATCCGGTCGGCGATCCGGCGGAGCACCGAGGCGCGTTCGCCGGGCGCCATGCGCGGCCAGGGGCCGTGGTCGAAGGCGCGGCGGGCCGCCGCCACCGCCGTCCCGACGTCCGCCGGGCCGCACCGCGGCACGTCGGCGAGGTGCCGGCGGGTGGCCGGTTCGAACGTGCGGAAGACCGCGCCGTCCCCGGCCGGGGCGGGGGCACCGTCCACGTACCTCGGGAAGTGCTCTGCCATCTGTCTCCTCCTCCGTCTGATCGGTCCACGCGTCCGGTGCGGTCAGGGAGCGGCCGGGCGGCCCTCCAGCAGTTCGGTGACGCTCGTCCGCCGAACCGTCAGTGCCCCGGGGCGGGTGTCCCGGGGCAGGGCGACAGCGGCCCGGTAGGGGGCGGGCACGTCGGCGGGCTCCCACACCCGCCACTCGCGCCCGTCCGGGCCGCGCACGGCCGCCGGACCGGGGTCCTCCAGGCGTACGGGGGTCCGCATGCCCTCCCGCAGCCGCCCGCCCCAGGCCTTGACGCAGGCTTCCTTGCGCACCCACAGCCGGAAGAACAGGTCCCAGGCCTCCTGGCCGGCGCGCGCCTCGACGGCTGCGGCCTCGTCGGCGGGGAAGTGACGGGCGGCGATCCGCGCGGCGGCGACCCTTCGTACCCGTTCGACGTCGGTGCCGACCGGTCCGCCCCCGGTCACCGCGAGCAGGACGAGCCCCGCCGTGTGCGAGAGGTTGAAGGCCAGGCCCGAGGCCCGCGCGGCTCCGGCCAGCTCGGGCTTCCCGTTCTCCTGCCGGGTGAACCGCAGGGCCCGGGGGGCCTCGCCGGTGAGGTCGCCCAGGCACCGGCGCAGCACGGCCTGGCCGAGGGCGAACGCGTCCTTGTCCGCCGGGGACCTGAGCTGTGCCATCCGCGCCCGCTCGGCCGCCGGCAGCAGCAGCCGGGCGGTGCGCACCGTCCGGTCCGGGGCCCGGGCGGTGCGGACGCACCACAGCGACACGGGCGCGGCCTGCCCGGTCACGGGGCTGTGCCGAGCCGTACCGGGAGTGCGGCGACCCCGAGCGGCAGCAGCTCGGACGTGTGCGTCACATCGCCGGGCTCCACCGCGAGGCCGACGCGGGGGTGGGCGGCGAGCAACCCGCCGATGCCGGCGGCGTGCTGGATCAGGACCAGGTCGGTGGCGGGGCACCGGTGGGGTCCGGCGCCGAAGGCGAGCGTGGGCGTCCTCGGCCGCTCGACGTCGAGTTCGTCGGGCTTGTCGAGGACGCGCGGATCCCGACAAGCGGCCGAGACGAGGGGCAGCACCGCCGCCCCGGCCGGGATGCGCACCCCGGAGAGCTCGACGTCCTCGGTCGCCGTCCGCAGCAGACCGTCGTTGCTGGACGGGTAGAACCGCAGCAGTTCGGCCACGGCGCCCGGGATCAGCTCCGGCCGCCGCACCAGCCGGTCCCGGATGCCGGGGTCGGCCAGCACGGCGTACAGGTGGCGGGCGAGCAGGTCCCGCACTCCGATGAAACCGGAGATGACCAGCCCGTGGAGCAGGAGGACCCGCTCCTGGTCGGTCAGTTTCCCGCCCTCGGCGTCCGGTTCGTCAAGGCCGAGCAGCACACCCGCCACGTCGTCGCCGTCGCCTTCGCGCGCCCGGCGCTCGTCGAGGAGGCCGGTGAACGCCGTCGCCAGACGGGCCCGGCTCGCGTCCTGCTCCGGTCCGTCGGCGCCGCCGGACAGCAGCAGGGTCTGGACGTCGCCGGTGATCTCCGGCCACCGGTCGCCGTCGAACCCCAGCAGCTCGCAGACGACCCGGCCGGCGAAGGGAGCGGTGTAGGAGGCCACCAGGTCGACGGGACCCGGGCCGTCCCGGAGGGACTCGGCCAGCTGCTTGGCGATCTCTTCGACGCGGGGCCGCCAGCGGGCCGCGCGCCCGGCCGAGAAAGCGGCGGCGACCGGGGTGCGGAAGGCCGTGTGCCGGGGCGGGTCGAGGTCCACGATCCCGGTGCCCTGGCCCCGCCCGAAGCCGGTCCCCGGCAGGGCGGCGGCCCCGGCCCGGCTGAACACGGGGTCGGTCAGGACCGTCCGTACGTCGGCGTCCCGGGTGACGAGCCAGATGGCGGTCTCGTCGGCGAGCCGGACCCGGGAGACCGGCTCCTGGGCGAGCAGCCGTGCGTACTGCGGCGGCACGGTGCCGCCGGGGCCCGCGGGATAGGGGAAGACCTCGTCCGTCGCGCCGCTCATCGAACCGTCCCCAGCGGATAGCGGGGTACGGCGCGCACCACGGTCGGTTCCACCGGTGTGAAGGGGAAGTCCTGGGCCAGTACCTGGTTGTCCAGCTGGTGTTCCACCACGATGGTGCCGGCGCCGTAGTCCTCCGAGATCTGCTCGACGTCCTCCGCCGTGACGAGTCCGTCCGGCCGGCCCAGCAGCTCGGCGACGCCACGGGCGGGCGCGAGCAGTTCGAGGGCGAAGCCGCGGGCCAGGTGCTGGCGGTGGGTGTGCGCGGCGACGATGAGGAAGTCGGGGTCGTTGTCGCAGATGAAGTGGCAGATGGCGCGGGCCTGGAGGAAGCGCCGGGGCCGCTCGGTGTAGCGCCGGCTGGAGACGAGCGTCGGCCCGTGCGCCCCCTCGCGGCGGCCGAAGGCGACCAGTCCCCGGTCGACGTACGGCGTCGGCTCGGTGACGTAGGTGAGCAGCGCGTCGGTCTCGAACCGCTCGGTATCGGCCACCCCGGACCAGGCGCGGACCCGGCGGGCGAGTTCGTAGCCGAGGTGCCAGGCGTTGTCGAGACGGCCCGGGTGGAAGAACTTCTCGCGGACGTCGGCGCAGACCTCGCGGAGTTCGGCGACTGCGGGGTCGGCCGGACGCCCGGCCGGTGCGGTGCCCGCCACCTCACGGGCGCGTTCGAGCCAGGCGAGCTGGTCGGTCACGCGCTCGGGGCGCACGCCGTTGAGGAAGTCGAAGGCATGGAGCTCGGGCAGCTCGCGCACCACCCGCCGGATGCCGTCGACGTAGGGTCCCGCCTCCGTGTAGGGGTCCAGGCCGAGCCTGGCCGCGGCACGGCAGAAGGCGGCCTCGTCCTCGCCGGTGCCGCGCAGCGCGGTCCACTCCTGCTGGAGCGGGGTGTCCCTGACGCCCCACTCGGCCAGCCGGGCGACGACGGCGTCGACCAGGCCGCGCAGAGTCTCCGCGAACGCCTCGGAGCCGACGACGACGTTGCCGCGCGCGAGGTGGCGGGGGCCGGGCCGGGGGTCGGGGCCGCCGTCCGGCATCCACACGATCCGGGTCTGCCGTCCCTCGGGTACGAACAGCACGTCGGGCCAGCGGAATCCGTCGCAGGCGGCGCGCATGACGTGCCGGCGTGACCGCCGCCACCAGGAGCCCCGCTGGTCGCCCACGCCGTTCTTGTAGGCGAAGCGCAGCTGGGATATCTGGGTGCCGGGGCGGGCGTCGGCCGTCAGGGACCACCAGTTGAAGGCGATCCACTCGGCGAGCGGGTACAGCGAGCCGGTCGTGAAGGGGCGCACGGTGCCGGTGGCCGGGTCTTCCACGGTGGTCAGCGGGGTCTGGTCGCCGACGCTCATCTCGACGTCGGCCCAGGTCACGGTCCGCTCGTCACGGTCGTCCGCGGGGGGATCCTGCCATTTCCAGACGAGCGAGAACTCGGGCAGCACGCTCATGTGAGTCCCTCCGGCCATTCGCTCGGGTGCAGGGTGTAGCCGGTGTAGCGGCCCGGGGTCCGGCCCGCGAGCCGGAACTCCCGGACGACGTCGCCGACGCGGTACCAGGCGTACCGCGGGAAGTCGCGCTCCCAGGGTCCGCCGAGCAGCCCCTCGGTGAGCGCGGCGCGCAGCAGTTCCTCCGCGGTGCGGTCGAGGGGCGCCGCAGGGGGGAGGGTGTCGGCCGAGTGCGGGTCCCACGCGACGTACGCCGCCCCGTCGGCCAGCGCCTCCCGGTCGACTCCGGCCGGGGGATCGGTCACGGTCCTGCGGCGTTCGCGCCGTTCGGGTGGTCGTATGTCGCGCATGCTCGGACCTCCAGGGGAAGGAGACGGAACGGAGGGGACGACGGTCGGCCGGCGGCGGAGGTGCCCCGGACGGTCAGTCGGAGGCACCCAGTGGGCGGCCCGGCCAGCCGGCCGGGACGGCGCGGCCGTGGAGGGTGGCGAGGGTGGCCGGGATGTCGACCGGGGCGGCGGGGGTGTCGTCGGTGCGGCCCGGGGCGAAGCCCGGGCCGAGCCCGGCCCAGTAGGACTCCCTGCGGTGCCAGCCGCTCTGCCAGGTCCGGTGGACATGTCCGGCCCACTGGGGGTCGCCCAGCGGGAGGTAGCGCCAGTCGGCGGGTTCGAGGATCAGGTCGGGCGCCCCCGCGGTCGCCGTGCCGGGGTACACCTCCTCACGGGTCCGCACCGCGGCGAAGTACGGCCGTCCGGTACGGGGGTTGACGGTGTCGAGCAGCAGACCGCTGACCTCGTCGCGGACCCGCTCGTACTCGGCCTGGCCGACCGTGCCGTTCTTGTACCGGTCACGGACGTTGATGTTGATGCCGTGGGTGCCCTGGACGGCCTCGAACGCGCGGGTGCCGGACCAGTCGACGCGGCCTTCCGCACCGGTGGCGAGGAGGCCGGCCTCGGCGAGGTGGTCGTTGATCGAGCAGTAGGCGCGCAGCGGCCCGAAGCCGATCTCGGAGAAGGCCAGCACGTCGGTGTGGTCGTCCGCGGCGGCGAGGGCGTCCTGGATCACCTGGTCGCAGGTGCGGTACGCGGCGAACACCGCGCTGTCACGGTCGTGTTCGGGGCCGTGGTCCAGTTCCTGCCAGTAGATGTGCGAGGTGCGGTCGATGCTGGTCAGGTTGACGATGACGACGTCCGACTCGGGCAGCAGCGCGAGGGCGGCCTTGCCGCGCTGGCGGTCGGCCTCGAGGAGTCGCGGGAGCAGCTGCTCGCGCGGCTGGCCGGTCCAGAAGATGGAGACGTCGTGCACGGGCCGGATGCCCTGCTTCGCCAGTCGGCGCTGCAGGTCGCGCGGGTGGCAGGCGTGCAGAGTGGCGTGCATCGGGTAGCTGATCAGCGCGCCGTCCATCGGTTCGATCGGATGGGTGCCGAACAGACCTATGCTGGCGAACCGGAGCCCGGCGAACGCCTCGTGCTGCCAGAGCAGCGGATGGCGGCGGTCCTCGGAGCCGAGGACCCGCGGGGAGTACTCGGGGTCATGGCAGGTCCAGTACGAGAAGAAGCCGTGATCGGCGGCGTGCCTGCCGGTCAGCACGCTGAGCAGTCCGGGTGGCTCGTAGGGGGTGCCCTCGGCGGAGAGGGGGCCGTGCGCCCCCTCGCGGCGCAGCCGGGCGAAGCCGGGGAGCGCGCCCGCCTCGCACCAGCGGTCCAGAAGGGCGGGAGCCGCGCCCTCCGTGATGATCACTATCGTTCGATGCTGCTTCGTCACCCAGTGCTCCCTCGTCTGTACAGGGGATCGCCGCTTGCGAAGTGGGAACGGTGCCGGACTGTGGTTCGGGCACGTGGCGGGCCTGGAGCGGGTCCGGCGGATCAAGGTCGTGCCGGACCGGCCAGATGCCGTGTCGCAGCTCTGCACGCTACATGCAGATTCGTGGGGCGTATGCCCTGCGGATGACGTTGGCCGAAAGGGAATGCCTCGTACCGGCACTTTCTGCCGCCGGTACTCGGGAGCGACCGGGTGGCACGGGTACGGGGTGGCTCTCAACTGCCGTTCGGTAATGGTGGTTTCAGTCAACTCCTGGTGAGGGAGCGGATGTCTCCTTGACAGTGCTCGCCGCCGGTTGACTACAGTGCGAGTGTCCGTTTGCGTTCCCGTTGTCCCCTGCGCCGCCGTTCCGATGGGACGGCCTCGCAGCCGTCCGCGGACTGTCCGCACGTCGCTCCCACTCCTCACGGTCCCGGCCGGGCCGGCGCACGTGTCGCGGACCGGCGATGTCGACTCCTCTTCGGCGCGAGGCGAACCGTTCGACCACCGTCAGGCCGTCCACGGCCGCTTTCCCGGCCCGGGCCGCCTGCTTGCCGCATGTCCCGATCGATGTCCCTCACACCGGAAAGGACACGAAATGACCGTGTTAGGACTAGGGGGATCCGGGCACGACTGGGCCTCCTGCGCCACCGACGGCAGCCGGCTGGTCGCGGTGCACGAGGAACGCCTCATGCGCAGCAAGTACGGCCTGGGCACGGATCTGCTGGCGGGTGTCAGCCGACAGGCGTGCCTGACGCAGCTGGGTTCCACCGCGGCCGAGGTGGAGCACGTGGTCGCCTGCGAGCTGGTGCCGCGCCCCTTCTACCACTCCTTCCGGCGGCGGGTGACGGTGATCAACCATCACCTGGCGCACGCCTACAGCGCGTTCGGCGCCTCCGGCATGTCCCAGGCCGCGGTGCTGGTGTGCGACAACTCCGGCAGTCTCACCCTGGGGGCCAAGTCGGGGTCCACCGCCCGGGAGGCGGAGACCATCAGCTCCTTCGTCGCGGACGCGCGGGGCATACGGCTGCTCGACCGGGTCAGCGGCGCGCACGTGGTCGACGCCGGCTCGGAGAGCGCCTACTACCAGCCCGGCGAGACCGACAACTCGCTCGGGCATCTGTACCGCACCGCGAGCCTCGCCATCGGACTCGCCTACACCGGGCCGAAGACCCGCTTCCCGGTCAGCGAGGACGGCAAGACCATGGGCCTCGCGCCGTACGGCGACGAACGGTTCGTGGACGACCTGGCGGAGCTGGTCACCCTGCTGCCAGGGGGCGGCGTCAGCATCTCCGCGAGCAAGGTCGCGCATCTGCTGGGACGGCTGGCGCAGGGTGCCGACTTCGAGGTCAAGGCGGCCATCGCGCGCGCCGCCCAGGAGGTGCTGGAGCGGGCCCTGGTGCACTGCGCCCGCGCCCTGCACGCGCGGACCGGGCTGACCGATCTCTGCATCGCGGGCGGTGTCGGCCTCAACAGCGTCGCCAACGGCCGGATCCTGAAGGAGACTCCGTTCGAGCGGCTCTTCGTGGTGCCCGCCGCCGGGGACGACGGCATCAGTCTCGGCTGCGCCTACTACGGGCTGCACGAGCTGGAGGGCGTACCGATGGCGGATCTGCCCGCCCTGGAGAACGCCTACCTGGGTCCCGAGTACCCGCGGTCCCGGGCCCGCGCGGCCGTCGCCGCCTCGGGACTGCCCGCCCGCACCCCCGAGGACCTGCCGGGGGAGGTCGCCGCGCTGCTGGCCGAGGGCCGGATCGTGGGCTGGTGGGACGGGCGCAGCGAGTTCGGTCCGCGGGCGCTCGGGCACCGCAGCATCTTCGCCGCCCCGTTCCCCGCCTCCGTGCGCGACCACCTCAACGAGAACGTCAAGTTCCGTGAGGGGTTCCGGCCGTACGCGCCGGTCATCCGTGCCGAGCGCAGTGACGAGTTCTTCGACCTCGGGCAGCCCTCGCCGTACATGCTGATCGTCACGCGGGTCACCCGCCCCGATGTCATCCCGGCGGCGGCCCATGTGGACGGCACGGCCCGGCACCAGACGCTGGAGGAGAGCCAGAACCCGGCGGTGCACCGGCTGCTGGGCGAGTTCGAGCGGCTGACCGGCTGCCCGGTGCTGCTCAACACCTCCTTCAACGTGGCGGGTCAGCCCATCGTGGAGACCCCGGAGGAGGCCGTCGAGGCCTTCGCGACCATGAACCTCGATCATCTCGTCGTCGGTGACCAGTTGGTGAGCAAGGCCTGAGGAGAGTGGCTGCGGTCATGACCGTACTGGTCGTCGGGGGCGGGCCCACGGGATTGGCGACCGCGCTCTTCCTGGCCCGCGCCGGGGTCGCGGTACTGCTAGTGGAACGCCGCCCCCGCACCTCCACCCTTCCGCGCGCCACCCACGTCAGCAGGCGGACCATGGAGCTGCTGCGGGAGGCCGGGCTCCAGGAGGCGGTGGCGGCGACCGGGTTCGAGGTCGTCGCCGGTGACGATCCGCGCGTGTTCACCGCACCGGACCGGGTGCTGCCCCGGACCGTCGTCGGCGTCCCCTCCCTGTCCGGTCTCGACGCCGCCGAGGTGCTGGAGACCGGCGAGGAGGAACTCTCCGTACCCGGACCGTGCCCGCCGTTCTGGTGCGGACAGCACCGCACGGAGCCGCTCCTGCGCGAGGCCGCGGTGCGGGCGGGCGCGGACGTCCGCTTCGGGGAGGAGCTGACCGGGCTGTCGGTGGGCGACGAGGGGGTGGTGGCGCGGATCCGTCGCGCGGACGGCCGTTCGGTGACCGTGACCGCGCGGTACCTGGTCGCGGCGGACGGCGCGCACGGCTGGATACCCGAGGCCGTCGGCATCGAGCGGGCCGGCCTGGGCACGGTCGCCCGCCGCACCAGCATCCTGTTCCGGGCCGACCTCACCCCGCTGCTCAAGGGCCGCCGGTTCTTCATGAGCATGATCGAGAACCCGGGGTTCTCCGGTGCGGTCATGCAGCTCGACGCGGACCACTGGTGGGCGGCGGCCGTGGAGAGCGAGGCCGTCGGCGGCCCCGGCCGGGACCCCGACCCCGTGCGCTGCCTGGAGCTGGTACGGGCCGCGCTCGGGACCGACGACATCCCGGTGGAGCTGACGGCGACCTTCCACTGGCAGGCCCGGCACCGCATCGCGGAGCGCTTTTCCGAGGGGCCCGTCTTCCTCGTCGGCGACGCCGCCCACCTGCATCCGCCCGCCGGCGGCTACGGATCCAACGCGGGCATCCAGGACGCGCACAACCTGGCCTGGAAACTCGCCGCGGTGCTGCACGGCTGGGCGGGTGCCGCGCTGCTCGACAGCTACGACGCCGAACGCCGTCCGGTGGGCGTCGCGACCGCCGAGCAGGCCCTGCTGCTCGACGGCGTCCCGGGTGAGCGGCTCGGCACCGAGATGCGCGATCCCCGTACCGTCGTCATGGGCTACCGCTACCGTTCGGGCGCGGTCATCGGCGGCGCCGCCGGGCCCGGCGGCGCCCTTCCCGACACCTTCGAGCTGTCCGGCGCGCCCGGCACCCGGCTGCCGCACCTGCCGCTCTTCCCCGGGCGGGACGGCGGTCCCGGGCAGGGCTCCGTCCTCGATCTGTGCGCACCGGACGCCTCCGGCCCGCGGTTCCTGCTGCTCGGCGGCGACGAGGGCTGGAACCGGACCGCGGCCGAGGTCGCCAGGGAGCTGGCGGTCCCGGTCACCGCCCGGGTCCTGCGCCCCCCGGTGCCCCTCGACCGAGTCTGCGGCACCGGCCCGGCCGGCGCCGTGCTGGTGCGGCCGGACGGCTTCGTGGCCTGGCGCTGCACCGCCGCCGAGCCCCTGACCGGTGCCCGGCGGCACCACGTGCTGGCCACGGCCCTGCGGAGGATCCTCCATCCGGTCGCCGCACGCACCGACACCCATCCCCTGACGTCGCGGAGTGGCCGATGAGACACCCGACCGCATACTGCACCTGCTGGCCCGGTGCGACCGTGTGGCTCACCGGGCTGCCGAGTTCCGGCAAGTCGACCATCGCCAGGGCGCTGGCCGACCGGCTGGCGCCGCAGGGCCGCAGGGTGGAGGTCCTGGACGGCGACGAGAACCGGGCCCGGCTCACCGCGGACCTCGGGTTCAGCCGGGAGGACCGGATCGCCAACGTCCAGCGCATCGGCCTGGTCGCGGAGGTCCTGGCCCGCAACGGCATCCTCGCCCTGGTCCCGGTGATCGCTCCCTACGCCGACTCCCGGGCGGCCGTCCGGGGTCACCACGAGCGGTCCGGCACCCCCTACCTGGAGGTCCACGTGGCCACTCCGGTCGAGGTGTGCGCCGAGCGGGACGTGAAGGGGTTGTACGCACGTCAGGCCGCGGGCGACCTGGTCGGGCTGACCGGCGTCGACGACCCCTACGAGGCGCCGCGCGCACCCGATCTCGCCGTCCCGGCCCACCGGCAGCGACCGGAGGAGTCGGCCGGCCTGTTGTTCGACCTGCTCAGCGCACGGGGGCTCGCGTGAACCACACGGTCCAACTGGAGTCGGAGGCCGTCCACATCATCCGGGAGGCGGTCGGCGAGTGCGAGCGGCCGGTGCTGCTGTTCTCGGGCGGCAAGGACTCCGCCGTCGTCCTGCACCTCGCGCTGAAGGCCTTCGCCCCCGCGCCGCTGCCGTTCCCCCTGCTGCACGTGGACACCGGGCACAACTTCCCCGAGGTCATCGCCTACCGCGACCGGACGGTGGCCCGCCACGGACTGCGGCTGCACGTCGCGTCGGTACAGGAGCGCATCGACAGCGGGGAACTGGCGGAGCGCCCCGACGGCAGCCGGAACGCCCTGCAGAGCCCGTGCCTGCTGCGCGCCATCAGGGACGGCCGCTTCCGCGCGGTGTTCGGCGGCGCCCGGCGCGACGAGGAGAAGTCCCGGGCGAAGGAACGGGTGTTCAGCCTGCGCGACGAGTGGGGCGGCTGGGACCCCCGGCGGCAGCGCCCCGAGCTGTGGGAGCTGTACAACAGCCGGCACGGGCCGGGCGAGCACCTCCGGGTGTTCCCGCTGTCGAACTGGACGGAGCTCGACGTCTGGCAGTACATCGGCGACGAACGGATCGAACTGCCCGAGCTCTACTTCGCCCACGACCGGGAGGTCTTCCGGCGCGACGGCATGTGGTTCAGCGCCGGGGACTGGGGCGGACCGGGGGAGGGCGAGCGCGTGGAGAAGCGGCGGGTGCGCTACCGCACGGTCGGCGACATGTCCTGCACCGGGGCCGTCGACTCCGAGGCGACCACGGCGGCGGAGGTCGTCCGGGAGATCGCGGCGTCCGCGCTGACCGAACGCGGCGCCTCCCGTGCCGACGACAAGGCCTCCGAGGCCGCCATGGAGGACCGCAAGCGGGAGGGGTACTTCTAGCCGTGCCGATCACGACACCCACGAATCCGCTCACGGACGGGCCACGACTCCCCACGGACACCACGTTGCTGCGGTTCGCCCTCGCCGGAAGCGTCGACGACGGCAAGTCCACGCTCGCGGGGCGCCTGCTGTACGACTCCAAATGCCTCCTCACCGATCAGCTGGCCGCGATCGGGCAGCCCTCCGGCGCCACGGGCATGGACCTCGCACTGCTGACCGACGGGCTGCGGGCCGAGCGCGAGCAGGGCATCACCATCGACGTGGCGCACCGCTACTTCGCCACCCCCCGGCGCCGGTTCGTCATGGCCGACACCCCCGGACACGTGGAGTACACCCGCAACACGGTCACCGGCGCGTCCACCGCGGACCTCATGGTGATCCTCGTCGACGTCCGCAACGGCGTCGTGGAGCAGTCCCGCCGGCACGCCGCCGTGGCCGCGCTGATGCGGATCCCGCACGTCGTCCTCGCCGTCAACAAGATGGACCTGGTGGACTACGGGGAGCCGGCGTTCACCGCGGTCGCACGGGAGTTCAGGGCGCTGGCACGCGGACTCGGCCTCCCGGAGCCGACCGCGATCCCGATGTCCGCGCTCCGCGGCGACCAGGTCGTCACCCCGTCCGACCGGCTCGCCTGGTACGACGGACCCACCTTGCTGCACCACCTGGAGAGCGTGCCGCCGACCGGCGAACCGGCCGGGGCGGCTGCCCGGTTCCCGGTCCAGTACGTCATCCGGCCGCGTACCGCCGCGCACCCCGACTACCGGGGCTTCGCGGGCCGGATCGCCGCGGGGACGCTCCGCGTCGGGGACCGGGTGACGGTGCTGCCCTCCGGGTCGGCCACCACCGTCACGGGCATCGACGCCCTGGGCGTACCGGTGCGGCAGGCCTCCTCCCCCCAGTCGGTCACGCTGCTGCTCGCCGACAGCGTCGACGTGGCGCGCGGCGACCTCATCGTGGCGGCGGGTCAGGCGCCACCACTGACCCGTACGGTCGAGGCCACGGTCTGCCATCTCCACGAACGGCCACTGCGCCGGGGCGACCGAGTGCTGCTCAAACACACCACCAGGACGGTGCGCGCCCTGGTGGCGGACATCCCCTCACGGCTCGGCCCCAGCCTGCTGGACGAGGAACCGGCACCGGACCGGCTCGCCGTCAACGACATCGGCCGCGTGGTCCTGAGCACGGCCGAACCGCTCGCCCTGGACGCCTACCGGGACTCCCGGCGCACTGGCTCGTTTCTGCTCATCGACCCGGGGGACGGAAGTACGCTCGCCGCCGGCATGGCGGGGCCCGGGCCGATGTCCGGCACGGGCGCCCCCAGCGCCCTCACAGCGCCAGACGACCAGGAAGAGGAAGGCCAGTGAGCAAGTTGAACCCGGCGAACGGACCGGCACTGCCCCCGGGGGCAGTGCGGCGACTCGCGGAGGACGTCAAGGGCCCCGTGCTCTTGCCGGGCGATCCCGAGTACCACGAGCACGTGGACGGCTTCGACCGTGCCGTGGAACACCGGCCCGCGCTGGTCGTCGCCGTCGCGAACGCGGACGACGTGGTGGCCTCGGTCCGTTTCGCGCGCGATCACGGACTGGGCGTCGCCGTCCAGGCCACCGGGCACGGCGCCTGCCTGCCCGCCGACGAGAGCGCGATCTTCCTCGACACCCGCGCGATGGACGGCGTGCACGTGGACCCGGAGCGGCGCACCGCGCGGCTGGAGGCCGGCGTGCTGTGGCAGGACGTCATCCCGCTCGCCGCCGAGTACGGACTCGCCCCGCTGAACGGTTCGGCCCCCTTCGTCGGCGCCGTCTCCTACACCCTGGGCGGTGGCATCGGTGTCCTCTCCCGCCGCTACGGCTACGCCGCCGACCACGTCCGGCGCATCGAAGTGGTCACCGCCGACGGCGAACTCCGCGTCGCCGACGCGGAGGAGAACCCGGACCTGTTCTGGGCGCTGCGCGGCGGCAAGGGCAACTTCGGCGTGGTGACCGCGATCGAGGTCGAGCTGATGGAGGTGTCCCGTCTGTACGGCGGAGGCCTCTGGTTCCCGGCCGAGTCGGTGCGGGACGTGCTCCACCTGTACCGCACGTGGGCCGCCGAGGCGCCGGAGGAGATGAGTTCCTCCTTCTTCATGCTGGACTGGCCGGACGTGGACGGCGTCCCCGACGAGCTGCGCGGCCGCTTCGCCCTGCACCTGCGCCTGTGCTACCTCGGCGACCCGGACGAGGGCGAGCGTCTGATCAGGCCACTCCGGGAGGTCGCCCCCACCCTGCTCGACACGGTCGCCGACATCCCGTACACCCAGGTGGGCAGCATCCACAACGATCCGCCCACGCCCGGCTCCTACTACATCAACAACTTCCAGCTCACCACCTTGGACGAGGGCGCGGTCGAGGCGGTCCTGGCACTGGTCGGACCCGGTACGAAGAGCGCGGTGAGCCTGGAGGTACGCCATCTCGGCGGCGCCCTGTCCCGCCCGCCGCGGGAGCCCAACGCGGTCGCGCACGGGCCCGCGCAGTTCCAGGTGTACTCGGCCGGAGTCCTCGGCATCGGCGAGGACGAGCTCGTGTACGAAGGACACGACCGGGTTCTGGCGACCCTCGCACCGTGGTCGACCGGTACCCGGATGCTGAACTTCATGGCGGGCATCGCCCACACCGATCCCGCGGACGTCCGCGAGGCGTACACGGCCGAGGCGTACGACCGTCTGCTCAGCCTCAAGACGGCCTGGGACCCGGGCAACACGTTCCGGTACAACCACAACATCCCGCCGGCGGCCTAAAGCACGCCCGGCGGATCGTGCCAGGCGTCGCGACCCCTGCCATGATCCGCCGGGCACGCCCCAGAGCCGCCCGGCAGGACCCCGGCGGCCGCGCGCCGCCCCGCTCTGCTCAGCCGATCCCACCCGACGACGATTGCGGAGACCTCATGACCGAGCCCATCGAGACCGTGGATCAGAGCGCCAACCGGCAGATGATGGCAGTGCTCCAAGGGGCGTGGCGGGCGAGGGCCGTTCATGTCGCCGCCGAACTGGGCGTCCCCGACCTGCTGGCCGAGGGCGAGCTCACGGTGGCCGAACTCGCCGAGCGCACCGGGGCACACGCTCCCACCCTGGGCCGGCTCCTGCGCGCCCTGAGCACGTTCGGGGTGTTCCGGCGGCTGCCGGACGGACGGACCTACGCCCAGACGCCGCTGTCGGCGGTGCTGGTGAGCGAGCCGCGCAATCCGGAGTCGGCCGACGCCCGCTTCATGGCGGCCGACTGGCACTGGGCGGCCTGGGGCGACCTGCTGCACACGGTACGCACCGGCGAGTCGTCCTTCGAGAAGGCCAACGGCACCTCGTTCTGGGAGCTGACGAAGAACGACCCGGACGCCAAGCAGCGGTTCAACGCGGCGATGAGCACGGTCTCGGAGTCCGAGAGCGCCGGCATCGCGAGCGCCTACGACTTCTCGGCGGCGGGGCGCGTCGTCGATGTCGCCGGTGGGCTCGGCAGCCTCCTGGCCGCGATCCTCGCCGCGCACCCGACGGTCCGCGGCACGATCCTGGAGCGCCCGGAGATCGTGCCGCTGGCCGAGGAGCTCCTGGCCAAGGCGGGCGTCGACGGACGCTACGAGACCGTCGCCGGGGACTTCTTCGAGGAGATACCGGCCGGGGCGGACCTGTACACGATCAAGCGCGCGCTGCACGACTGGGACGACGACACCATCGTGCGCATACTGGGCCGGATCCGCGAGGCCATGCGCCCCGGCGTGCCGCTGTTGATCATCGAGAGCGTGGTGGACGAGGAATCCGACCAGGAGGCGCTGTTCCGGGGGCTGCTGCTGACGGTGCTGGTCGGTGGCCAGGACCGACCGGAGTCGGACTACCGGACCCTGGCCGAGCGGGCGGGCCTGCGGGTCCGGCGGAGCATCCCGGTCGGCGGCGACCTGCGCATCCTGGAGACCGTCCGGACCTGAGCCCCGCGGACACACGGGAGCCCGGCGCGGCCCCTCCGGCCTGAACGGCCGAGGGGGGCAGTGCCGGGCTTACCCCCGTGCGTTCCGCCGGGGGGTGGGACGGCGGCGCCGCGCGGCGTCGGCCAGCAGCCCCCGGACGGCGTGGTTGTCGGCCGGGTTGAGGTCGCTGCCGGGCGGCACGATCTCGTCGATCCGGTCGAGGACCTCGTCGTCCAGAACCTTCCCGGCACCGGCCAGCAGGTCGGAGAGCTGGTCCGCGGTCCGCGGACCGATGATCACCGAGGTGACGGCCGGGTGGGCCTGGACGAAGGCCAGGGCCAGGTGGGTCAGCGGCATCCCGGCTTCGGCGGCGAGCTCGCGGAGCCGGGCCACCGCCCGGGCCTTGACGGCGTTCGCGGGTACGCCGGGATCGAACCGCCGCGGTTCGAGCACCGTACGGCCCTTGCCGGGTGTGGCGTCGACGTCCGAGAGCCAGCCGGCGCTCAGCGGCCCCCAGGCCAGGACGCCCATGCCGTGCCGCTGCGCGGTCGGCAGCACGTGCATCTCCACGCTCCGGCTGAGGATGGAGTACGCGGGCTGCTCGGAGCGCAGGTGGACATGGCCCCGGCGCTCGGCGGCCCAGCGCGCTTCGACCAGCTGGTCGGCCGGGAAGTTCGACGTGCCGATCGCCCGTACCTTGCCCGCCCTCACCAGGTCCGACAGGGCGGAGAGCGTCTCGTCGATGTCGGTGTCCGGGTCGACCCCGTGCACCTGGTAGAGGTCGATGTGTTCGGTGCCGAGCCGCCGCAGGCTGTCCTCGACGGCCCGCGTGATCCATCGCCGGGAGTTTCCGCGGTGGTTGGGGTCCGGCCCCATCGGCCCGTGGAACTTGGTGGCCAGGACCACGTCGTCGCGACGGCCCCTCAGCGCCTCGCCGACGATCTCCTCGGTGCCGCCCTCGCCGTAGATGTCGGCCGTGTCGACCAGGTTGACCCCGGCGTCCAGGGCCATTCCGATGACCTTCCGTGCCTCCTGCCGGTCCGGGTTGCCCCACGACCCGAACATCATGGTGCCCAGCGCCAGTTCGCTGACCGATATCCCGGTCCCGCCGAGGATGCGCCGTTCCATACTGGTCCGCCCTCCGATCGTCCGACTGCCGTCCCCGCCCGACGGCGTCAGGGCCGGCCCTCCCGGGGCATGCCGGCGAGGGTGCGGCGGACCTCGGCCTCCGGGACGTCCTGCACCAGCTCCACACCCTCCTTCCCGTCGAGTACGAAGCTCAGTCCCCGCGTCGCCTTCTTGTCGAGCCGCAGGAGCGGGACCAGGTCGGCTGCGTCCACCCCCGCGGGCAGCGCGCAGGGCAACCCGTAGGCACGTACGACCTCTTCGTGCTCCGCGACCCGGTCGGCGCCGATCCGCCCGAGGGCACCGGAGAGCCGACCCGCGAACACGGTGCCGATCGCCACGCACTCGCCGTGCCGCAGCCCGTAGTCCGTGGCCCGCTCCAGCGCGTGTCCCAGCGTATGGCCGTAGTTCAGGATGTGCCGCAGGCCCGCGTCGTGTTCGTCGGCGGACACCACCGAGGCCTTGAGCCGTACGCCGGCGGCGATCTGCTCGGCGACCGGCAGCCCGCGCAGGTCTCCGGCTCCGATGAAGTGGGAGCGGGCGATCTCACCGTAGCCGTTGCGCCACTCGCGCTCGGGCAGGGTCCGCAGGTAGTCGGTGTCGCAGAGAACCGCCGCGGGCTGCCAGTAGGCGCCGACGAGGTTCTTGCCCTGCGGCAGGTTCGCCGCGGTCTTGCCCCCGACGCTCGCGTCGACCTGGGCGAGCAGAGTGGTGGGCACATGGATCACGGGTACGCCACGGTGGTAGAGCGCGGCCGCGAGACCGACGATGTCGGTGGTGGTGCCGCCGCCGCAGGAGACGACCACGTCACCGCGGGTGAGCCCGAAGTCGGCGAACGCGCCGCACAGCCGTTCCACCGCGGCGAACGTCTTGTTGTCCTCTCCGTCCGCCAGCGGCACCCGGAGCGCCGGAACTCCCGGGTCCGGCGTCTCGTCCGGTGGCCGGGAGGAGACCACGGCGGCCCGCCGCGCGCCGAGGTCCCGGACCAGTCCGGCGAGCAGGCCGCTGACACCCGGGCCGATGTGGACGGAGTAGGAGCGAGCTCCCAGCGCGACGGGGATGCGCCACACCGCCCCTGACTGCCGTGTACGCGTCATGCGTTGTTTATAACGCTCGCGCCGATCCCACGCGAGAGGGCCTCAGGCGGCCGTGGCCGAGACTGTCGCCCCGCCACCGGCGTCAGATGATGCCGGTGCGGTCGGCCGCCCAGTGCACCTGGGTCCGTACCGCGTAGCGGGGCCAGGCCCGTACACCGCACAGATGGCGCACCACGGCCCGGCAGGTCGTCGCCTCACCCGCGACATAGGCGACTCCCGGCCCGGGCGGCAACTCCAGCCGTCGTACGGCCTCCAGCAGCACCCGCGACCCCACGGCGGAGGCACGGCCCCGGTGCACCCAGGGAATACCGCGCGGACCGTACGGGGCCGAAAACTCACCCTCGGGTCCGGTCGTCTCCAGTACCCCGTGGGCCGCCGCGCCGGCGGGCAGCGCGGCCAGCATGGTCAGCAGCGGGACGGCTCCGGTCTCCTCGCCGATGAAGACGTGGTGGCGGGCTTTGGGATCCAGCGTGATCCGATTGCGCGGCGTCCCCACCCGGGTCCGGTCTCCCGCCGCCACGGAACCCGCCCACCGGCTGCCCGGCCCGCCCGGCCGGTGGAGTGCGATCCGCAGCGTCAGCGTGGCGCGCGACGGGTCGTGCGCCCACACGGAGTACGTCCGAAGCCGCGGCACGCCGTCCGCGTCCGGTACCTCGAGCGGCAGGTGTGCGCCCGGTTTGCTGCGCATGACCCTGAGCGTCGGCCCCGTGAGGGTCAGCTCCCGTATACCCGGGACGACATCACGCACCTCGGAGACCCGCACGTCCAGCATCCGGGTGTCATGGAACCGCCGCCCCGACCCGGCGCCGCGCCGGGGCCCGTCAGAGAAACTCAACCCGTCTCGCCTCACCCTGGCTCGCCCGACCGGTCGGACCCGCTTCTGCCGCTCACCCTACCCGTGTCACACGGGGCCCGTTGCTCCGCCGGCCGCTCGTGGCTAGGGTTCCTGAGGCTCGGGCACACGCGATCTGACCTGAAGATGTCGGAGGGTTCGGCGTGACGACGGAACACCAGCACATCACCGGCAGGACCCGGTTGTTCGCCGTGATCGGAGACCCGGTCGAGCAGGTGCAGGCTCCCACGATGATGAACCCGCTGTTCGCCCGGCTCGGCATCGACGCGGTGCTGGTGCCGGTGCACGCGACACCGGCGGCACTCACCTCCGTGGTCCGGGGACTGCAGAGCAGCGGGAACGTCGACGGACTGCTCGTCACCGTGCCGCACAAGAGGGCCGCCCTGGACCTGGCCGACGAGGTGAGTGCCGCGGCGGCGCTCAGCGACGGCACGAACGCCATGCGCCGGACCCCGGACGGCCGATGGCTGGCCGACAACTTCGACGGCGAGGGCTTCGTCCGCGGACTGCGCTCCGCAGGACACGAACCGGGGGGCCGGCACGTCTGGGTCCTGGGCGCGGGAGGGGCGGGCAGTGCCATCATCGTCTCGCTGCTGTCGGCCGGTGCCGAAGTCACCGTCACCGACCTGGACGAGCACCGGGTGCACACCCTTCTCAAACGGCTGTCACCGCACTTCCCCGGGCGCCTCCACAGCGCCGCGGGCCCCGTGGCGGCGGATCTCGCGGTGAACGCGACCCCGCTGGGCATGCGCCCCGAGGATCCCCTGCCCTTCGAGCCGGCCCTCCTGCCCCCCAGCACGGTGGTGGTCGACATCGTGATGAAGCCCCGCCGCACGGCGCTCTTGCGAACTGCCGAGACGCGAGGCCTCGTGGTCCACTACGGTGCCGCGATGTTGGCCCAGCAGCTGGACCTGTACGTGGACTTCTTCCACCTCGGCAGACGGCTTGCCTGACCCGGGCTCCGGCATCGGAGGGCGGACCACGACCCACCCGCGTCCCGCGCCGGTTCCCGCGCGAGGGCGGGAACCGGCGCGGCTTCCATGAGCGGCTACGGGTTGACGCAGCCGATCGAGCCGACCGGATGGTCGTTGCCGGTCGAGGTCGCCGTGAACCCGAAGGTGACGCTGCCCTCCGGCAGGATGGTCCGGTTGTAGTCGAGGTTCTTGACCGTGACCGTGCCGTCGGATCCCGTGGTCAGCGCACCGTTCCACACGCTGCTGACCCTGGTGCCCGCGCCGGGCGTCCACTTCACGGCCCAGCCGTCACGCGCCGTCGTGTGGTGGTTCATGACCTCGACGGAACCCTGGAAGCCGCCGCTCCAGGAGTTGGTCACCTGGTAGACGGCCATGCACCCGGTGTGCGGGTCGGTGGGCGTCGGAGTCGGGGTCGGGGTCGGTGTCGGCGTCGGGGTAGGGGTAGGGGTCGGAGTAGGTGTCGGCGTCGGAGTGCCGCCCGAGCCGCGGATACCGGTCACCTCGCCGTTGCCGCCGTCGAAGACGATGTCGGAGCAGGAGAAGAAGTTCTCCTGGCTGTCCGAGCGGACCCACTGGATGAACATCACCGCGTCGCCCGAGCGGCCCGAGGGCAGGTTCAGATTCCAGTAGTAGTGGCCACCGTCCGTGCCCGGTGAGCCCGTCTGCGGCGGGTTGGTGACGGTCTCGATGAGATCCAGGTCGTCCCAGCCGAGTTCGGTGCTGGGCGAGTAGCCGGGCTTGGACAGGTAGACCCGGAACGAGCCGGGGTGCGCGGCCCAGTTGCTGTGCTTGATCTGGATCGTCTTCCCGGACGTCAGATGCGTGCGGGGCCAGTCGGAGCGGGCGGCGTTGTATCCGGTGAAGTTGTACGGCGACCGGTCACCGGCGCTGCACAGCTTCCCGTCCGGGACGTAACCCGGCCCTCGCCCGCCGGCGTTGGAGTCGAGCACGGCGAACCAGTTGTACAGCGCGGTCGCGCCGCTCTCGGCGAGTGCCGCCTTGCACGCCGGGTTGGTGGGGTCCAGGGCTCCGGTGCTGGTCTTGGCGTCCAGCCAGCAGAGGTAGGTGCGTGATCCCGGCGTCATCGTCACGCCATGCGCCTGTGCGTTGCCCTGGCCCATTAATGTCAGGGCGATTCCGCCGAGCAGCGTCGCGAACACCGCCGCCAGGGAAGCAAGTTGTTTCCTGCGTCGAGCCATGGTGTCTCCTGTGCCTGTGTGGGGACCGGTGGAGCGGGATCGGCGGGGACGCCGAACCGTCTACGATTTGGGAGCGCTCCCACCCATGGGTTCGTAGGGGACTGTAAGAGCGGCGCTCTGCTCTGACAACCCATCGGGACAGAGATGCGTCGAGCGGATTCCGAAACGGCAGGCCGGAGACGGCGAGGAGATGTCGTCGATGCTCGGCGGCATGTGCCAGCCGATTGGGAGCGCTCCCGAAACCGTCACGGCTGGTTCGGGACGGTACCGGTGATGCCGACGGTCGGCGGGTGCGCCGGTACCGCGGCGGCCGAGGCGGCGCCGGTCGGGGGGCGCACCTGGTGCCACGGCGGCCTTCGTGGCGTGCGCAGACGCCTCAGGCCGACTCGCGCACCACCAACCGCGTCCGCAGGATCACATGGCGCCAGGCCACCTCCGGCTGCGCCATCTCCTCGAGGAGCAGCCGCACCATGGTCCGGCCGATCTCCTCCATCGGCTGGCGGACCGTCGTCAGCGGCGGCTCCGTCTGCTCGGCCAGCTCGAAGTCGTCGAAGCCGACCACCGCCACGTCCTGCGGCACCCGGCGCCCCGCCGCACGCAGGGCGGCCAGCGCCCCGGCGGCCATGCTGTCCGACGCGGCGAAGACGCCGTCGACCTCCGGGTGGCGCTCGATGAGCCCGGCCATCGCCCGCCGCCCGCTGGCCTCCGTGAAGTCGCCCTCCACGACCAGGGACGGCAGCTCGACGAGCCCGGCGTCGCCCAGCGCCTCCCGGTAACCGCGCAGCCTGCACTGGGCGACGTACATCTCGGGCGGGCCCGTGATCGCGGCGATGACCTGCCGCCCGCCACCCACCAGATGGCCGACCGCGGCCCGCGCACCGCCGACGTTGTCCGCGTCCACGTAGGTCACCCGCTCGTCCCCCGAGCGCCTGCCGAGGAGCACCGTGGGCAGGCCGGCGTCGGCGAGCATGTCCGGCAACCGGTCCTCGGCCCGCACGGACATCAGCAGCGCCCCGTCGACCCGGCCGCCGCGGAGGTACTCCACGAGCCGCTGCCGCTCGGCGTCCGTGCGGACGAGGGTGAGCAGCAGCTGAACGCCCGCCTCGTCCAAGGCGTCGCCGACCGCCCGCGCGATCTCCGAGAAGAACGGCTCTCCGAACAGCCGCCAGTCCGACTTCGTCATCACCAGGGCGACGGCGCCCGCCCGCCGCCCGGCCAGGGAACGCGCGGCCAGGTTGGGCACGTAACCCAGTTCGTCGATGGCGCGCTGTACGGCATGGCGGGTGGACGCCTTGACGCCCGACGCGCCGTTGATCACCCGGGAGACCGTGCCCCGCCCCACTCCGGCAAGGGCCGCCACTTCCTCCAGCGTCGGTGTGCCGGAACCTCGCTTCAGCATGCTCCCACCCCCAAGAACACCCGATCCTACGGCCAGACGGGTGCGGTGCCGCATGTCCCGACGGTCCGTCAGGTACCGTGCGGGCGCGGAGTGTCGCCGTGCCCGATCCGGGCGCGGCCACCCGTCGCGGCCGGTGTCCCGCGAACCCGGCGGCGGCGGCGAATCCGGTCCAACAGCTTGACGGCGCATCTCGCGACCACGAGATTGGGAGCGCTCCCACTCTGAGCCGCACCGCCGGACACCACCCGGTGCCCCGGTCACCGCGTGCCTTTCCCCTCCCCGTAAAGGACTTCAGTGTGTCGCGACATCAGCCCCCCTCCTCCCCCCAGCCCCGTCCGTACCGCCGCCGGGGCCGCTCCGGACGCGTGAGCGTGTTGATGGGCGCGGCGGCCACCGCCGGGATGGTGGCCGCCGGCCTGGTCACACCCGCCGGTGCCGCCGCACCCGTGGACGACCCGCCCGAGGTCATCGTCAACGGGGACTTCTCCGCGGGCACCGCCCCCTGGTGGTCGACGGCCAACAGCCCCGTCGCGGTCGTGGACGGACGCCTGTGCGCCGATGTCCCCGCGGGCACGGCCAATCCCTGGGACGCCATCGTCGGGCAGAACGGGCTCGCCCTCGTCGCGGGCGAGGCGTACACGCTGAGCTACACGGCGACGTCCACCGCGCCGGTCACCATCCGCGCCAACGTGCAGATGGCGACCGAACCGTGGAGCACGGAACTCTCCACCGTGCAGCCGGTCGGGACGACCGCCGAACGCGTCACCGAGACCTTCACGGCCGGAGCCGACCACACGGCCGCTCAACTCGCCTTCCAGATCGGGGGCAGCGCCGAGGCCCTCACCTTCTGCGTCGACGACGTGTCGCTGCGCGGCGGGACCGCGCCACCACCGTACGAACCGGACACAGGATCGCCGGTCCGGGTCAACCAGGTCGGGTACCTCACCCACGGCCCCAAGGGCGGCACCTTCGTCACCGACGAGACCGGCCCGCTGCCCTGGACGCTCGACTCGGCCGACGGGACGCGCCTCGCCGGCGGTACCACCACTCCGGCGAGCGTGGACACCCCCTCGCGGCAGAACGTCCACACCTTCGACTTCAGCGCGGTCACCACGCCGGGGGAGGGCTACACCGTCACGGTGGCGGGGCAGAGGAGTGAGCCGTTCGCCATCGGCGACGACCTGTACGCGTCGCTGCGCACCGACGCGCTCGCGTACTTCTACCACAACCGCAGCGGCATCGAGATCGACGCGGACATCGTGGGCGAGCGGTACGCGCGGCCGGCCGGCCATGTGGGGGTGAGCCCCAACCAGGGCGACAACGACGTGCCCTGCCAGCCGGGTGTCTGCGACTACCGCCTCGACGCGGCAGGGGGCTGGTACGACGCCGGCGACCACGGCAAGTACGTCGTCAACGGCGGTATCGCCGTCGCTCAGCTGATGTCCACGTTCGAGCGGACCCTGTACGAGGAGACCGCCGACGCCGGGCCGCTCGGCGACGGCCGCCTCCGGCTTCCCGAACACGGCAACGCGACTCCCGACATCCTCGACGAGGCCCGCTGGGAGCTGGAGTTCCTGATGCGGATGCAGGTGCCCGCCGGGAAGCCGCTGGCCGGCATGGCCCACCACAAGCTGCACGACAAGGCGTGGACGGGACTGCCGACCCGGCCGGACCGCGACCCCCAGCCGAGGGAACTCCACCCGCCGACCACGGCGGCCACCCTCAACCTGGCGGCCACCGCCGCCCAGTGCGCCCGGCTCTTCCAGGTCTACGACGCGGACTTCGCCGCGCAGTGCCGGTCGGCCGCGCGAACGGCGTGGACGGCGGCCAAGGCCCACCCGGCCGTCCTCGCCGATCCCCAGGACGGCACGGGCGGTGGCGCCTACCCCGACGACGACGTGCGGGACGAGTTCTACTGGGCGGCGGCGGAGCTCTTCCTCACCACCGGCGAGGACGCGTACCGCCAGGAGGTCCTGCGCTCCCCGCTGCACGGTGACACCGACGCGGTCTTCCCGCGCGGCGGCATGTCCTGGGGGGCGGTCGCCGGGCTCGGCGCCCTGAACCTCGCGACCGTGCCGAGCAGGCTGTCCGCCGACCAGCTCACGACGGTACGCGGCATGGTGACCGAAGCCGCCGACGGTTACGCGGCCGACTCGGCCGGAGCCGCGTACGGCCTTCCGTACGCGCCCGGTGACGGGCACTACGTGTGGGGTTCGAACAGCCAGGTCGCCAACAACATGGTCGTCCTCGGCACGGCGCACGACCTGACCGGCAGGACCGTCTACCGGGACGCCGCGCTGCGCGGGCTGGACTACCTGCTGGGCCGCAACGCGCTGAACCAGTCCTACGTCACCGGATACGGCGAGCGGGACGCGCGCAACCAGCACCACCGGTTCTGGGCCAACCAGCTCGACCCCGCTCTGCCGAACCCCGCCCCCGGATCCCTGGCCGGCGGTCCGAACGACGCCATCCAGGACCCGGTCGCGCAGGCCAAACTGAAGGGCTGCGCACCGTCGATGTGCTACATCGACGACATCGAGTCCTGGGCCACGAACGAGATCACCATCAACTGGAACGCCCCGCTCGTCTGGGTCGCGTCCTACGTGGACGATCTGGGGAGCGGTGCGCCCCGCAAGGCGCAGTGCGAGGTCAGCTACACCTCGCAGCGCTGGGGCGGCGGTTTCACCACCCACGTCGTGGTGAAGAACACCGGCGCGTCGGCCATCCAGCCCTGGAAGCTCGACTGGACCTTCGCCGACCAGCAGCGGGTGACCGATCCGTGGGGCGCCGAGGTCCGGCAGAGCGGCCCCCGGGTCACTGCCGAGGCGCTGAGCTGGAACGCCCGGCTCGCGCCCGGCGGCACCGTGCGGTTCGGCTTCAACGGCCGGTCCACCGGCCTCGTGAACGACCCGAAGGTCTTCCGACTGAACGACCGGGCCTGCGGGACGCCGGCACAACGATGACACGTCACACGAGGAGCAACGCGATGAAGCGACGCCTTCCGGCTTTACTGGCGGCCTGCGCGACGGCCCTGGGTCTCACGGCCCTGACCGGCCCCGAGGCGGTGGCCGCCGGCGGATGCAAGGTCGACTACACGGTCACCAGCCAGTGGCAGGGCGGCTTCCAGGCCGCAATGAAGATCACCAACCTGGGTGAGCCCCTCACCGGGTGGACGCTCAGGACCACCATGCCGGACACCGGGCAGAAACTCGTCCAGGGCTGGAACGCCACCTGGTCGCAGTCCGGCTCCACGGTCACCACCGCCGGTCTCGACTGGAACCGCACGCTGGCCACCGGCGCGGCGGCCGACGTGGGATTCGTGGGCTCCTTCACCGGCGCCAACCCGAAGCCCACGGCGTTCACCCTCAACGGCGTCGCCTGCACGGGCTCCGTCGTGGAGCCCCCGCCCGGAGGCGAGGAGCCCCCGCCCGTCCCGGGCACCGGCACCCCCGTGGACGTCAACGGCAAGCTCCACGTCTGCGGCGTGAACCTGTGCAACCAGTACAACCGCCCCGTACAGCTGCGCGGGATGAGCACGCACGGCATCCAGTGGTTCAGCAAGTGCTACAACACCGCGTCCGTGGACGCGCTGGCGAAGGACTGGAAGTCGGACCTGCTGCGCATCGCCATGTACGTGCAGGAGAGCGGCTACGAGACCGACCCGGCGGGCTTCACCAGCCGGGTGAACAGCCTCGTCGACATGGCCGAGGCCCGCGGCATGTACGCGATGATCGACTTCCACACCCTCACACCGGGCGACCCGAACTACAACCTCGAGCGCGCGAAGACGTTCTTCGCGTCCGTCGCGGCCCGCAACGCCGACAAGAAGCACGTGATCTACGAGATCGCCAACGAGCCCAACGGTGTGAGCTGGACGGCCATCAAGAGCTACGCCGAGCAGGTCATCCCGGTGATCCGGGCGGCCGACCCGGACGCCGTCGTCATCGTCGGCACCCGCGGCTGGTCCTCGCTCGGCGTCTCGGACGGCTCCAACGAGAGCGAGGTCGTCAACAATCCCGTCAACGCCACCAACATCATGTACGCGTTCCACTTCTACGCCGCGAGCCACAAGGACAACTACCGTGCGACGCTGAGCCGGGCCGCCTCCCGACTGCCGCTGTTCGTCACCGAGTTCGGCACGGTGAGCGCCACCGGCGGTGGAGCGATGGACCGGGCGAGCACCACGGCCTGGCTGGACCTGCTCGACCAGCTGAAGATCGGCTACGCGAACTGGACGTACTCCGACGCCAACGAAAGCAGCGCGGCGTTCAAGCCCGGCACCTGCAACGGCGGCAACTACAGCAGCAGCGACGTGCTGACCGAATCGGGCGCGCTCCTCAAGGCCCGGATCAGCACTCCTGACAACTTCCCCACCAGCTGACCGAGGACAGCTCCGCCTCCTCGTGACGGCCCGTCGGATCCCCCGGCGGGCCGTTTCGGCACGGGGGACCTGGAGCGCCGGGCTGCGCTCCCTCAGCCCGGCGTCCCCGTGCAGGTGGCCCGGCCGAACGTGCCGGTCGCCGTGGCACGTTGGACGTGCCGGCCGCGAACGGCCAGGGCGCACGTGGCCTGTCCGCCCTTCGCGTCGAGGACGACGCCGACCGTGGGAGCCTTACCCTTCGGAGCCCTTACGGTCTTCTTCCACGGCAGAACCACTCCCTGCTCGACCACGGCCTCGCCCGCGTCGCCGCCACCGAGATACGAGATGTCGGCGGTGCCGTTGCCGGACACCTCGTACGTGACCTCGGCCGTCTCCGCGGCGGCGGGCGGCGGCTTCTCCTCGTCGGCCAGGACCCCGTAGCCGACGACACCTCCGCACAGCAGCAGAACGACAGCGGCGGCCACGGCGAGCAAGGCACCCCGGCGGCCGCTGCGCCGATTCATGCCGGAGTTCACCGAATCCACGCCCGTCGTCTCCTTGCCCGCCTCATTCCCCTCCCGTATTCCGTTCGTCTCCGGCTCTGCGTTCTCCGAGGATTCTGACGATGGCATGGGTTGTCTCGGCTTTCGGTACGAGGACGGATGCGGAACCGGCCGTTTATACATGATTTCTTGCCGCCGGGGCGAGCAGCCGGAGAGATCGGGCGAAGCAGTCATAGCGGGAGACCGGGCGATTGTCGTGTTTGCGGCGGAATTTCGCGTGGCTTGACATGACGTCCCGTCAATCTCTAGACCTCACCTCGTATGGGCGGACCCGCCGATGCACTCCTCTCGGTCGATGGGAAGCAGAAAGTGAAGATTCCGAGACCCGGCCTGTGGTCGGGCGTCGCCGCGTTCGCGGTGATAAGTACGCTGGTGCAGCCCGTGGCGTTTTCCACGCCCGCGGAAGCGGCCGCACCGTTCGACGAGAAGGAATGGCGCGAACGACTGAAAAACTGGGACAAGGACGAAGGCGATCCACCCGTCCTGCCCCAGGAGTCCGTGTCCCTGAACGAGCGACTGCCCCAGGGCGACAAGGCGCGAAATCCCCAGCGGGTAAAGGAGTTGGCCGAGCGCCGCACGCCGACCGCCCGCTACTGGCAGATGTCGGACGGCAGCACCCAGGCGGAGATATCCGCCGTACCGACCGCCTTCCGGTCGGGCGCGGGCTGGAAGACGATCGACACGACCGTCTCCGCCACCGACCGGAAGGGCTTCCTCTTCGCCAATTCGGCCAATACGGCGCGCAGTTGGTTCGGCTCGGACCCCGACTCCCTCCTGCGCGTCGAGACCGGCAGCGGTCAGGCCGTCACCTTCGGGCTCAAGGGCGCCGGCCGGCTCGCGCCGCGTGCCAAGGGCGCGGACGTCACCTACCCCGACGCCGTCAACGGTGCCGACCTCGCCTACCGCGTCGGCCCGGGCGAGGTGAAGGAGACCCTCACCCTCACCGAACGCCCGGCGAAGGCCCCCGCGTACACCTTCACCGTGGACACGGACGGGCTCACGCCCACCCTGCGCCCCGGCGGCTCGGTCGCCTTCCACAAGGAGTCCTCCGCCGATCCGGTGCTGGTGATCCCCGCGCCGTACATGACGGACGCCAAGCAGGACGCGGCCTCCCCGTACGGGACCGCGTACAGCACCGACGTCACGACCCGGCTGGCCAGGAAGGGCGGCGGCTGGGAGCTGACCCTCGAGCCGTCCGCGGCCTGGCTGAACGCCCCCGAGCGCCAGTACCCCGTCGTGATCGACCCGACGATCACGATCGCGCCGACGCCCACCCAGTCGCAGGACGTGATGGTCACGTCCGACGACCCCGCCGCCAACTTCAAGGACTCCTGGCGGCTCTCCGCCGGCCGCACGGCCGCGGGTGCCGCCCGCTCCCTGGTCAAGTACGACCTGTCCGGCATCCCCGCCAACACCCGTGTCGACTCGGCCCGGATGCAGCTCTACTACGACCAGACCCACAGCGCCAACAACCTCGCCGTGACGCTCGGCGCCTACCGGGCCACCGGCCCGTGGGACGAGACGACGGCGACCTGGAACAGCACCAAGGACCTGGTCGGCGAGCAGTCCGCCTACTCCGTCACCGTCGACGACGGCGACGCGGGCACGACCGCGGCCAAGGGCGCCTGGCCGGCCTCGGGCAACACCGCGTTCACGCAGTACGCGATCAACCGGGACTACCTCTACAACAAGGACACGGTCGCCGGTGACACCTACACCTGGCAGCCCAAGCTCGCCGAATCCGGTGCCTACCGGGTCGACGTGCACTCCGTCCCGGCCTCCGACCGCGCCACCAACGCCCCGTACACGCTGACGCACAGCGGCGGCACCACGGCGTACACCGTCGACCAGTCCGCCGGCACCGGTGGCGTCTGGAAGACGCTGGGGACGCGGGACTTCGCGGCCGGCACCACCGGCAAGCTCGTCCTCGGCGACGGCCCGGCCTCCACCACGACCGCCGTCGTCGCGGACGCGGCCCGGTTCGTCAAGCCCGCCACCGACGTGATGCAGCCCAACACGTACAACAAGTGGCACAGCTTCTCCGTCCGCGACACCGTCCAGTCGTGGGTCGACGGCACCCAGAGCAACCACGGCTTCGTCATCAAGGCGGAGAACGAGGCGACCGGCGCCGTCGGCGGCCCGCGCTACCACGCCGCCCGGTTCGGCTACGGCGGCGAGACCGCCACGTACCCGAAGCTCACCCTCACCTACGGCCGCCCCGGCGCCGACCTCAAGGCTCCGACGACCATCCACGACACCGGCGCCGAGCTGGCCTGGGGCGCCTACCAGGACCCCTCCACCGCCACCTCGGACGACATCGTCGAGTACCAGGTGCACCGCAGCGTCTTCCAGCGGTTCACGCCCTCCGCCTCGACGCTGGTCGCCCCCGTCGGCAAGGACACGCAGACCTTCACCGACACCACCGCCGCCCCGACGGCGGCCGCGGACCCGGAGCCCTTCGGCCGCGCGTACTACTACATGGTCGCCGTGAAGACGAGCGACGGCCAGATCGTCCCGGCCACCACCCAGCTCGTACGGCTGCCCAAGGCCGGACGCACCACCAAGATCTTCCAGAGCGGCCAGTGGGACACCACGCTCTCCTCGAACGAGCCCACCACACCGCACGACACCATCGACGACACCGGCGTCCGGCAGAACTGGCTGTCCGTCGGCAACAACTCGGCCACCTTCGGCAGGACGCGGGCCGTCCTCGGCTTCCCCTCGCTGAACATCCCGGCGACCGCCCGGGTGATGCAGTCCGAGCTCGTCCTGTGGGGTTCGCTCACCAACACCGGCTCCAGCGGCGCCGCCTACGAACTGCGGCCGCTCACCCGGACGTTCGACGAGGCGACCGCCACCTGGGCCAAGGCCGACGCCGCCACCGCCTGGACCACGGCGGGCGGTGACCACGGAGCGGTCGTCGCCGACACCGTCTCCCAGCTGACCAACGACCCTGCGCGGCACAACTGGGACGCCACCTCCCTCACCCAGGGATGGGTGAAGGACCCCGCCTCCGCCAAGGGCCTGACGGTCAAGCTCGCGGACGAGGCCGGACCCCAGGAGCGCACCCTCTTCCTCTCGTCCGAGGCACCGGAGCAGGAGCTGCGCCCGCAGCTCGTCGTCACGTACATCGACTCCACCACCGAGTCCACGTACTACGCGGCGCAGACCCCCGCCCGCATGATCCCCGGCGACACCCACACCGTCGAGGTCACCCTCACCAACACCACCGACCGCGTCCTGAGCGCGGCGAACGAGGCCCTGACCTACACCTGGGCGCTACCGGACGGCACCGACGCGACCACCGGCGGAAACCAGGTCGAGACGGCGCTGCCGCGCGACCTCCTGCCCGGTGACACCGTCACCGTCCAGGCCCAGGTCAAGACGCCGATCAACTCCGGCTCCGGGAACAAGCGCACGGACTACGTGCTCACCTGGGACATCCGGAACAAGACCACCGGCACCTGGATGTCGGGCACCGACACCATCCCCGGCCTGCGCCAGAACGTCGCGGTCGAGGACCCGACGTCGAACCAGCTCGGCATGGAGAAGTTCTACTCGTACACCGGGAAGAACACCGGTGCCGGCGCGTCCGTGATGAACAACCTGTACGCGGGCAACAACGTCTGGTCGTACAACGCCTTCACCAACCCCGGTCGGGGCGTCTCCACCTTCGCCCGCTTCACCTACAACTCCCTCGACACCTCCGACACCGTCCTCGGCCACGGTTGGTCCGCCCAGCTGGCCTCGCCGCTGCGGCTCGGCATGGGGCTCGACTTCCACCCCAACCCCCATCCGCGTGAGGTGACGCTGCCCGACGGCGACGGCACGGCGCACATCTTCCGCAAGCAGACCGACGGCACGTGGAAGGCCCCGGCGGGCGTCCACTACCTGCTGGCGGAGAAGCCGGGCGTCGACTGCAAGCCGTCCTCGGACGGCGACCCGCAGGCCTGGTCCATGACGCGGCCCGACCGGACGAAGTTCTTCTTCGACTGCGACGGCTACATCACCTCGACGGTGGACAAGAACGGCAACACGCAGACGTTCACCTACGAGGAGCGCAAGTCCAACAACAAGCCGGTCAAGTTCCTCCGGTACATCACCGACCCGGCCGGCCGGCAGACCCTCAGCGTCGACTACTACGCCAAGGGATCGGCGTACAGCCACATCGACGACACGGGCACCAAGGTGAGCGGCAACAACCTCACCAACCCCAAGATCGTGGACCACGTGAAGTCCGTCCGGGACGTCTCCGGCCGCGAACTCACCTTCGTCTACAGCGACAAGGGGCTCCTCGGTGAGCTGACCGACGGCGCGGGCTCGGCCCAGCCGAAGGTGTTCCGCTTCGTGTACGACGCCACCCAGGGCAACAAGAACGTCAAGCTGGTCAAGGTCACCGACCCGCGCGGCAACGCGACCACCTTCGACTACTACTACCCGAGCGAGGGCGACGACCCGAAGTTCCACTGGGCCGCGCAGAGCATCACCGACCGGCTCGGCGGCACCACCGGATTCGTCTACACCGACCCCGACGGCACCGCCGGCTCGGTGATCGACACCCGGGTCACCGACGCCGAGGGCCACGCCACCGGCTACGTCCACGACGGCTACGGCCGCCCCACCCGGATCACCAACGCCAAATCCCAGATCACCAAGATGTCCTGGGACGCGGACAACAACGTCACCCGTCTGGAGGAGCCCAACGGCGCCTACACCACCTGGGTGTACGACCCCAAGACCGGCTACCCGCTGGAGCAGAAGGACCCGGAGGCCAACAAGAACGGCACCCCGGCCCAGACCTTCCAGTACCAGACCGGACTGAACGGCCACATCGCCGACCTGTGGCGCAAGACCTCACCGGAGGGCCGTACCTGGGAGTTCGGCTACGACGGCTCGGGCAACCTGACCTCGGTCACCGACCCCAAGGGCGTCGCCTCCGCCGCGGTGGGCGACTACACCACCCGCTACGCGTACGACGCCCTCGGTCAGCTGACCAAGGAGACCGACGCCAACGGCAACGCCACCACCAACAGCGGTTTCGGCCCCACCGGCTACCCGGCGACCATCACCGACCCGCTGGGCAAGGCCGCCACCTTCGTCTACGACGCCCGCGGCAACGTCCTCGAGGCCGTCAACGCCAAGGGCGCCAAGGTCACGCAGACCTACGACACCTACAGCCGCCCGCTGGTCAAGAAGGAACCCAAGGACCAGAGCGCGAACCTCTTCATCACCACCCCCGCCCCGGTCTACGACGCCAACGACAACATCACCCTGGTGACGGCGCCGAACGGATCCGTCTCCACCTCGGCGTACGACAAGGGCGACCAGCTCATCGAGCGGGTACTGCCCAAGGACGTGGCGACCGACCCCGAACGGAAGTCGACCTTCACGTACGACAAGGTCGGCAACGTCGTCACCGAGACCGAGCCGCAGGGCAACGTCACGGCGACGGCCGGCGACTTCACCACGACGAACCGCTACGACGAGATCTACCAGGCCGTCGAGACGGTGAACGCGCAGGGCGAGAAGGCGACCGCCACGTACGACAACGTCGGCAACGTGCTCAAGGTCGTCGACCCGCTGAAGAACGCCACCGCCGACCCCGCCGACTTCACCACGAAGTTCACGTACGACCTCAACCACCGAGTCGTCACCACGACCGACGCCGTCGGGGCATCCACCTCCGACCGCTTCGACCTCGACGGCAACACCATCGGCACGACCGACGCCGACGGCAACGAGGCGCTCGCCGCCTACGACGCCCGCAGCGCGCTGATCGAGGCCAAGCAGCCCTGGAACAAGGACGGTTCGGGCAACACGTTGTACCGCACCACCCGCTACGAGTACGACCAGGTCGGCAACGCGACCAGGACGATCACCCCGCGGGGCGTCGAAACCACCGACGACACCACGGACTTCGTCGCCGAGACGGTCTACGACCAGCTCAACCGCGTCAAGGAGGAGCGCTCGCCCTTCGACAAGGACGACCCGCGCTACCACACCCCGGACACGACCTTCTACAGCTACGACGAGGTCGGCAACCTCTTCCAGGTCTCCACCCCGCCGTCCGAGGGCCAGTCCGTCCGCAACGTCACCGAGTACGCGTACTACGACAACGGCTGGGCGAAGAGCTCCAAGGACCCGTGGGACATCACCACGGCCTACGACTACAACGAGCTCGGCCAGCAGACGAAGAACACCCTGACCGCCGCCGGCGGATCCCAGTCGCGCACCATGACCTGGGACTTCTATCCGTCCGGCAACGAGAAGGGCCGCTCCGACGACGGTGTCCCGGTGGGGCGTGCGGTCACCCTCGTGGACAGCTCCGACTTCCACAACACCACCTCCCAGGGCACCTGGAACCGCACCACCGCCCCGGGGAACTACGGCTACGACACCCACACCCACCCCGCCGGCACCGGCGCGGACCGGTTCGTGTGGCAGCTGAACATCCCGCAGAACGGCACCTACGAGGTCTTCGTCCGGCACCCGCAGGTCGCGGGCGCCGCCACCGACGCCTCCTTCACGATCGACCATGACGGCGGCAGCGCCACGAAGACGGTCAACCAGAGCACCGGCGCCGGCCAGTGGGTCTCCCTCGGCAGCTACGCCTTCGTCGAGGACGGCCCGCAGAAGATCACCGTCACCGACAAGGCGAACGGCACCGTCGTCGCCGACGCGGTGAAGCTGGTCCGTGACAACGGCGGCGAGAGCGACACTGAGAAGAAGGACTTCGGTTACCGCTACGACGTCAACGGCAACCTCATCGAGGTCAAGGACAACTCGCCCGGCGCCAAGACCGACACGTACCGCGTCGCCTACGACGGACTCAACCGCATCTCCAAGGTCGAGGAAATCGCCGCGGGCACGGTGAAGAACACCACCGCGCTCACGTACAACGCCAACGGCAACCCCGTCACCTCGACGCACGACCTCACCTGGTCCAAGACCGAGTACGACGCGCGCGACCTGGTCACCAAGGTCACCAACGCCGACTCCGCGACGGCCGGGAACCAGCAGATCTCCACCTTCACCTACACCCCCCGCGGGCAGTCGCTGCGGCAGACCAAACCGAACGGGAACACGCTCGACCTGAGCTACTACCTGGACGGATCGGTCAAGCAGGCCCTGGAGAAGACCTCCGCGGGCGCGGTCGTGGCCCAGCACGACCTGGAGTACTCGGCCAACGGCCACCGCTCCAAGGACACGCTGAAGCTGATGAACGCCGACGATCCGGCGGCGACCATCGACAACACGTACGTCTTCGACTACGACCCGCAGGACCGCGTCGCCAAGGTCGCCAAGAGCGGTGACTCCTCGGCGACCGAGACCTACACGTACGACGCGAACAGCAACGTCGTCGCACAGTCCGTCGGAGGCGTCGACACGACCCACCGCTACGACCGCAACCGGCTGCTGTCCTCCTCGTCCGGCGGCATCACCTCCACCTTCAACTACGACCCGCTGGGCCGCCTGGACACCATCTCCGCCGGCGGCCAGACCATCCAGAAGAACACCTACGACGGTTTCGACCGGACCAAGCGCAGCCGCTCCGGTGCCGGCGCCTCGTCCGTGACCACCGACTACCTCTACGACCCCTTCGACCGCACGGTCACCGAGACCACCTCGGGTGCCGAGAGCAAGACGCTCGCGTTCACCTACCTCGGCATGGAGGACCAGGTCCTCCGCGAGGAGCTGAGCGGCAAGGCCGACAAGTCCTACCAGCTGTCGCCGTGGGGGCAGAAGCTCACCCAGATCAAGCACCTGGACACCGGCGGCAAGGAGTACTCGCAGTTCACCTACAGCCCTCGCGGTGACGTGGAGGCGATCACCAAGGACAACGGCACCACCCGGGCCACGTACGGCTACACCGCCTACGGCTCGAACGACGACGCCCAGTTCACCGGCGCGGACAAGCCCGACGCCTCCGCCCCCGAGGGGGAGGAGCCGTACAACGCGTTCCGCTTCAACGCGGCGCGCTGGGACGGCGGTTCGAACACGTACGACATGGGCTTCCGGAACTACGACCCGGGCCTGAACCGCTTCCTGACGCGTGACATGTACGGCGGCGCGCTCGCCGACATGCGCCTGGCGGCGGACCCGTTCACCGGCAACCGGTACGCCTTCGCCGGCGGCAACCCGATCAGCTTCGTCGAACTCGACGGACACCTCTTCGGGCTCTCCCTGTCCGACATCGGCCACGCGACGCTGGACGTCGTCGGTCTGATCCCGGTCGTCGGTGAGGTCGCCGACGTCGCCAACGGCGTCTGGTACGCGGCCGAGGGCAACTACACCGACGCGGCGCTCTCCATGGCCTCGGCGATTCCGTTCGCCGGATACGGGGCCACCGCCGTCAAGGCGGGCCGCTACGTCGACAAGGGCCTGGACGCCATGGACTCCGCGGGCGACGCCGCCCGCACGGCGGACAACGTCGGGGACGCGGCGAAGGCCGCGCCGGCGCCGAAGGACCCCGCCCCCGCCCCGGCGCCCAAGCAGGACGCGCCGGACGCACCCGCGGCACCCGCCTGCAAGATCAACAGCTTCGTGCCCGGAACCAAGGTCCTCATGGCCGACGGTTCCACCCGGGCGATCGACCAGCTGAAGGTGGGCGACCTCGTCCTCGCCACGGACGTGGAGGGCGGCGACACCCGCGCCCGCGCGGTGACCGACACCCGGAGCCACGAGGGCCGCAAGGACCTCGTGACGCTGACCGTCGACACCGACGGCCGCGACGGCGCGAAGACCGGCGTCATCACCTCGACGGCGGGCCACGAGTACTGGCTGCCGGACGCCGGACGGTGGGTGCCGGCGACGGCTCTCGAGCCGGGCATGTGGCTGCGCGCGGCCTCGGGCACCTGGATCCAGATCACCGCGGTCGACCGCACCACCCGTAAGGAGCGGGTGCACAACCTCACCGTCGAGGGCGTCCACGACTACTACGTCCTCGCGGGTGACGGTCAGCTCCTCGTCCACAACGGCTGCGGCGACGACCTTCCCGAGATCAAGATCCCGCAGAGCCTGCGGGGCGGGGACGGCATCTTCAGCCCGGGACCGCACGCCCGCAAGGGTGTCCTCGCCCCGAGCACCTCGCAGCGCTTCGGCAAGGCGGTCCGCAAGGCCGTCAACGCCATCGGCGACCGGTTCGGCTGCCACCGCTGCGGAGTCAAGGACCCCGGCACCAGCGTCAACAACGCCCAGCGGATGTTCAAGAACAGGACGCTCGGCAACTGGATCCCGGACCACTGGCCGGCCAACGCCGTGCTCAAGAAGCTGCAGCTGCTGGGCAAGGCACGCCAGCTCCTGCTGCCGCACTGCAAGGCCTGCTCGGACATCCAGCGCAACGCGATGAACAAGCATTCGCGCAGCTGACCCCCGGACCGGCAGAGGCAGGACAATGAGACCGTCGGTGACGGCGGACCAGGAGTGAGGCAGTCGTGCAGTTCAGTGTGAGAGTGCTGGGACGGATGAGCGGCGACGTCGTCGCCCAGCGGACGGCGGACGCGTTGGGCATCTTCAACTCGACCCCGCAGTTCCTCAGCAACGAGCGGTGGGAGATCGAGGTGGTCCTCCCCGACGAGGCCGAGGACGCCGTCGAGTCCGGCCCGGACGGGGAGATCGCCCCCCTCTGGGAGCTGCTGTGCGACAGCGTCGGGGACAACGGCCTCGACGTGGACGCGGCCGCGGGCGCGGCCGAAGAGGCCGCGACCGCGGACCTGGAACGGGTCAGGCAGGCCCTGCTCGACGCGGGGGCCACCGAGGTCCTGATCGAAACGCTCGAACCGTAGGAGTTCACGCCCCGCGCAGAACGGCCCGCCGGATGTCCGGCGGGCCGTTCTCGCTTCGACGAGATGATCAGGAGGTCCGACGCGCGGGCACCACCGCTCCCAGCAGGGCCGCGGTGACCGGGTGGGCGGGGCGGGAGAACAGGTCGGGTGGGCGGGGCGGGAGAACAGGTCGGCAGTGGTGCCGTGGCCCTCGGCCGGACCGACGCCGCCCGCCGCCTGAAAGAACACGGCACTGGCCCGCGCCGCTACCACCGCGGCCTCGCGGCACGTGCGGCCACCCTTCCGGCGAAGGTGGAGGCAGAGGCGACAGCCGGCTGACCACGGACGCCCTGTATCCGCCGTATCCGCGTCGGTTAGGCTGACCTTGCCTGGCGGACGGGTGTGCGGGGGACATGGGTTCCGGCTCGGCGCCCGGGAGGAGGCGTCGTGGACAAGATCGTGCTCACGGCCGGAGCCCTGTACGTCATCGTCCTGCTCCGCGCCGGAGGGACGTTCGCCGTCGGGTGGCTGGCCGGCGCCGGTGCCCGGCGCAGCAGGTTCGCCGGGCGGATCTCCTCGGCGAAGTTCCTGCGCGCCGAGCGGGCGATCCAGCGGTGGGGCGCGCCGGTGGTGGCCGTCTCCTTCCTGACCATCGGTTTTCAGACCGCCGTCAACTTCCTCGCGGGCAGCGCGCGCATGCCGCTGCCGCGCTACCTCCCCGCCCTGTTCGTGGGCGGAGCGGCCTGGGCGCTGATCTACGCGACGGCGGGTCTCGGCGTGCTCGAAGTGCTGGGAAGGCTCTTCGCCGAACGGACCGCCCTCGGGGTGTCCGCCGTGGCCGCCCTGCTCCTCGCGGTCTGCGGGGTGGTGGTCTACCGCAGAAGAAGAGCGGCCCCGTCCGCCGCCGAGACCGTGGCCGAGGACTCCTGAGCCGTCCCCCGAGGGCGGGTGCCCGCATGCGGCGCGGATCAGCAGACGCCGGTTCACGCCGGTGCGCACGCTGTCATGCGCGTGCGTGTACGCGCCCCTGGCGATCTCCCCGCACGCCCTGTCGGTGCGCACGGGCGGCGGAAAAGATGAGCACACCGCACATGGACCAGGTGAGCCGCGGTTCCCCGTCCCTCGGCCGGGCGGACTCGCGGCGGAAGGAGTTCACGGTGTTGCTTCTCATCTCCCCGGACGGCGTCGAGGAGGCCCTCGACTGTGCGAAGGCGGCGGATCACCTCGACATCGTCGACGTCAAGAAGCCCGACGAGGGTTCCCTCGGCGCCAACTTCCCGTGGGTCATCCGGGAGATCCGCGACGCCGTGCCGGCGGACAAGCCGGTGTCCGCCACCGTCGGCGACGTGCCGTACAAGCCCGGCACGGTGGCGCAGGCCGCGCTCGGCGCGGTCGTCTCCGGCGCCACGTACATCAAGGTCGGCCTCTACGGCTGCACCACCCCCGACCAGGGCATCGAGGTCATGCGCGCGGTCGTCCGGGCGGTGAAGGACCACCGGCCGGACGCGCTCGTCGTCGCCTCCGGCTACGCCGACGCCCACCGCGTCGGCTGCGTCAACCCGCTCGCCCTCCCCGACATCGCCGCCCGCTCCGGTGCCGACGCGGCCATGCTGGACACCGCGATCAAGGACGGGTCCCGGCTCTTCGACCACGTGCCGCCGGACGCCTGCGCCGAGTTCGTCCGCCGCGCCCACGCCTCCGGGCTGCTCGCCGCCCTCGCGGGCAGCGTCAAACAGGCCGACCTCGGTCCGCTGACCCGTATCGGCACGGACATCGTGGGCGTGCGGGGAGCGGTCTGCGCGGGCGGTGACCGGAACGCCGGCAGGATCCAGCCGCACCTGGTCGCCGCCTTCCGGGCGGAGATGGACCGGCAGGCCCGGGAGCACGCCGTCGGCGTCCCCACCGGGAACTGACCGCCGGAATGCCGACGCCTGAGGCCCGCCGCGCCCCCGTACGCCGGACCGTACGCTTCCCCGTCGTCGACCCGGCCACCGGGGAGACCTTCGACGAGGCCCCCGACCAGCAGCCGGGCGAGTTGGACGCCGTGGTCGCCCGCGCCCAGCGGGCCTGGCGCGGCTGGCGCGCCGAACCCGCCACCCGCACCGCCGCGTTGCGCGGTGCGGCCGACGCCGTGGAGACGGCGGGCGACGACCTGGCCCGGTTGCTCACCCGGGAACAGGGCAAGCCGCTGGCCGAGTCGTACGCGGAGGTCGCCCGTACCGCTGCCCGCCTGCGCTACTTCGCCGACCTGGCCCCACGGACCCGCCGGATCGACGACGGCCGGCCCGTGCACAGCGAGATCCGCTGGCGCTCCCTCGGACCCGTCGCCGCGATCGTCCCGTGGAACTTTCCCCTCCAGCTCGCGGCGGCGAAGTTCGCGCCCGCGCTCGCGGCGGGCAACACCATGGTCCTCAAACCGTCTCCGTACACTCCGCTCGCCACCCGGCTGCTCGGCTCCGTCCTCGCCGGTGTCCTGCCCGAGGACGTCCTGACCGTCGTCACCGGCCGCGAACCCCTCGGCGCCCGCCTCGCCGCCCACCCGGGCATCCGCCACGTCACCTTCACCGGCTCGGTGCCCACCGGGCGTGCCGTCGCCGAAGCGGCGGCGGCCTCGCTCGCCCGGGTCACCCTGGAACTGGGCGGCAACGACGCCGCCGTCCTCCTGGACGACGTCGACGTGGACCGGATCGCGGACCGGCTGTTCTGGGCGGCGTTCCGCAACTGCGGACAGGTGTGCATGGCGGTCAAACGCGTCTACGTCCCGGCCCGGCTCCACGCCGAGGTCGTCGAGGCCCTCGCCCACCGCGCGAAGACCGTCGCCGTCGGATCCGGGCTCGATCCGGACACCCGGCTCGGGCCGGTCAACAACGCCCCCCAGCTGGCCCGGGTCGAGCAGGTCACGCGGCAGGCCGTGGCGGCCGGCGCCAGGGCGGCGGCCGGCGGCCACCGGCTCGACCGGCCGGGCTACTTCTTCGCCCCCACCATCCTCACCGACGTCCCGCCCGACAGCCCGGTGGTGACCGGGGAGCAGTTCGGGCCGGTCCTGCCGGTACTGCCGTACCGGAGCCTCGACGAGGCCGTCGACGCGGCCAACGGCACCGGCTTCGGTCTCGGCGGCTCCGTCTGGGGCACCGATCCCGACCGGGCCGAGGCGGTGGCCGACCGGCTCGAATGCGGCACGGCCTGGATCAACCACCACGCCGAACTGTCCCTCGCCCAGCCCTTCGCGGGCGTCAAGGACAGCGGGGTCGGCGTCGCGGGCGGACCGTGGGGGCTCTACGGAAACCTCCGGCCGTTCGTCGTCCACCGCCCGCGGGAGGCGTGACGATGCGGTTCCAGGCGGCCGTACTGCGCTCGTACGAGCACCCCTTCACCGTCGAGGAGGTGACCCTGCGGACGGAACCCGCCGCCGGCGAGATCCTGGTCGAGATCGCGGGCGCCGGGATGTGCCGGACCGATCTCGCGGTACGGCGCTCCGCCGGCCGCAGCCCCCTGCCCGCCGTCCTCGGCCACGAGGGCGCCGGAGTCGTGGTGCGGACGGGCAGCGGCCCCGACACCGCGATCGACGTGGGTGACCACGTCGTACTGAGCTTCGACTCCTGCGGACACTGCCGGAACTGCCGCGCCGCGGCCCCCGCCTACTGCGACTCCTTCGCCTCCCTCAACCTCTTCGGAGGACGCGAGGAGGAACCGCCGCGGCTCACCGACGCGACCGGGAAGGCGCTGGCCCCCCGCTGGTTCGGCCAGTCCTCGTTCGCGGAGTACGCGCTCGTCCCGGCCCGCAACGCCGTCCGGATCGACCCCGCGCTGCCGCTCGAACTCCTCGGGCCCCTCGGCTGCGGCTTCCTCACCGGCGCCGGAGCCGTACTGAACACCTTCGGCGCGGGCCCAGGCGACACCCTGACGGTCCTGGGCGCCGGAGCCGTGGGCCTCGCCGCGGTGATGGCCGCCACCGCCGCGGGCGTACGGACCGTGGCCGTCGACCGGCACCCCCACCGGCTGTCCCTGGCCGAACGTTTCGGCGCGATCGCCCTGCCCGCCGGAACGGCCCGACTGCCCGAACAGATCCGACGGCTCACCGACGGCGGCGCGCAGTACGCCCTGGACACCACGGCCTCGGCCCCGCTCATCAACCACGCGCTCCAGGCGCTGCGCCCCACCGGCACCCTCGGCCTCGTGGCACGCCTCCACACCGCGCTGCCGCTCGAACCCGGCACGCTCGACCGAGGCCGCAGCATGCGCCACATCTGCGAAGGGGACGCCGTACCCGGACTGCTGATACCCCGGCTCACCGGTCTCTGGCAGGCCGGCCGCTTCCCCTTCGACCAGCTGATCCGCACCTACCCGCTGGCCGACATCAACGAGGCCGAACGCGACTGCGAAGCCGGCCGCGTGGTCAAACCCGTCCTGCTCCCGGAGAGGACGAGCCGATGAGCAGACACCCCTGTGCTCTCCCCACTCGCTTCAGTTTTGCCAACGGAGGAAACATGGCCGGCACGGCGCCGCAGCAGGCAGGCGTGGAAGGCGTGGACGGAGGTGTGGGCCTGACCGCCCTCCTGGTCGCCGCGGCACGGGCGATCGAGACCCACCGCCACGACAGCCTGGCCCAGGACGTCTACGCGGAACACTTCGTGCGCGCCGCCCCGGCATGCGCGGACTGGCCGGTACGCATCGAACAGGTCCCGGAGGGGGACGGCAACCCGCTGTGGGGGAGGTTCGCCCGCTACTTCGGCCTGCGGACCAGGGTCCTCGACGACTTCCTGCTCGGGTCGGTCCGTACGGACGCCCGCCAAGTGGTCCTGCTGGGCGCGGGGTTGGACACGCGCGCCTTCCGCCTTGACTGGCCGTCCGACGTACAGGTCTTCGAGATCGACAGGGCGGGCGTGCTGGACTTCAAGCAGCAGGTGCTCACGGACCTGGCGGCCGTCCCGACGGTCAAGCGCGTACCCGTGCCGGTCGACCTGCGCGCGGACTGGGTCACCGCGCTGACCACCGCCGGCTTCGACCCGGCCGTACCGAGCGTCTGGCTGGCCGAGGGGCTGCTCTTCTACCTGCCGGGCCCCGCCGAGACGTATCTCATCGACACGGTGGACAGATTGACCACCGGAGGCAGCGCTCTGGCCTTCGAGGCCAAGCTGGAGAAGGATCTCCTCGCGTACCGCGACAGCCCGATCTACACGGCGACGCGCGAGCAGATCGGCATCGACCTGCTCCACCTCTTCGACCCGGGCCCACGACCCGACTCCGCGGGCGACCTGGCGGCCAGGGGCTGGTCCACGTCGATGCACACGCCCTTCGACTTCACCCGCCGGCACCGGCGCGGCCCCCTCCCCGAGCCGAACGACGCGCTGGAGGGGAACCGGTGGGTGTTCGCGCACAAGCCCCGGCCCTGACGTCCGCGGCGCTCACGTGGCCGTCCGCGCACGGCCGTCCCGGGACGGCCGTGCGCGGACCGTGTCAGACGGCCCGTGCGGCCACCAACTGGTCACCCGGAATCCCGGCCTTGTCCGGCGCGTAGTAGTCCTCGATCCCGGCGGCCCACGTGGTCACAAGGATGCGGTCCTCGGCGTCCGGGCCGAAGGCGTCGAAGAGCGCGTGGATGTTCGCCTTCTCGAAGCCGATCGCCGTCATGAGCGACAGGAAGAGCGGGCGCTCGATCAGGCCGTCCTCGTCGGGGTCGCCGAGTGCGGCGAGCGCCGTGGCGAACTCGCTGATCGTGGGACCGAAGCGGTCGGGGTCGAGCACGAACGGACGGAACTCGTCGAGCGTGATCACACCGTCGCCGTTGGCGTCCAGTTCAGTGGCGAGCGTCGTCCAGTAGCGGCGGAACGCGGCGCGGATGGCTGCCTTGGCGCCCGCGTCCGACGCGGTCGCCGCCTCCAGAACACGACCCGTCATGAGGTCGAAGTCGTCGGAGTCGATGACTCCGTTGCCGTTGGCGTCGAAGAGGGAGAAGACCAGCTCGACCCGCTGGGCGGCCTCAGTTCGCATGTCCGTCACCTGTCTTCCGGGGCCCGTCGATCCGGGGCCTGGCTCAATGAGTGCCTCTACGTAACCGTGAGGGGACAGCGGCGTGACGGTGAGGCGGTCTCCCGTACCGGAAGGAGTGAGTTCACTGACAATCAGCCCGAGCGGCTCGGACCCGAGGAGCTACGCGTCGTGCCAGGCGTCGGTGGCACAGGGCACCTCGTAGTGCCACCACCCGTCCTCCTCGCCGCGGACGAGCAACGCCTTGATCCCGGCGAGGTCCGCGTCGCCCGGCACGGTGAGGGCGACCAGCGGGAACGTGTCGCTGTAGACCTCACCGCCCAGCCCGAAGGGGGACAGCCGCTCGTGCACGGCCCGGGCGCTTCGCCCCAGGGGGCCGGAGGCGACGGGCAGGACACGGATGGTGCAGTTGTCCGACGCCTCCACCCGCTCCTTCGCCCAGTGGAGACCGTCGGTGTCCGTCGCGAACCGCACGACCTCGCCCTCGGCCACCCCGTCCTGCAGGAAGGGGATGTTCTCCAGCCGGGCGGTGTCACGGCTCACCCGGGTGGCCCAGAGCCCCTCGGTGTCGTAGGGAAGCCAGCCCTCGCGCGGCACGAACCGGAACCACACCTTGATCCGATCGTCTTCAGCAGCGCCGGGGTCGGAGGGAGTCAGGGAGGTCATGCCCGCAATGATCGCGTACGCGGCCGGACGCTCGCCCTCGGGGGTCGAACGCGGGTACGTCTGCCCGTACGCGGGAAAGGGCGGCTCCTCTCGGTCGGACTCAGGACCGGTGCCGGACGAGATAGGCGTAGGCGAACCCCTCGCCCGCGCGTGGCGCCCGGGTCCAGGACCGGGTGGTGAAGGTACGGAGCTTGCCCTGGGTCAGTGCGAAGCGGGGGAGCGAGAGCCCGAGGACGGTGTGCAGGGCCTCCAGCAGACGCCGTTCGCCGTCTGTCTCGCTGTCCTCCGGGCGGAGCAGGCGCGCCGGGTCCAGGGCCTCCGGTATCGCGCCCGAGCGCTGGATCTCCGTACCCCGCACGGTGAAGGCGTAGAGCTCCTCGCCCTGGTCCGCCACCGACAGGTGGAACGCGGCCGGACGGTCACCCGGCGACGTGCTCCCGGGGTCGCGCCACACCACCACCGCACGGCCGGACGAGGAAGCAGCCGACGCGGGGGACAGGAACAGATCGTGCAGGTGCTGGTGGGAGTGGCCGTCGAAGGCGAAGGCCCACTCCTCGGCGGTGCGGCCGACGGCGACCACGGCCCGGTCCTCCCACAGTTCCACGCCCTCCCGCTCGTGGGGCCTCGGCGCCCGCGACAGAACCCGGCGCGGATCCGCGGGTGCGCTCAGCCCCGCGCCCTCCTCGCCGATCAGGGCGGGTAGACGGGCAGGATCGGTCCCCTCGACCCAGACACAGCGGTAGCCCTTGAACGGTTGCCGGTACGGGGCCGGTTCCGTCAGCCAGGTGAGGCCCGGCGGGTCGAGGTCGGGCACCGGCACGGGGGCGGGGCCCGTCTCCCCGGCCCTCGGTGTCGCGAGGATCTCCCGCCCGCGCTCCGGGGTGACCAGCGGACCCAGGACCGGGTCCGCGAGCAGCCCGATCGGCGCGATCAGCAGGGGGCCCGGCGGCACCCACAGCGGTAGCGCGTGCCGCAGGACCCGCCACGCGGCGTCGGTGGGACCCCAGCGCGAGTGCTCCCGTGCCTCGGCGACGGCCCGGCCCCACGGACCGGGAGGCGCATAGCGATGGGTGCCGTCCCCCACCGTCCTCAGCACCGCCTCGGCGGTCGCCCGGGCGACCCCGCGGGCGGCCATCATCTTCAGCCAGTGCTCGTCCCCGCCCGGCCGCCGTTCGTCGCCGGCCGGCCGCATCGCCGCCAGGGGCAGGATCTCCGGCAGGTAGCGCGGATCGGCCACCAGGCCGCCGTAGTCCCAGGAGCCGCCCGGAGCCAGCAGCTGCCGCATCTGGTCCAGGAGGACGGCGCTCCCGGGCCGTCCGAAGGACCTGGCCTCCTCAAGCAGGGGCAGGGCCTCCTCGTACCGCCCGCGCAGGGCCAGCAGACGGGCCTCCTCCACGTGGGCGTCCTGGGCGCGCGTGGTCGCGTTCACGAAGTCGGGTCGCTCCACCCGGTCGGCGTGGAACCGGCGGTACATGGCCTCCATGTACGCGCGGAACGACGGGTAGCGGTCCGGCGATTCGCCACTCCACCCCTTGTAGACGTAGAGCGCCCACTCGCCGTCCTCGCCGACGTCGCCCGGGTCGAGCAGGGCGGACGAGATGTCGGAGTCCGTCTCCAGGCGCAGCGCCCGGCGCCACATCCCGGCCAGCAGGACGTCCTCCTCGCGCGGGTCGTCGCCGAGGTTCTGCTCGTACAGCGACGTCATGTCGAACGGGTCCCGGAACCAGTCGATGTCCGCGGCGCCGCCGAGCTGGTAGATCCCGGCCGGCTGGTCCACGTACCACCCGTCGCTCACGGCCAGGAACGCCCGGTACGAGGGCGGCAGCCGCCGCCCCAGCCGCTTCTCGGCCGCACCGATCACCGCCTCGTCAGCGCCGGGCCTGGCCGGAAGGACGACCTCCTCGGCATCCTCGCTGTCCTCGCCGTCCGCGTCCGCACGCGGAACCCACTCCTCCTGCCAGCGCCGCAGGAACTCATGCCAGTCGAACGGCTTTTCGCTCATGCACGGATGGTGTCACCCGGCACTGACAGCGACACCCCCTGACGGGGACGGACGGGACGGAGGGACTCCCCGCGGACGGGCCGACGTGCCGCGCCGAGCGGGATACCGCAGACTCCTGTGTATGGGGTCGGCGCACTTCGGTTCCGGCCCACGGCGAAAGTGCCCGGTGTGCTCCAGGTCCCGTTCTGGCTGTGGGGGGCGTTCGCCGCGACGGTGGTCGTGTCGCTCGCGGTGGACTTGCTGGCGCACCGGTCCGCTCATGTGATCGGCTTCAAGGAGGCCGCCGCCTGGAGCGGGCTGTGGGTGAGTCTCGCGCTCGTCTTCGGCGGCGTCGTCTTCCTCGTCCTCGGGACGACGGCGGGGACCGAGTACACGACGGCGTGGCTGCTGGAGAAGAGCCTGTCGGTCGACAACCTCTTCGTCTTCGCCGTGATCTTCGCGTACTTCAAGGTGCCCCGCGCCTACCAGCACCGGGTTCTGTTCTTCGGCGTGATCGGCGCCCTCGTCTTCCGCGGGATCTTCCTGTCCCTCGGCGTGGCCGTGGTCAGCCGCTTCACCGCGGTCCTCTTCGCCTTCGCGGCCGTCCTGTTCTACAGCACGTACAAGCTGCTCAAGGACGAGGCGGAGAGCTTCGACCCCGGCAGGAGCATCGCGGTGAGGATGCTCCGCAAGGTCGTCCCGGTACGTGACGAGTACGCCGGGACGAAGTTCTTCGTCAAAGAGGCCGGGAAGCGCATGGCCACCCCGCTGCTCGCGGTGGTCGCGGCCATCGAGGCGGCCGACCTGATCTTCGCCGTCGACAGCGTCCCGGCCGTCCTGGCCGTCAGCGACGACGCGTTCATCGTCTACACCAGCAATGCCTTCGCCATCCTGGGCCTGCGCGCCCTGTACTTCATGCTGGCCGGCCTCCTCGACCGCTTCCACTACCTCAACAAGGGCCTCGCGATCATCCTGTCCTTCATCGGCGTCAAGCTCATCCTCCAGGCGTCCCACAAGACGATCAGCCCCAGCATTCCGGAGATCCCCTCCGTGGTCAGCCTCGCGGTGATCGTCGTCGTCCTGGCCGGCTCGGTCGGCCTCAGCCTGGCGAGGCCGCCCGCCGAACCCCCGGACAGCGGATCCGGGCCCCCTCACGACCCCGCACGCGAAGAATGACGCGCTTCCACTTTCCCGTTGACCCGTTCCGGAATATCGTAAAAATATGGTCAAAAAGGAACACGACGTCGACTCGTATACGTGTCACGAGTGTGGGCAGCCCGTCACCGCCGAGATCACCCGCCACAAGACGCTGGGCGTCTTCGTGCCCGCGTGGGGTCCGGGGCCGTGCCACAACCCCCAGTGCGCCGACTACGTACCCAAGTCACGACGTCACACACCGGAAGCCCGCGCAAAGGCCTGAGGCCTTCCTCCGACCTGCGAGCGCGGCTCGCGGGCGAGGGGCACCGCGCTGCCCGCACGCCCGGCCTCAGGGCGCGAGAGCCTGCTCCGTCCAGATCGTCTTGCCGCGCGCCCCGTAGCGGCAGCCCCAGCGGGTCGCCAACTGGGCGATGAGGAACAGGCCCCGGCCGCCTTCGTCGGTGTTCAGGGCCCGGCGCAGCCGGGGCTGGGTGTTGCTGGGATCGGTCACCTCGCAGACCAGGACGCGGTCGCGGATCAGGCGCAGCACGATGGGGCCACCCGCGTAGCGGACAGCGTTGGTGACGAGTTCGCTGACGATCAGTTCCGTGGCGAACGCCTGCTCGACCAGGCCCCAGGCCGCCAGCTGGGCGTTGACGTCGGCACGGGCGTCGTGCACCGCCGCCGGGTCGGCGGGGTACTCCCACATCGACGTGGACTCCTCGGCCACGGCCCGGGTGCGGGCCAGCAGAAGGGTGACGTCGTCGTCCGGATACTCGTGGGCGGGGTGACCGGCGATCAGCTCGGCTCCGATCCGGTCGAGGGGTTCCCCGGCCCGCACCAGCCGACCGAGTGAGGCGAGCAGGCCGGCCTCGGCGTCCGCGGTGTCGTCGTCGCGACGGATGAGACCGTCGGTGTAGAGGGCGAGGACGCTGCCGGGCGGCAGCGTCGTGGTGAACACCTCGAAGGGGTTGTCTCCTACGCCCAGCGTCGGTCCGGGGGCCACGGCGAGGTACTCGGCGCTGCCGTCCGGCAGCACCACGGCCGGCGGCGGGTGGCCGGCGCTGGCCATCTGGCAGACCCGGGTCACCGGATCGTAGAGGGCGAACAGGCAGGAGGCCCCGAGCGTGTCGGCCTCCTCGGCCTCGGCCATCATGCGCTGCACCAGGTCGTCGAGACGCATGAGGAGCTCGTCCGGCGGGAGATCCAGGTCGGCTAGGGTCTGCACGGCGGTGCGCAGCCGGGCCATCGTGGCGGTGGCCTGCAGTCCGTGGCCGATGACGTCGCCGACGACGAGCGCGATCCGCAGCGACGACAGCGGGAACGTGTCGAACCAGTCGCCGCCGACGCTGACGCTGCCGGCCGCCGGCAGATAGGTGCCGGCGGTCTCGGCCGCGGCGCTCTCGCTGGCCGACGGGGGCAGCAGGCTCTGCTGGAGCACGACGGCCGTGTGATGCTCGCGCGTGAACCGGAAGGCGTTGTCGACCGCGAGCGCCGCCCGATGGCACAGATCCTGCATGAGCTTGATGTCGGCTTCGTCGAACGGGGCGGGGTTCTGCGTGCGGTACACGGAGGCGAACCCGTAGAACCGGCCGCGGTGGTAGAGCGGGCAGCCGAGAGAGCCGCGCATGCCCTCGGGCATGTAACGGGCGATGAGCCGCGGGTCGTGTCCCATGATCTCCCGGAGCAGAGCGGCGTCCGCGACGATCACCTCGCCGACGACCAGCGGGGCGACCTCGGGGCTCTCCGGCACGGCCGGGGTCCGCTCGCCCATCTGCGTCAGCTCGCGGGGCCAGACGCCGTCGGCCGACCGGACGGCGACGCGCCGCGGCGCGGACGCCTCCACCCCGGGGTAGCCGAGGGGCGGGTCGCGCCCCTGGAGGACGTCGTCGGGGAAGTCGACGCAGGCGAGGTCGCCGAGGGCGGGCACCAGGACGGCCACCAGATCGCGGGCGCTGTGCATCACGTCGAGCGAGTCGCCGATCTCGATCGCACTCCGGTAGGCCGTGGAGAGGCGCTGCTGGGCGCGGTACCTCTCGGTGACCTCGATCGCGGCGATCGCGATGCCGACGGGCACCCCGAGCGGGTCGCCGAGCCGGACGCAGGTGAGGGACAGCACGCGGTCGGCCCCGAACGGGTACTCGGCCGCGATGACGGGCGACCCCGTGTCGGCGACCTCCGTCATGAACCCCCGCACGGTCCCGTGGATGCCCGAGCCCGGCAGGTCGCGCAACCAGTCGTCGCCGCACCCGTCGGGCCGCAGGGCGTCGAAGGCGGCGTTGGTACGGACGACCCGCAGGTCCATGTCGAGTTCGGCGACGGCGATGCGGTCCTGGCTCAGGACGGCGCGGGCGAAGGCGGTGTCCTGGTCCCAGCCCGCCGGGCCCCCGGGGCCCTCGGCCACGACGAGGGTCCCGCCCGGGGTGTCGGAGCTCATCAGGAGTACGTCGGCCTCGACCACCGTGCCCGAGCTGTGGCGGAGTCGTAGACGCCCGCCACCATCGCTTCCGGGCGGCCGCTCGGCGGTCGTGTCCGGTGCGAGGAGGTTCCGGGCGGGTGTCCCGGATACCTGGGCACTCGTCCAGCCGAGAAGCTCCTCAGCGGCGCGTGACCACCAGACGACACGGCCCCGGTCATCGAGCAGCGCGGCCGCGGCACCGTCCGTGCCGGGCCCCTGCCGCCCATCGCCACCGGCGGGAGGTGTCACATGCGTCTCCCCTTGTCGGCACAACCCTGGGGACCTGTGGGCCGCTGCTGTCCTCCAGGATGCTCCCTTCCCCGGCCCACGGCACCTCGGGTCGGCTCGGCCCCACCGCTCAGCCGGCACCCCGGCAGAACGCCGTTTCCCCTCCTGCTAGCTTCCTGTCTTCGATGTCCTGCTCTTGGGAGTCACGTGAGCACCCTTGACCTCGCCCCCGCGCCGCGCCCCCTGGTCCTGCCCGACGGGCGCCCGGCGGCCGCCGCCTGGTCGCTCGATCCGGCGGTCACGCACCTCAACCACGGGTCCTTCGGCGCCGTCCCCCTCGCGGCCCAGCGGGAGCAGGACCGCAGACGCCGGCAGATGGAGGCCTCGCCCGTCGCGTGGTTCCCCGCGCTGCCCGGAAGGATCGCCGCCGCGCGGGAATCGCTGGCCCGCTTCCTGCGGGTCGAGGCCGACGACCTCGCCCTCGTACCGAACGCGAGCGCCGGCGCCAGCGTCGTCTACGGCGGTGTGCCGACGCGCCCCGGCGGAGAGGTGCTGGTCACCGATCACGGCTACGGCGCGGTGACCATGGGCGCCGAACGTCTCGCCCGGCGCTGGGGCGGCACCCTGCGCACCGCCCACGTCCCGCTCGACGCCGACGAGGACACCGCCTACGCCTGCGTCGTGGCCGCGATGGGCGAGGCGACCGGGCTCGTCGTCATCGACCACATCACCTCGGCCACCGCCCGCTGGATGCCCGTCGGGCGGATCGCCGCCGAAGCCCGCCGCCGCGGCATCCCGGTCCTTGTGGACGGCGCGCACGTCCCCGGGCTCGCCGCCGACCCCCTCGCCGGCGTCGACTGCGACGTCTGGGTCGGCAACCTCCACAAGTTCGGCTGCGCCCCGCGCGGCACCGCGGCGCTGGTCGCGCGCACGCCCCTGCGGGACCGCCTCTTCCCCCTGATCGACTCCTGGGGCGCCCCCGACCCGTTCCCGGACCGCTTCGACACCCAGGGCACCGTCGACGCCACCAGCTACCTCGCCGCTCCGACCGCGCTCGGTTTCGTGGCGGACACCTGGGGGTGGGAGACCGCCCGCACCTACATGCGCGAACTGGCGGACTACGCGGAGCGGATCCTGGCCGACGCCTTCTCCGAACTGACCGGCGAGGACTGCCGAGTGGACGTCGGCACGCCGGTCGGTGCCCTGCGGCTCGTACGGCTGCCCGCCCCGCTGGCCGCGACCCGCGCCGAGGCCGACGCGCTGCGCGACCGCGTGGGCCGGGAACTGGGCGTCGCCGCGGCGTTCACCAGCTTCGGCGGCGTCGGCTACCTGCGCCTGTCGACCCACGTGTACAACACGGCCGCCGATTTCGAGTACTTCGCCGAACGCTGTGTCCCCGTCCTCGGCGCATGGTCCCGCACCGCGTCCCGGAGCTGACCGCGACGGCTGGGAACCGGCCGCTCAGGGCGGTCCGGGCGAGGAGCGGCGCAGCCGGTCGACGCTTCGGATGACCGGGGTCGCGGCAGCGCCGTGGACGACGACCGAGAGCAGGACGGTGAAGGCGACCACCGACCAGAGCTGCCGCGCGTCGGCCGCGAAGGTGTCGCCGTGGCCGAGTGCGTACGCGAGGTAGAACAGCGAGCCGATGCCCCGGATGCCGAAGAAGGCGATGACCCCCTTCTCCCTCGGTCCCGCGGCGGAGCCGATCAGACCGAGCCACCCCGCCGCCGGCCTGACGACGAGGACGAGCGCCACGGCGACGAGCGCGCCCTGCCAGGTGAGGGCTCGCAGGCCGCCCGCGGCGAGGAAGCCCCCGAGCAGGAAGAGCAGACAGACCGTGAGGAGGCGTTCGATCTGCTCGGTGAACTCGTGCAGCACCCGGTGGTAGCCGTGGCTGCGCTCGGCCGCGCGGATCGTGCAGGCCGTCACGAACACGGCGAGGAAGCCGTAGCCGTGGAGGAGTTCGGCCGCCCCGTACGCCAGGAACGTGGCGCCCAGGGCGACGAACCCCTCCATGTGCTCCGAGAGGCGCAGCGCGTCCGTCCGCGCGCGGAAGAACATCCGGCCCAGCAGCCGTCCGGCCACGATCCCCACCGCGACGCCGGCCGCGATCCTGGCCAGGACGTCGACGAGTACCCATCGTCCGATCCACTCCGCCGACCAGCCGTCGCCGGCCGCCGTGGCGAGGGCGAGGGCCGCCAGGACGAACGGGAAGGCCAGTCCGTCGTTGAGCCCGGCCTCGGCGGTGAGGGTGAACCGGACCTCGTCCTCGTCGTTCTCCGCGTCCGTGGGTTCCCCCACTCTCACCTCCGCCGCGAGGACGGGGTCGGTCGGCGCGAGTACCGCGGCGACGAGCAGGGCGAGCGCCGGTGGCCAGTCGAGCAGGAGTACGGCGATGAGCGCCGTCCCGGCGATGGTCAGGGGCAGGCTGATGCCGAGCAGGCGCCAGGGCCCGCCCCACGCCCGGAGGCCGAAGGGCCGGTTGAGGGCGAGACCGGCTCCCATCAGGGACACGATCACGCACAGTTCGGTCAGGTGCTCGACCCAGAGCCGGTCCCGCACCGGGTCCACCGTCGGCACGGGCAACGGCAACGCCGCCACGACCACGCCGGCGGCGAGGAAGACCATCGGCATGGAGAGGGGCCGCTTGAACACGAGCCTCGGTACGACGGCCGCGCCGAGCGCACCCAGGCCCATCGCAAGGTAGACGGTGTCGGAGAGGATCATTCCGCACATCCTGTCCGAAACGGCCTCCTCCATGCGTGATCGCCGCCGCGGCCCCGGAGTCCGCGCGGCGCCCCTCGCGGTGGCCCGTCAGCGCAGTTGGCGGCGGACCAGGCTGTGGAAGAGGCCGGCCGTGTCGGCGAGCAGGTCGGCCGGGGTGCCGTCCTGGACGACGCGGCCCTCCGCCATGGCGATCACCCGGTCGGCGCCCATGATCGTGGACAGGCGGTGGGCGATGACCACGCGGGTGGTGCGCAGGGCCCGGGTGGCCTCGATCACCTGCCGCTGGGTCTCGTTGTCGAGGGCGCTGGTCGCCTCGTCGAGGAACAGGATCCTGGGCGTCCGGACGAGGGCCTGGGCGATCATCAGGCGCTGGCGCTGGCCCCCGGAGAGGGTGGCGCCGCCGTCGGACAGCATGGTGTGCAGGCCCATCGGCATGGCCCGGATGTCGTCGGCGAGCCCCGCAAGCGTCACGGCCCGCTCGACCTCCTCCAGGGTGCGGTCCTCTGCGCCCCGTACGCACTCCAGGATCGAGCCGGTCAGGGGCTGGGCGTTCTGCAGGACGACCCCGCACTGGCGCCGCACCGCCGTCTGGTCGAGTGCGGCGAGGTCCTGGCCGTCGTACAGGACGCTGCCCTCGGTGGGCCGGTCGAAGCCGATGAGCAGGCGCAGGAGGGTCGACTTGCCGCAGCCGCTGGGGCCGACGACCGCGACGAACTCGCCGGGCCTGACCCGGAGGTCGACGCCGTCGAGGACGAGGGGGCCTTCGGGGGAGTAGCGGTACGAGAGACCCCGGGCCTCCACGGCGCCGGTGAGCGTGCCGGGGCGGGCGGCGTCGGAACGTACCTCCGGGGCGGCCTTCAGGATCGGCACGACCTGTTCGAAGACGGGCAGGACGGCGGCGACCGAGAGGAGTGCGCCGATCGCCTGGGTCACCGAGGACAGCAGCATCGTCAGGGCGGTGGAGAACGTGAGGAACCCGGCGGCGGACATCGCCCCGCGGGCCGGCCCCGCGAGCAGGGCGAACATCACCAGGGTGCAGAGCGGCAGGCAGACGGCGCCCAGGACCGTCAGGGCGTTCTGGATCCGGCCGGCGCGCTGCTGGAGGACCCGGGTCCGGGCGAACTCCCGCGCCCAGGCGGCGTACGCGAAGCTCTCGGCCGCCGCGACCCGCAGCTTCGGCAGGCCGCGCAGGGTCTGGAAGGTCTGGTTGTCGAGCCGGTTGCCGAGCTCGGTCAGCCGCCGCTGGTGGCGCAGCTGCCACAGCCCGAGGGTGAGGAGGACCGCGGCGACGACGAGGATCAGGGCGAGTGCCACCAGCGCCAGCTTCACGCTGTGGACGAGCAGCAGGACGAGGTTCACGGTGCCGATGGTGCCCGCCTGGAGACAGACGGGGGCGATGCCGGACAGCATGCGGCGTACGGCGCTGATGCCCATGGCCGCGTTGGCCAGTTCGCCCGTCGAGCGGCCGGTGAAGAAGGTGGCCGGCAGGCGCAGGAGCCGGTCCCAGACGGCGGGCTGGAGGGTGGCCTCGATCCGGCCCTCCATCCGCAGCAGGGCGATGTTCTGCGCCAGCAGGGACGCGGCCCCGACGGCGGTGGCCGCGAGGAGGGCGACCGCCGTGACGACGATGAGGTCGCCGCGGCCCTGCGGCACGTACTGCCCGAGGATCCGGCCGGTCGCCAGCGGCACCGTCGCCCCGAGCACCACGGAGACGAGCCCGGCCAGGAGCAGGCCGCGCAGGTCCTGCCGGGTGCCGCCCAGGCTGAAGCGGAGGAGTCGCGCGAGACCGAGCCGGCCCTCGGGCAGGGGGCGGTAGAACATGACGGCCCGCCGCTCGAAGCCGTCCTCGTTGTCCTCGTCGATCCGCTCCCGCCCGCCGCCGGGGTCGGCCGCCACGTAGCCGCCGCGCCGCCACAGCAGGGCGACGGGCGCGCCGTCCGGCTCGCGCCGGCCGAGGAGCGGACCGCAGTTCTCCCGCCACCAGCGGCCGCGCAGCCCGACGGTGCGGGTGCGGACGCGGGAGGCGTGGGCGAGGCGCTCGACCGGGTCGTTCCGTCCGCCGTCCGTCGGGTCGGACTCCCCGCCCGTGGCGGACGCGTCGGCGAGCGTGATGCGGGCGTCCGCGGCGACCAGACGGCACACCGCCAGTGTCGCGTCCGCGGCGCCGCCGCGCCGGGGGCCGCCGCCGGAGCGGCCGAGGGCGGCCAGGAGCGCCCGGTCACCCTCGCTGCCCGCCGCGCGGCCCGCCGCGAGACCGGCGGCCGTACGGTCCTCGTGGTCGCGCCGGCGCTGCTCGATCCAGTCGTCCAGGGCGTACAGGAGCCGGTGCTGCTGATCCACCATGCCCTGCCACATCGCCGCGTCGACGAGGAGCGTGCCGGGCGCGTGCGGCTCGTACGCGGAGCCGTAACCTACGCTCCCCGGTGTGATCGGCATCCAGACGATCTCGTCGTCCTCCGCGCCCTGCCCGGCGTCGGCGCGGCCGTCGAGCGGAGCCTCGTACAGGACGCGCAGGCCACGGCCGATCCCGCGGGCGAAGGCCTCCTCCAGCGGGCTCAGGGCGGGCGGGGCGGCGGCATCGACCCCGTACCCGTACCCGTAGTCGTACCCGTAGTCGTACCCGTACTCGTACCCGTACGCGGATCCGTTCCCGTACCCGCCCGCGTGCCCCGGTGCCTGGAGCAGTTCGCGCAGTTCGATCCGGCGCAGCAGGCACTCCTGGGAGGGGCGGCCGACGAGGGTGTGGCCGGGGCCCTCGGCGGGGCCGAGCAGCAGCGCGCCCGCGTCGAGACGGCCGAGGAAGTGCCAGGGCCCGAGCCCCGCCACGTCGACGGCGAAGAGGTCCAGATGGCCGTGGACGACGAGCCAGAGCACCCACGGCCCCTCCAGGGGCAGGCTGCGCAGGCCCGTGCCGTCGACCGGTGTGCCGAGGGCGCCCAGGGCGGCGACCACCGGGTCGGGGGACGAGGGGCCGGCCGTCGCCGTGACCGGATGAGGGAACGTCACCTCAGTGCTCCTTCACCAGGTCCGCGTACCGGCCGCCCGAGGCCAGCAGGTACGCGTGGGGTCCGCGCTCCACGACCGCGCCCCGGTCCAGTACGAGGATCTCGTCGCTGTCGCGGACCGTGCTGAGCCGGTGGGCGATGACCACGCACGCGCAGCCGCGGCGGCGCAGGTTGTCGATGACGGCCCGCTCGGTGTCCGCGTCCAGGGCGCTGGTCACCTCGTCGAGAACGAGGACGCTGGGATCGCGGACGAGGGCCCGGGCGAGTTCCAGGCGCTGGCGCTGGCCGCCGGAGAAGTTCCGGCCGTCCTGCTCGACCCTGCTGCGGATCCCGCCGGGCCGCCGGGAGACGACGTCGAGGACGGCGGCGTCGGCGAGCGCCGCGACGACGGCCTCGTCGGAAATCGAGGGGTCCCACAGGGCCACGTTGTCGCGGACGGTCCCCTCGAAGAGGAAGACGTCCTGGTCGACGAAGGAGACCGAGGCGGCGAGGGCGCCGCGCGGGATGTCCGCGAGCGGCATCCCGTCGATGCGCAGGGCGCCCTCCCAGGGGGCGTACAGGCCCGCGATGAGCCGGGAGACGGTGGACTTGCCGCTGCCGGAGCCGCCGACGAGCGCGACCTGCTGCCCAGGACCGACCGTCATCGAGAAGTCCTTGAGCAGGGGCGCGTCGAGCGGGCTGTAGCCGAAGGTGACGCGGTCGAGTTCGACATGGCCGGCGAGGCGGCGGGCGGGCCCGGCGGGCTCGCGGCGGGTGTGGACCGGATCGACCGGGAAGTTCTCGACGTCCCGGAGCCGGGCGACGTCGACGGCGAAGTCCTGCGCGCGGCCGACGACTCCGCCCAGGCGGGCGATCGGCGCGGTGAAGGCGGTCACCAAGGCCTGGAAGGCGACGAGCAGACCGACCGTCAGATGGCCTTCGACGGCCCGCAGACCGCCGATCATCAGGATCAGGGCGCTGTTGACGGCGGCGAGCGTGGGCGCGACGACCGCCAGCCAGGCGGTGGGCACGCCGAGGCGCTGCTGTACGTCGAGGGTGACGGCGTGCTGCCCCGCCCAGCGGCGGAAGAAGCCGTCCTCGCCGCCCGTCGCCTTGACCGTCTCGATGAGCTGGAGCCCGCCGTACGAGGTGTTCGCGAGGCGGGCACTCTCGGCGCGCAGCTTCCCCGCGCCCGTGGCCCGTACGCGGACCGTGATCCGCATCGCCACCACGTTCAGGAGGGCCACGCCGACGCCGACGAGCGTGAGTTGGGGGTCGTACGTCCACAGCAGGACGGCGTAGAGCAGGACGACGAGGGAGTCCACGCCTGCCGCCGACAGGTCGCGGGCGAGGGTCTCGGCGACGGTGTCGTTGGACCGCAGCCGCTGCACCAGGTCGGCGGGGCCGCGCTGGGCGTAGAAGGCGACGGGGAGGCGGAGCAGGTGCCGTAGGAAGCGGGCGCCGGTCAGGGTCGAGGAGACGATGCGCCCGCGCAGCAGGTTGGCCTGCTGGAGCGCGGTGAGGGTGGCGGTGAGGACCAGCGCGACGGCCATGGCGGCGAGCAGCACGCCGAGCAGCGAGGACCGTCCGCCGATGAGGAACATGTCGATGTACGTACGGCTCAGGGCGGGCACCCACGCGCCGACGACGACCAGGAGGAGGCTGGCGAGCACGGCGGCGGCCATGGTGCCGGACATGCCGCGCAGCCGACCCGGCACGGCGCCGAGGAGGCCGGGCCCGCGGCCGCCGCGGCGGAAGTCGGGGCCGGGTTCGAGGACGAGGACGATGCCGGTGAAGGCGGTGTCGAACTCCTCCATGGGCACGAACCGGCGGCCCTTGCCCGGGTCGTTGACGTGGACACCGCGGCGGCCGGGGCGCCGGGTCATGCCGTCGTACACGACGTAGTGGTTGAACTCCCAGAACAGCACGGCCGGGGCGGCGACCCCCGCGAGGGCCGCGAGGTCCATCTGCATGCCCTTGGCCTGGAGGCCGTAACTGCGTGCCGCTTTCAGGAGGTTGCTCGCCCGCGAGCCGTCACGCGAGACGCCGCAGGCGATGCGGAGCTCCTCCAGGGGGACGAACCGGCCGTAGTGGGCGAGCACCATGGCGAGGGCGGCCGCGCCGCACTCCACGGCCTCCATCTGAAGGACGGTGGGGGTACGGACCGGGCGCGGCGTCCTGCCCTTGGGCGGGGCCGCGCGGCGGCGGGTCCGTGGGGCGGGGGGAGTGGTGCGGGTGCGGGGGGCCTGCGGTGCGGCGCGGTTCACGGGAGCAGCCAGTCGACGGGGCGGTGGGCGGATAGGTGGACGGCGCCGGTGACCGGCGTTCCCGAGGCGGCGGTCCGCGGGGAGCCGTCGGGGACGGGCGGGAGTTCCAGGGAGACGAGGACGGCCACCGGGTTGCCCTGCCGGGTGAACTCGGCGGCGAGCCCCTCGTCGCCGAGGAAGCCGGCGATCTGGGCCGGGGTCTGGGGCGCGCCGCCGACGGAGGCGACGCGGCCGCGCAGGGCGCCGTGCGTGCTCCGCGACGCCGAGCGGACGTTGACGTCGACGGTTGCGCCGACGCGGAGGGAGCCGCTGTCGCCGCCGGGCACGTAGAGGACGGCCATGAGGGGGTCGTCCGGGTCCGTGACGCGTTCGACGGTCGCGACGTCGGCGCCGGTCGCCACGACCGTGCCGGTGCGGGCGAGGAGCGCCGTCAGACGGCCCCCGGCGACCGCGCGCACGGGCCGGTCGCCCTGTGCCGTGCGGACGACGACGAGCGGTGTGCCGGCGGCGACCCGCGTGCCCTCGGTGACGAGGACCTCGGTCACCTGCCCGGCGACGGGACTCTGCAACAGGTACCTGCCCTGGGCGTGGGTGAGGACGCCGGGGGCGGTGAGCCGGTCGGTGACGGTGCCGGTGAGGGCCCAGAATCCGGCGGCGGTGATGACGAGGGCGGTGACCGCGAGGACGAACCTTCCCTGGGGGCGCGCGAAGCGCACGGGAAGTTCGAGTTCCTCGGGGGACTGCAGCTTGGACAGAGCCTTCTGGCGGAATTGCATGGGCTGGTGACTGTTCCTTCGGCTGCTTTCGTCTCACCGTGTCCGCGCCGCGGCCATGACGTGTGGCCCTGCCACGGGTTCCGCCGTGGACCCCGGAGCGGGAATCGCTCCGGGGTCCACGGCAGGAGGCTCGCTCAGAGACCGGCGAGACCGGTGACGGCGCTCGTGTTCACCGACACGCCGGTGATGCCCTGGGCCAGGCCGGGGACGCCGCCGACGAGACCCTCGACGCCCTGCACGGTCTGCAGGTTGCCGACGGTGCCGAGCAGGTTGGTGACGTCGCCGGTCACGGCGCCGGCGAGACCGCCGTTGACGCTGACGAGACCGCCGGAGACGGCGTCGAGCTCGGTGTCGTCGATCTCGCGGGTCTCGATGTCGTTACGCATGGGGCGCACCTTTCTTGTCCATGGGGGGAATCCTTGTGCCGCGGGGGCCCGGCGGGTGGCGGATAAGAGGGGGGAAGCCGCTCCTCCGTTTCACCGCGACGGGCCAGATCAAAGCACGCGAACGAGTGACCGGGCCAACTCGGTTGACGCCCTTTCGGGCCCGGATGTGACGCTCGGGAGGCAGGCGTGCAGCTTGTTTCACCGAACACCGACAGCTTCTCCGCAGGACCGGGTAACAGATTCGCGCGGTGCGGGACGCGGGCGGGAGAAAACGGGGCGAACGCGGACAGCTGTACGCCGTCACCTGGTCGTGTCGGAGAGCCCGTGAGGAGGCTGTGCCCGCGTCACGCACACAATGTGCGAGTTTCCGGCAGACAGCCGTGCGGCGTCACCACCCGAGGGTGGTGACGCCGGTTCACGTGCGAGCGGTCAACGGGACGGCGTCACTTGCCGAGCCACGCGTCGCGGATCGTCAGCGTCGACGTGTTGCCCTGCCTGTCCGTGACCTCGGCGGAGAGGGAGATGCCGCTGCCCTTCGCCGGGTTCTTCACGGCGATCCTGCCGTCCCTGACCTTCACGAGCTGCCAGGTCTTCCCGGCGTCGTAGCTCACGGACACGGCGAGCGACCTGAGGTTCTTCCCCGCCGCCGCGCCCTGCACGGTCACCGGGACCAGGACCGGCGCTCCCGCGGGGGCGCGCGAGGCGAGGTCGACGGGGGGCGCGAAGCGGACCGTGGACACCGGCAGCGCCGTGGTGGCCGTGACCTGCTTCGAGCGGAACGTGAAGCTGGTGTCGATACGGGTCGAGGCGGCGGCGATCTTCGCCGAGCGCTCCACGGTGGTCGTCAGCCGGTACTCGGCGTCGGCGGCACCGACCGTGAAGGGCTCCGCGCCGGTCAGCGGGTCGTCGTTCTCGGCGACCTCGACCCCGTCGCGGTACAGCGTCGACGTGGCAGAGGTGTGCGGCGTGGAACCCGCGTGCCCCGCGCCGTCGGCGAACAGCGGAAGGGCCCCGACGAGCTGCTGCTCGCCCGTGGCCGGGTCGGGCGCGGTGCGGAAGACACCCATGACCTCGCCCAGGAGCGGGCCGAAGACACCCGTGTTGAACGTCTCCCGGTACGTCCGGCCGGCCTCGTAACGCTTCGGCCGGACCATCGCGTGGCCGCCCTCGCCGGTCGGGCCCCACTCGTCGGGCTCGCCGTACTGGCCGGATCTCGTCAGCCAGGTGACACCGTCGGTGGTGGAGACGAGGAAGGTGCGGATGCCGGGCGTCGCCTGGTGCGCGGAGAACGCGTTGCCCGGAGAAGCGCCCGGCAGATGGGGGAAGGGTGCGGCGAGCGCGGTCTTCCCGGGCGCCGACGAGCCGAGCCCGACCTTGAGCGTGGCCAGCTCGCCCGCCTTCACGTGCTTGGTGTAGCCGGTCGCGACCTTGCTCGCCCTGCCGCCGAAGGCCACCGAGTACTGGGTGGTGGCGTCCTTGACGAAGTGCGCGTCCCAGGCCTGCAGAAGCGTGCCGTCGGTGACGGCCGGACCCAGGTGGGCGGTGCGGAAGCCGGTGAAGCCGGGGAGCACCCAGCCGTGGCCGACGGTGCCGATCTCGGTGGCGAGGTCGTAGAACGTGCCGCCGAAGTCCGCCGTGTCCAGGCCGGGCACCGTCAGGTTCACCGGCTTGGTGGTCCGCGCGTCGGCGGTCAGCGTGGTGTCGGCGGAGATCTCCAGCTTCGGCTGGGCGATCCAGTCGGTGCCCTTGCTGAAGTCAGAAGGGTCCTCGTAGACGGCCGTGTCGAAGGTGTACGAACCCTTGGGCACCCGGATCGTGCGCGGCCCCGCCTCGCTGTCGACACGCGCGAGGAATCCCTTGGCCGCGCCGCCGACGCCGTACAGGGTGTGGGAGAAATGGGAGGCTTCCGTGCCGTCGCGGCCGACGGTCCGGAGCGTGACGTCGTAGGACTCCGCCTCGCGGACGGCGACCGCCGCCGTACGGACGGACTGACCCGCACCGGTGGCGGTGACGTAGCCCGAATAGCTGCCGTCGGCGTCGCCGAGCCTGGTGTCGGCGATCAGGTCGACCTCGACCCTCCCGCCGGCGGGCACGGTCACCTTCGAGGCGCCGAGCGAGAAGAACCCGGCCGGGGCCGGCTTGCCCGCCGGGTCGAGGGTGGACACCGACAGGTCGAGGGTGACGTCGCTGGTCCCGAGGTTGCGGTAGCCGAGCTTCTTGGTGGCCAGCGGGTCGTCGGCGTGGGGCCACCGCGCCACGCCGAAGCTCAGCGAGACCGGATCGGCGATCACGCTCTGCGCCAGCGCCCGGTCGACCTGGATACGGCCCGAGCCCTGCTGGAAGGCGCTGTGATCGCCGCCCTTGGTGGACGCGATCAGCGCGCCCTTCAGCTCGGTGGACTTCCAGTCCGGATGCTGCTGCTTGAGGATCGCGGCCGCGCCCGCCACGTGGGGCGTGGCCATGGAGGTGCCGTCGATCTGCAGATAGCCGGGGGCCGGGTGCGGAACGCCGGGGCGGGTGTCGAGGGCACTGCCAGGCGCGGCGGCCGCGGTGATCGCCACCCCCGGCGCGGTCACGTCCGGCTTGACGGCACCGTCCTCGGCGCGCGGCCCGATGCTGGAGAAGGCCGCCGGCTTGTCGTCCTTGTCGACCGCGCCGACGGTCAGCGCCGCGTCCGCGCTGCCCGGTGAGCCCAGCGACGACTCGCCGTACTCGCCGTCGTTGCCCGCCGCGACGGCGAAGAGGATCCCCTTCTCGGCGGTCAGCGTGTTCACCGCCGCTTCCAGCGGGTCGACGCCGGGGCTGTCCATGCCGCCGAGGCTGAGGTTGACCACGTCCGCGCCTTCGGCGGCGGCCCACTCCATGCCCGCGATGACGGCGGAGTCGTCCCCGAAGCCCTCGTCGTCGAGGACCTTCCCGCTGATCACCTTGGCGCCGGGGGCGACGCCCTTGTACCGGCCGCCGGACTTGGCGCCGGTGCCGGCGGCGATCGACGCGACATGGGTGCCGTGGCCGACGCGGTCCACGGCGTCGGCGGAGGCGGAGAAGTTCTTCTCGCCGACGACCTGGGTGCTGAGGTCGTCGTGGGTCCGGTCGACGCCGGTGTCGAGGACGGCGATCGTGACGCCCTTGCCGTCGAACCCGGACGCCCATGCCTTGTCGGCGCCGATCTGCGGGACGCCGCGGTCCAGGTTCGCCCTGCGCACCCCGTCCAGCCACACCGTGGCGATACCGGAGGCGGCGGCGCGCGCGCCGGTCCGCTGCTCGTTGGTCAGCGCGTCCCACACCTTCGCCACGTCGTCCGGTGACGTACGGATGGCGTCGGCGTCGAGGGTCGGGAACGTACGCCGCACCTCGGTGTCGCCGGCAGCGCGCACCTGGGCCCGCGCGGCGGCGCCGGCACCCCCTTCGTACCGCACGATCAGCTTGAGCCCGGCGCGGTGGCTCGCGCGCAGTCGCGGGTCGGTGAGCACGGCGAGGTCGAACAGCCGCTGGTCCAGCCTGCCCGTGGCGATCAGACGCTGGGCGTCGCTGGGCACCACCAGGGTCTGGTCCGCGGTGCGCCGCACCTGTACGGGTATGTGCTCACGGCCCTCGGCGGGCTCGAAGCCCACCATCCGGCCCTCGGCGTCCACCACGACGCGGTCGCCCGTGATCAGCGGGACGCGCCGGTCGCCGCCGACGCGGGTGATGTCCGGTGCGGCCGTCGGGTGCGCGACGACCGCCTTAGGGTGCGCGACGACCGCCGTCGCGGGGCCGGTCATGCCTGCTGTCAGGGCCACCGATGTGGCCGCCGCGATGGTGAAGGCGCCTGCTCTCTTCACATGTGCGCGCAAGTCTCCCCCAGGAGCTTGGAATGAGGTCGAGTGGTCTCTCCGGACAGGGGTACGAGGGCGCCCGCCGCCGGCCAGCGCAGTATGGCCAGGTGATCAACGGCGGTACGGGCGGCAGGCGTTGAGGCTCGTACTTTCAAGCCACCCCGAGGTCCGCACGTGCGATGGGACGACGATGGCCGTGTGACGGCGCCGTGACGCCCGGGCGATGCTTGTGCGACACCGGCCGCACGCCGGCGCACGCGGCCCCGCCGGATCGCCGTCCAGGACAGGCCCCGCGCGCTTTTCGTCGACCTGCACCCCCGCTGCTCGGAGCGCGCCCCTCCCCATTGGCCGTATCCGTACCCGGCCGGACGGCCCTCAGCGGGCGCGCAGCACCGCGCAGCCGCCGGGCGGCAGTTGACCGACCGGGCCTCCCGTCAGCAGGTCGTGGGCGGGCTCCGGCCGCGGCACGGCATCGGCGCGGTGGTTGACCAGGACGTGCCAGCGGCGGCCGTCCACGGCGTGGCGGGTGACGGCCTCGACACCGGACGGCAGCCCCGGCAGCTCCTCGACCACACCGGCTTCGTCGAGCAACCGGGAGACCAGGGCCGCGTAGCCGGTGTCGTCGAGACGGGTGGAGAGGTACCAGCCGGCGCCCGCCCCGAACCCGTGGCGGGTGAGTGCCGGACCGCCGGCCAGCATGCCCTCGGTGTACGTGGCGAGGACCTCGGCCCCCTCCGTACGCAGGGACTCGCTCCAGGCGGAGCCCCGCGAGCCGTCGGAGAGGACGGTCACCTCGTCCCGCCGCAGCGGACGGTACTCCTCGATCCGGATGCCGAGCGCCGCCCGGAGCGGAGCGGCCGGGTAGCCGCCGAGGCGGGCGTGGAGGCGCTCGTCGACGGCGCCGCTGAAAGGCTGGACGAGCAGAGTGCCGCCGCTCGCCACGTAACGGTTCAGGTTCGCGGCGCCCGCGTCGGAGAGCAGGAACAGGGCCGGGGCGAGCACGAGCCGGTAGCGGCTCAGGTCGTGCCCCGGGTGGGCGAAGTCGACCGTGGCACCGGCGTCCCACAGCGCCCGGTGGGCCCGGCGCAGCGTGCCGTGGTAGTCGAGTTCGGCCGAGGGCAGCCCGTCGGCCTCGAGCGCCCACCAGGCGTCGGAGTCGTGCAGGACGGCGACCTCGGCACGGACGGTGGAACCGGCGAGTTCGCCCAGGCGGCCCACCTCCTCCCCGACGGCCGCGACCTCGCGGAAGACGCGGCTGTCCGGTCCGGCGTGCGGGACCATCGCGGAGTGCCACTGCTCGGATCCCGCGCGGGACTGGCGCCACTGGAAGAACATCGCGCCCTCCGAGCCGCGGGCGATGTGGCCGAGGGTGTGGCGCCGGATGTCACCCGGCTCCTTGCCGAGGACGCGGTCGCCCGCGTACACGGTGTTCGTGCCCTGCTCCATCAGCAGCCAGGGCGCGCCGCCGCCGAAGGAGCGGGCCCGGTCGGCGCCGAAGGCGGTGTCGGCGGCGGCGTCCACCCCGGGCGCGGCGGGGTAGTGGTCGACGGCCACCAGATCGACCTCACGACCGAACGCCCACAGGTCCAGGTTCTGGTAGCCGGGCAGCATGAGGTTGGTCGTCACCGGGCGGTCGCTGTGCGCGCGGATCGCGTCACGCTGCTCGCGGTACGCGGTGAGGGCCTCGTCCGACCAGAAGCGGCGGAAGTCCAGGGCCTGGCCGGGGTTCTTGTGCCACTGGGTGGCGCGGGGCGGAAGGACCTGCTCCCACGCCGTGTACCGCTGGCTCCAGAACGCCGTCCCCCAGGCCTCGTTGAGGGCGTCGAGGGAGCCGTGGCGGGCCCGCAGCCAGACCCGGAACGCGGCCGCGGTGTGCCCGCACCAGCAGAGGGTCGCGTACTCGTTGTGCACGTGCCACAGGGCCAGCGCGGGGTGGTCGCCGTAGCGGGTGGCGAGAGCGTCCGCGATACGGAGGGCGGCCCGGCGGTAGGCGGGCGCGGCGAGGCAGTAGGTGTCCCGGCTGCCGTGGATCAGCCGGGTCCCCTCGGGGGAGACCGGCAGGGCGTCGGGGTGGGCCAGGGTGAACCAGGGCGGCGGGGAGGCGGTCGGGGTGGCGAGGTCGACGGCGACACCGGCCGCGTGCAGACGGTCGAGCTGGGTGTCGAGCCAGGCGAAGTCGTAGCGGCCCTCCTCGGGTTCGAGCAGGGCCCAGGAGAAGACGCCGACGGTGGCCAGGTTGACCCGCGCCCGGCGCATCAGCTCGTCGTCCTCCTTCCACACCTCCTCGTCCCACTGCTCCGGGTTGTGGTCCCCACCGAAAGCGAGACCGCCGAGCCGGTCGGTCAGCCGGCGCGTCGTCATATGAGCCACTCCCTCAGCTTGTGCCGTAGGCATCCCTGTGTCGAAGCGCTTGGATGCCGAGGCGAGGCTATTGACGCGATTCCCGTACGACAAGAGCCTGGGCAGATCCAAGAATCCCTGGAGCAGCAGCAGTTGACACCGGCACCGGAGCCTGTCAGCATCGAAGCGCTTCGATGAAGCGTCGCCACCGCCAGCCTGCCGAGGGGTTGCCCACGTGAGTTCCCTGTCCACGTCCGCGGCCGATCAGCCGCCCTTCCGCGACCCCGCGCTGCCGCTGCGCCGACGCGTCGACGACCTGCTCGAACGGCTCACGCCCGACGAACGGCTCGCGATGCTCCACCAGTACGCGCCGGCCGTGCCGCGCCTCGGCGTCGACTCCTTCCGTACCGGCAGCGAGGCCCTCCACGGCGTCTCCTGGCTGGGGAAGGCGACGGTCTTCCCGCAGGCCGTCGGCCTCGGCGCCACCTGGGACGAGGACCTGGTGCACCGGGTCGCGGAGGCGGTCTCGGTCGAACTGCGCGCCTTTCACCGCCACCGCCCGCCGGTGATCGCCCCCGACCGCGCCGCCAACAGCCTCCAGGCCTGGGCGCCCGTCCTCAACCTGCTGCGCGACCCGCGCTGGGGCCGCAACGAGGAGGGCTACTCCGAGGACCCGACGCACACCGCCCGCCTCGGCGAGGCCTACTGCCGGGGCCTGTCCGGCGACCACCCGGCCTATCTGCGCGCGGCCCCGGTGCTCAAGCACTTCCTCGCCTACAACAACGAGGACGAGCGCTGCACCACCTCCTCGGGGCTGCGTCCGCGCGTGCTGCACGAGTACGACCTCGCCGCCTTCCGCCCCGTCGTCGCCGCCGGTGTCGCGACCGGCGCCATGGCCGCGTACAACCTGGTCAACGGCCGCCCCTGCCATGTGACTCCGCTCATCGAGACCGAACTCCGGCGCTGGGCGCGGCCGACCGGCCACGAGCTGTTCGTGGTGAGCGACGCAGAGGCCCCGTCCAACCTCGTCGACCCCGAGCGCTACTTCGGTGACCACGCCGAGTCCCACGCGGCGGCGCTCAAGGCCGGCATCGACAGCTTCACCGACCACGGCGAGGACAGCGCGACACCGCTCGGCCGGCTCCGCGAGGCCCTGGAGCGTGGCCTGATCGACGAGTCCGACGTGGACCGCGCGGTCCGACGCCAACTCGAACTCCGCTTCAGACTCGGCGAGTTCGAGCCCGACCTCGACCCCTATGCGGCGATCGGCCCCGAGGTGATCGACTGCCCCGAGCACCGCGCCCTGGCGAGGCGCGCCGCGACCGAGTCGGTGGTGCTGCTCAAGAACGACGGCCTGCTGCCGCTCGACCCGGCGCGGGCACCGCGGATCGCCGTCGTCGGCCCGCTCGCCGACACGCTGTGCGAGGACTGGTACAGCGGCACCATGCCGTACCAGGTCGGCATCGCCTCAGGACTCGCCGCGGAACTCGGCGCGCACGGCGGTGAGGTGATCCATGTGGACGGTTCGGACCGGATCGCGCTGCGCTCCCGCACCACCGGCGAACTCCTGGGCAAGACCGCGTTCGACGTCGTCGACTGGGGCCACGGCGTACTGACGCTGCGGGCCGCCGACACCGGCCGCTACCTCAGCCTGGGGGACGACGGCTCCCTCGCGGCCGACCAGGAACTGCTGAAGAGCTGGGAGATCCACGAGACCTTCCGCCTTGAAGCGGCGGGCGGGGGAGGGGGTGACCACGGCCTGCTCCTGCGCTCCGTCCTCACCGGGCGCTACGCCGCCGTGGACCCGACCGACGGCCGGGTGACCGTCACCGCCGAGACCCCGGACGCCGCCGAACGCTGGCAGCGGGAGCTGCTGCGCGACGGCACGGCCGAGGCGCGGGCGGCGGCCGAAGCCGCGGACGCGGCGGTCGTCGTCCTCGGCAACCACCCGCTGATCAACGGCCGGGAGACCGAGGACCGGGCGGGCATCGACCTCCCCCAGGCACAGGAGGCACTGCTGCGCACGGTCGCGGCCGCCCGCCCGGAGACGGCGCTCGTGGTGATGAGCAGCTACCCGTACGCCGTCGACTGGGCCGAAGAGCACCTGCCCGCCGCGGTGTGGACGTCCCACGGCGGGCAGGAGACCGGCCACGCCCTGGCCGCCGTGCTGCTCGGCCGGGCCGAGCCCTCGGGCCGCCTGCCGCAGACCTGGTACCGGGGCGACGACCCGCTGCCCGACCCGCTCGACTACGACATCATCAAGGGCGGCTGGACCTACCAGTACCACCGTGCCACCCCCCTCTACCCCTTCGGCCACGGCCTCTCCTACACCGCCTTCTCCCACCGCGACCTGCGTCTGTCACACCCGTCGATCACCCAGGACGGCACGGTCGACGTCACGGTGACCGTGACCAACACCGGCCCGCGGCCCGGCAGCGAGGTCGTCCAGCTCTACGTCCGGGCCGTGGACGCCCGCTACGAGGCCCCCCGGCGGCGCCTCGCCGACTTCCGCAAGATCCGCCTGGAGCCCGGGGAGAGCCGGGAACTCACGTTCCGGCTGCCCGCCGAGCGGCTCGCCCACTGGGACGTCGCCACCGGTGCCTTCACCGTCGACCCCGGCGGATACGAGCTCACCGTCGCCCGCTCCGCCGGGAACCCCGTCCTCACCGCACCGCTCACGGTGACCGGGGAGGCCCCGGGGCCCCGCCCGGTCGTCGGACGCCGGACCCTGGCCGTCGACTTCGACGACCACGAGCACACCACCATCGTTGACGCCACCCGCGCCGATGGCGACGCCGTCACCCCTGCCGACCCGGCGACGCGGCCCGCGACGCTCCTCTTCCGCGCCGTCGACCTCTCCGGAGCCGTACGCGTGGAGGTCGAGACCGCCCGCGAGGACGAGGGACCGCGGGAGGCACGCCTCGAAATCCACGCCGGTGAACGGAGGTTGGCGGAGATCAGGGTGCCGGTCACGGGCGACCGCTACACCTGGACGACCGGCGCGGCCGGGTTCACCGCGCCGCCGGACGGTGTCCACGACCTGCGCCTGACGCTGCACGGCGCCTTCCGCCTCGCCGCCTTCCGCTTCGGTGAGGCCTCCGAGGGGAATCGGGGCCCGACCGCCGCGCACGGGGCGTCGCGTACGGAGGGGACCTCCCGATGAAGTTCACCGACGGGTACTGGCTGATGCGCCCGGGCCGTACCGCGCGCTACGCCGCCGAGGTCGCGGACATCCGGGCCGACGAGCACCGGATGACGCTCTACGCACCGGTGAAGCATGTTCGGGGTCGCGGCGACACCCTCAACAGTCCGCTGCTCACCGTCGAGTGCTGGTCGCCCGCCGAAGGCGTGATCGGGGTACGCGCCACCCACCACGCCGGTTCCGTACGGCGGGGTCCGGAGTTCGCGCTGCCCGGAGCGGAGCAGGGGGCGGGCAAGGTGCGCCGGGACGGCGGGGTCGTCGAGCTCGTCGCCGGTGACCTGACGCTGCGGGTGGACACGGCCGAGCCGTGGCGTCTCGACTTCACCGCCGACGGGCGGGTGCTGACCTCCGCGGGGGAGCGCGGCACCGGCTTCGTCACCGACGACGAAGGCCGGCACTTCATGCTCGGCCGACTCGCCCTGGGAGTGGGGGAACTGGTCTACGGACTCGGGGAGCGGTTCACTCCGTTCGTCAGGAACGGCCAGACGGTGGACATCTGGCAGGCCGACGGCGGCACCAGCAGCGAACAGGCGTACAAGAACGTCCCCTTCCATCTGACCAACCGGGGGTACGGCGTCTTCGTCAACCACCCGGGCAAGGTCAGCTACGAGGTCGGCTCCGAAGCGGTCGGCCAGGTGCAGTTCAGCGTCGAGGACCAGTCGCTCGAGTACTTCGTCGTCCACGGCCCGACCCCGAAGCGGATCCTGGAGCGGTACACCGCGCTCACCGGCCGCCCCGCCCTGCCCCCGGCCTGGGCCCTCGGGCTCTGGCTGACCACCTCCTTCACCACCGACTACGACGAGGCCACCGTCAACCGCTTCGTCGACGGCATGGCGGAGCGCGGCATCCCCCTGAGCGTCCTCCACCTCGACTGCTTCTGGATGCGCGCCTACCAGTGGTGCGACTTCGAGTGGGACGCCGACACCTTCCCCGACCCGGCCGGCATGCTGGCCCGGCTCAAGGAGCGGGGACTGCGGATCAGCGCCTGGATCAACCCGTACATCGCGCAGAAGTCGGCCATGTTCGAGGAAGGCATGCGCGAGGGTCATCTGGTGCGCCGCCCGGACGGCACCGTATGGCAGTGGGATCTGTGGCAGCCCGGCATGGCCCTTGTCGACTTCACCGATCCCGCCGCCCGCGCCTGGTACATCGGCAGACTGCGCACCCTGCTCGACGAGGGCGTGGACTGTTTCAAGACCGACTTCGGCGAGCGGATCCCCACGGATGTCGTCTGGCACGACGGTTCCGACCCGGAGCGGATGCACAACTACTACACCCAGCTCTACAACCAGGCGGTCTTCGAGCTGCTGCGCGAGGTACGCGGGGAGGGCGAGGCGCTGCTCTTCGCCCGCTCCGCCACCGCCGGCGGCCAGCAGTACCCCGTGCACTGGGGCGGCGACTGCGAATCCCACTTCAACGCCATGGCGGAGTCACTGCGCGGCGGACTCTCCCTCGGTCTGTCCGGCTTCGGTTTCTGGAGCCACGACATCGGCGGCTTCGAGGGCACGCCGACCCCCACCGTCTTCAAGCGCTGGGTGCAGTTCGGTCTCCTCTCCTCGCACAGCCGCCTGCACGGCAGCAAGTCGTACCGCGTGCCCTGGGACTACGGCGAGGAGGCCGTCGAGGTCACCCGCGAGTTCACCCTGCTCAAGCACCGCCTCGCCCCCTACCTCCAGCGCGCCGCCCAGCAGGCGCACACCAGCGGCGTCCCCGTCATGCGGGCCATGGTCCTGGAGTTCCCCGACGACCCCGCCGTCGGCATGCTCGACCGGCAGTACATGCTCGGCGACGACCTGCTCGTCGCCCCGGTCTTCAGTGACGACGGCACGGTCGAGTACTACGTGCCCGAGGGGCCGTGGACGAACGTCCTCACCGGTGCCCGGATCACCGGCCCCCGCTGGGTCCGTGAGCGGTACGACTTCCACACCCTGCCGCTCCTCGCCCGCCCCGGCTCCGTCCTTCCGTTCGGCGCCGACGACCAGCACCCCGTCTCCGCCTGGGCGGACGGAGTCGAACTACGGGTGCACGCCTTCGCCGACGGCGCCGAGCGGACCGTCGTGATCCCGGCCGCCGACGGCCCCGGCGAGGCGGCCCGCTTCCACCTGTGCCGCCGGGGCGACCGCCTCCACGTGACCACCGGCAGCCGGCACCCGTGGCAGCTGCGCGCCGGCGGCCCGGGCGGCACCCTTCACGCCCGGCCCGCCGACACCCTGGAGGCAGTTCTCCCCTACGAGGACTGACCGTCGCGCTTGTCTGTACAAGCATGGCGGGGTCCGCCCGGCGGGCATCCCTACACCCGGTGGCCCATTTCCGATGCCGTGCGGTGGACCTCGAAGAGCTTCCGGCCGTCGCGGTTGATCCAGGTCGCCGTGAGGGTGGGGTTGCTGACGGTGGTGTCGGCGACCAGCTTGAGGAAGGTGTGCGGTTCGACGGCGCTGTGCACGAGGTGGGGGCTGGGGACGTTGAGGCTGGGGATCGTGCTGTTGTGCAGGGGGCTCACGATGTACTGCCAGAGGTCGTAGCCGACACGGGGGCCGTAGTTCAGCGCGCGGGAGACGTGGATGTCCCCGCCGATGAGGAAGCAGCCCGGGATGCGCTCGGCGGTGATGTAGTCGAGGATCGCGTCCCGCTCGTGCGCGTAGGTGCCCCAGTCGTCGGACTCGCTGTTCTGTTTGTCGTCCCAGATCATGCCGGTGGCCAGGGCCTTGAACGGGGCCGTGCTGGTCCGCAGGCCCTCGCGGAGCCAGTCCCACTGCACCCGGCCCAGACAGGTCGGCTCGGCGGGGTCGGCCCAGCTGGGTTCCGTGCGGCTGAACCAGCGGGGGTCGAGGAGGAAGACCTCGACGGGGCCGCGGCGGAAGGAGGTGTAGATGCCCTGGCCGGCCTCGCGGGTCGTCAGGAGGGTGCCGTCGGCCGCGTGGCCGAAGGTGGCGTTGGCGCGGTGGTCGACGAAGGCGGTGCGGTTGTTCGCCTTGCCGGTGTAGTCGCCGTGCTTGTCGTTGCCGCCGAAGTCGTGGTCGTCCCAGGTGGCCCAGACCGGCATGGAGCGGACGAGCCGCGAGATCTCCGGCTGGACGAGGAACTGGCGGTGCTTGCGGCGCGCGACGGCGAGGTCGGAGGTGTCCACGTACGGTGTGTCGCCGAGCATGACGAAGCTGTCGCAGCCCTCGTCCATGATGCGCGTCCAGACGCGGTCCGGGGTCGAGGGGGCGCACGAGCCCATGCCCATGGTGACGACGGCCGGCCGGCCGGGCGGGGGAGCGGTGGTGAACGAGCCGGTCAGCGGCGTGAATCCGGGCGCGGCACGGGTCGGTTCGAGGCTGAACTCGTACGTCGTGCCGGGGCGGAGGCCGTGCAGGTCGACCAGGAGGGTGTGGTCGTTGGCCGTGGACAGCTCGGCGTTGACGGTCCGCCGGGGCCGCAGCCCGGTGCGGAAGGTGCACAGCCAGCGCGGGTGGAGGGCGGGGTCGAGACCGGGGCGGGCCCAGATCCGCGCCTTGGTGGTCTCGACGTGCCCGACGAGCGGCCCGGCCGGGGCCTCGGGCGGCATGGGGGTGGGCGTGACGGCGGGCGCCGCCCCGGCTCGTACCAGGCGGACATAGCGGGCGAGCGCGGCGAAGAAGGCGGCGCTGTCCTCGACGGCCGCAGCCGGCTGCGTGACCGCGCCGGTGGCGTCGAAGCACTTGTCGACGGTGAGGCTGGAGACCAGGAACCGGCCGCTGCCGTGCCGTCCCTCTAGCAGTGCCGGCGGGAACCCGGTGGCGTCGCAGGCCATGAGCACCCGCATCGACCGCCACTCCTTGACGGTCTCCCAGCTGACCCGGACGGATGTGTTCCGGCCGGTGAACAGCAGACCGCCGCTGGTCCGAAGGCCGGCGACCAGCGGGTGGTCCGGCGCGGTGGGGTGGATGGTGTCGTAGTCGGAGTCGGTCCGTACGGCTCCGAGGGTCTCGGGCAGGTAGGCGACGGAGGCACCCAGCTGGTCGGACTGCGCCAGGTCGAGGACCACCCGGCCGTCGGCGGCGAACTCGCGCAGTGAGGTGCCGTGTTCCGCGACGTACGTACGGTAGGCCGCGTCGTTGTTGGTGAAGCTGCCGAACGCCATGAGGTCCACGGGCTCGGGCTGCCCGGTCGCCGGGCGGGTGAGGTCAAGCGGTACGACCGTGAACCCGGCCCGGCGCAGCAGCTCGGCGAGACCGGTGGCCCGGGTCCACTGGTCGGTGTACTCCAGGACGGCGGCGCGCAGCGGTGCCTCGCCGGCCGCCAGCGCGGACGCCGGGACGGCGGCGCTCAGTGCGACGGCGACGCCGCCCCCGAGCAACAGCCTTCTGTTGATGCCCTTTTCAGCCATCGGTGGTCTCCCTCGCTGAACGGTCGCGGAGTGCGTACGAGGGAAAGCTGGCAGTAGTTGTCATGGAGCGCAAGGGCTTGTATCTACAAGTTTCCGGGATGTTCATTCGCGTCGGACGGGCCCGGGAGCGCGGCGAACCGAGCCGGGTAAGGTCGCGGACATGGCAACCCCTCTGCACCAGTCCATCGCCGCCGAACTGCGCCGGCGCATCCGCCGCGGCGAGATCGAGGTGGGTCAGTCGCTGCCGTCGGAGGCCCAGCTCTGCGAGGAGTTCACCGCGTCGCGAGGACCCGTACGGCAGGCGCTCGCCGCGCTGCGCGACGAGGGCCTCATCGGCGGCGGCCAGGGCAGGCGGGCCACGGTGCTCGACGCGGTGCCCGCCCAGCCGTTCGAATCGTTCCTCTCCTTCACTCGACGCGCGGAGATGACGGGGTACGTGCCGGGGCAGCGGCTCCAGGAGATCGCCCTGCGGCGGCCCGAACCCGAGATCGCGGCGGCCCTGGAGATCGACGCCGACGACCTGGCCGTCCAGCTCCTGCGGCTGCGGCTGCTCGACGGACGCCCGGCGATGCTGGAACGCATGACCTACGTCGAGCCCATCGGGCGGCGGCTGATCGAAGCCGATCTGGACGCGGGCTCGATCTACGCGCTGCTCACGGAGCAGGGGGTGGATCTGCACTCGGCACGGCACACCTTCGACGCCGTGCCCGCCGACGCCACCGACGCCCAGCTGCTCGACGTACCCGAGGGATTTCCCCTGCTGAGGGAGCGTCGACTGACGACCGACTCGCACGGCGCGCCGATCGAATGGTCCGACGACCGCTACCGCTCCGACATCGCCACGGTGACGGTACGGAACACCCGGGGCTCCCGCACCGCCATGCTGTGACGCCTCCCGCCTCGTGCGGGCAGCGGGTAGCGGGGCAGCGGGCAGTGGGCGGCGGGCCTCGGGCAGCACGAAGCCCCGCTCCGGACTGGCGCGAGGCTCGTCCGGAGCGGGGAGTCCAGGCCCTGTGCGAGGGCAGAGGGCAGGGGGAGGGGGCAGGGGGAGGCGGGGGTTACTCGATCGACCAGCGCTGCAGCGGCCCGCCGGTGTCCGCCTGCTGTGTCACCCTGGCGCCGTCGGTGGCGGAGACGGCGGTGAGCAGGAGCCCGCTGGCCACGGAGACGATGCTGTACTCCTCGTCCCCGAGCGCGGTGACCCTCCACTGCTGGCCGGCCGCGTCCGTGCACGGCCGCTGGACGACGGCGGTACCGGCAGGGCCGGAGCCGTCGCCCGCGTCCGCGCACATCCCGGACGTCTTGTTGGCCATGGTGTAGACGCCTTCGGACCGGCGGGTGAACGTCCAGGTCTGGTTGCCGCCGCGGTTCGGCGCCCACATGACCATCGCGGTGCCGGCGCTGGTGGAGCCGCCCGGGTTGTCCAGTGCCTTGCCCCCGGTCTCGACGGTGTGCGCGCCCTCGACGACCTTGACCTTGCCTGGCCAGGGAACGCCCGGTGCGGGGTGGTAGCCGATCCCGGCCGCCGTCCAGCGCGGGCCGTGCTGGGCCAGGCGCTGGCGGAAACTGCTCCAGTCGCGGTCGGCCTGCGGTGTCCATCCGACCTCGGCGAGGGCGGGAAGACGGGGGAAGCTCATGTAGTCGGTGTAGGCGGAGGGCTCGGGCCAGCGGGTGGCCGGGGTCGGCAGGGCGTGGCTGCCCTCGTAGGCGCGGTCGGCCCACAGTGCGGCCTCGACGCCGGCGATCTGGCCGGCCGGGACGATCGAGCCGGTGCCGTCAGGCTTGGCGGTGCTGGTCTCGGGGTCCCACTCGTAGGACTTCCGCACCGGCACGTAGCCGGACCAGCTCAGCCCGTAGGGGGTGGACACGTCGTACTTCATGTCCGTGTAGGCGTGGTCGGACGGCGACATGACGAACCTGGCGCCCTGGGCCGCTCCGTTGCGGACGAAGCGTACGGTCTCGGTCTCCTTCGCCGTACCGATGCTCTGCCGGTCCTCCTCCTCGCCCCAGTACTGCATGATGCTGCCGGCCGGGATCGTGGCCTGGCCGAGCTGGTGCCAGCCCATCACGGTCTTGTTCCGCGCGGTGGCCTCCGAGGTCGCCGCCTCGACGTAGGCGGCGTACTGCTCGGGGGTGGCGTCCGGGGTCTCGTCGCCGCCGAGGTGGATGTACGGGCCGGGGCTGAGTTCGGCCACCGCCTTGATGACGGTGCTCAGGAAGCGGCTCGTCTCGGCCGTGTGCCGCTCGTCCTTCAGACAGTAGAGGCTGACGCCGACGTCGAAGCCGGAGTAGGGCGGCCTCGCCCTGTCGTCGCAGTTCAGCTCGGGCACCGAGGCCAGTGCGGACCAGGTGTGGCCGGGGCCGTCGATCTCCGGCACGACCGTGATGAACCGGGACTTCGCGTGGGCGACGATCTCCTTGTAGTCCGCCGCCGAGTAGAACCAGCCCTGGCCGCCGGTGAAGCCGCTCTGCGTGCTGGCGCCCACCTTGGTCAGGTTCGGGATCTCGTCGATGGCGATGCGCCAGCCCTGGTCGTCCGTCAGGTGCAGATGCAGGGTGTTGATCTTGTACGCGGCCGCCTGGTCGATGAACCGCTTGACCTGGTCCACGGGGTAGAAGCGGCGGGCGACGTCCAGCATCGCGCCGCGGTACGGGTAGCGGGGCGCGTCGGAGATCCGTACGGGGGCGACGGTCCAGGGACCCGTCTGCCGGGTGGGTGACTCCACTTCGGCCGGGAGGAGCTGGCGCAGTGTCTGCACACCGCGGAACAGGCCCTCGGCGCCGTGGGCCCGTACGACGACCCCGTTCTTGCCGGACGTCAGGGTGTACCCCTCGGCGCCGAGCGACTCCGGGCCGTTCGGGTCCAGGACGACGGCGTGCTTCACCGTCCGCGGCGCGGTGACGACGGGGAAGGAGAGGCCGGTGGCCGGGGCGAGCTGTCGGGCGAGGTAGGTGCCGACGCCCACCGCCGCCGGGTCCTTCGACAGGACGGCGATACGGGTGCGGTCGGTGAGCGTGAAGCCCTTGCCCTTGAGCGCCTCCTGGGAGACCGGCTGCGGTATGAGGGCCGAGGGGGCGCGGGCGGGCTCGGGGGGAGCGGCCGCCGCCTGCGAGGCCGCGGCCGGCAGGAGCGGAAGGGTGAGGACGGCTGCGGCGAGAGCGGCGAGGTGTCTGCTTCGTCGGTTCAACCAGCGCATGGTTGACTCCTTCGGACGGAAGGGCACAGGGCGGCGCACCCGGGGAGGGGCGGCCGACGGGGCGCGATGCGCGCGATATGTGCGTAAAGTTGCTTCAACTTCAGCTGTTGTGCGCAACTTCAATCAAAAGGTGGCAGGGGGTCGGGGGAGCGTCAAGACCTACCCGGCCGTAGTTTTGTGACCTTCGGTCACCATGTCCCGGGCCAGGAAGGCGGCCCCCACGCACGCCGCCATGTCCCCGAACCGCGCGAGCCTGAGGTCCGGCACGGTGGGGGAGGCGAGGCGGCGCGCGAGCGTCGCCCGGAGCGACGCGAGGCCCGACGTCCCCGCCTCGGCCGGCTCGCCGGCGATGACCACCCTTTCCGAGGCGTGACGGCGGACCTCCGTCGCCAGGGCGCCTACCAGCGCGTCCACGGCGTCCGTACAGATGACGCGGGCATGCGGATCCCCCGCGTCGGCCCGGTGGTACACCTCGCGGGCGGTGACTCCTCGCCAGCCGGTCATCCGCGCGTACCGCCGGGTGACGGCGGTGGTGGAGGCGACCGTCTCCAGGCATCCGTGACGACCGCAGTGGCAGGGGTCGCCGCCCTCCGGCCGGACCACGACGTGGCCGAACTCTCCCGCACGGGCGTCCTCGCCGGGGACGGCCCGGCCGGCGACGACGGGCGCCGCCGCGAAGTCGTCGCCCATCGAGACGTAGAGGAAGTTCCGGCAGTCGCCGCCGGCTCCCGCGCGCGCCTCGGCGAGTCCCCCCGTACGCCCGTCGTGGCCCACGGCGACGGGCAGGTCCAGGTGCTCGGCCACCCAGTCCCGGACCGGGATGCCGTGCCAGCCCAGGGCGGTGGCGCGGACCGCCCGCCCCGACGCCTCGTCGACGACACCGGGAAGGGCCACGCCCGCGGCGAGGGGCCGGCAGCGCTCGGCGAGCGAGGCGGCGGAGGCGAGGACGCTCTCGACGACGGCGTCCGGCCCCCGCTCGGGACGGGTGAACCAGCGTTCCGTGGCCCGGGGGGACCCGTCGGACCCCAGGACGCACCCCCGGATGAGGGTGCCTCCCACGTGCAGGGCGATCACGGTCCCGTGGTCCGCGCGCCGGCGTCGTACGGCTGGAGGACCCGGGCGGACCGCCGCCGCCGGCGGCTCCCGCTCCCCTCGAACTACCGTGTTCACGGCGCTACTTGACGGATCCGGCGGTGAGGCCGGAGACGACCTTCCGCTCGATGAGAGCGAACAGGATGACGACGGGCACGATGGCGATGACCGAACCGGCGAACAGGTAGTTCCACTGGACGGTGTAGTTGCCGATGAAGCTGTTGATGCCGACCGTCAGCGGCTGGCTCTCCGGAATCGTGGAGAGCGTGAGCCCCATGACGAACTCGTTCCACGCGGCGATGAAGGTGAAGATCATCGCGGTGACGACCCCCGGCATCGCGAGCGGCAGGGTGATCCGCAGCAGCGCCCCGCCCCGCCCGAGACCGTCGATCATCGCCGACTCCTCCAGCGCCTCGGGGATGGAGGCGAAGTATGCGGTGAGGATCCAGATCGCGAAGGCCAGGTTGAAGGCCGCGTTGCAGAGGATCAGGGTCCAGACGGAGTTGAGCATGTCCAGCTGGTAGAACTCGCGGTACAGACCGACGAGCAGCGAGGTCGGCTGGAACATCTGGGTGATGAGCACGAGCAGCAGGAACAGCTTCCGGCCCCGGAACCTCATCCGCGCCGTGTAGTACGCGGCGGGGACGGCGACGAGCAGGACGAGCAGGGTGGAGCCGGCGGCGACGAGCAGCGTGACCCGGAGGTTGGCCCCGAGGTGCGACTCGCGCCATACGTCGACGAAGTTCGCCCACTCGAAGGCGCTCGGCAGATAGGTCGCGTCCCGCAGTTCCTCCGCCGGCCGCAGCGCGGTGATCACCATCTCCGCGTACGGCATCAGGAACACGGCCGCGAGCAGCCAGGCGACGGCGGTGATCAGCAGGGTCCGCGGGCGCAGGGTGCGGGGGGGCCGGGGCGCGCCGGGCCGTGGCCCGCCCGCGCCGGGGCCGGGGGCCGGGGCCTTCCGGGTGGTCGTCCCCGCGGGGTCGAGGGTGTGCTGGGCCATCAGCTCTCCTCCTGGTTCCAGCGGCTGGCCTTGAGGAAGACGACGACCATGACCACGACGAGGGCGAAGTTCACGACGGACATCGCCGCGGACTGGCCGATGTCGGAGTTCTTGAGCTGGTACATGAACACGGTGGTGGTGGCGGTGTCGCTGTCCGGGCCGCCGCGGGTCATGCTCCAGATGATGGGGAACGAGTTGAAGACGTTGATCAGGTTGATGACGACACCGACGAGGAACGCCGGCCGCAGCAGCGGGAGGGTGATCCGCAGATACGTCTGCCAGGTGTTCGTGCCGTCCACCTTGGCCGCCTCGTAGATCTCGCCCGGGATCGTCTGCAATCCGGCGAGCAGGGTGTACGTGGTGAATGGCAGGGAGACGAAGACGGCGACGAACATCATCCAGGGCCAGGCAGTCGCGGGGTCGCCCAGCCAGTCCTTGGGACCGTCGACGAGCCCGAGGTCGGTCATCAGGGTGTTGAGGACGCCGGCGGTCTGGTTGAGCATCCACTTGAAGCCGATGGCGGTCATCACGACCGAGGCGGCCCAGGGCGCGATGAGCGCCCAGCGGGTGACGCGGCGGCCCGGGAACTGCTGGTTGAAGAGCTGGGCCAGGGCGAGCGAGATCACCATGGTGGCGGTGACCACGACCACCGTCCACACCACGGTCGACAGGACGACCGAGGGCAGTGACGGCTCTTCGAACAGCTGCTTGTACTTGTCGAAGCCGGCCGAGCCGCGGACGAAGCCGCTGCTGCTGATCTTCAGGAACGAGGTGCGGACCATCTCGTAGACCGGCCAGAGCACGACCAGGACGATGAGCAGGACGGCCGGGCCGATCCAGGGCAGCGGCCCCAGCCGGGCCAGGCCGCCCCGGCCCTTGCGGCGGGGGCCTTTGGTGGAGGAAGTGCTGGACACGAAGGGTGCCTTCCGTGACAGTGCGGTGCGCGGGGGCTACTGGTCGGAGACCGCGTCCTCTGCCTTCTTCTGGAGCTCGCCCAGGACCTTGGCGGGGTCGTTCACGGCTGTGCCGCCGCTCTTCTTGATCTCGGCGGAGACGGCGTCCCAGGAGGTGTCGCCCAGCGGGTAGAAGACCGCGTTCGGCAGCAGGGCGAAGAAGGGCTCCAGGTCCTTGTGCTTGCCGTTGCTCGTCATCTCCTTGAGGGTGTCCTCGGTGACCGGCATCAGGTTGTACGTCTCGTCGAACTTCAGCGTGTTCTCCTTGGAGTACGCGAAGTCGAGGAACGCGCGGACCTCTTCCTTGTGTCCGTTGTCCTTGAACGCCATCATCCAGTCGGCGACGCCGAGCGTGGACGTGAGCGCGCCCGTCTTCCCGGGGATCGGCGCGACCCCGTAGTCGACCTTGCCGTCCTTGGACATCTGGATCAGGGACGGGTGACCGTTGAGCATCGCGGTCTTGCCGGCCGCGAAGTCCGCGAACGCCGTCTTGCGGTCCGTCGTCGCCGGGTTGGCGTAGGTGAGGCCGGGGCCGACGAGGTTCGACTTCAGCCAGGTGAAGGACTCGATGTTGGCCTTGCTGTCCAGCGTGTACGCGCCCTTGGCGTCGGTGAAGCCACCGCCGTTGCCGAGCTCCCAGATCAGCGACTCGCCCTGGGCCTCCTCGGGACCGAGCGGCAGCGCGTAGGGGGTCACTCCGGGCACCTTGGCCTTGATCTTCGCGGCGGCGGCCTTGAGGTCGTCCCAGCTCTTCGGCGCCTCGGTGATGCCGGCCTTGGCGAAGATGGCCTTGTTGTAGAAGAAGGCCCGCGCCGAGGAGACGAACGGGATGCCGTACTGCGTGCCGTCGACCTCGCCGGCCTTGGCGAAGCTGTCGATCAGATTGGCGCGGGTCTTCTCCGACAGGACCTCGTCCGCCTTGTAGAGCAGGTCGTCGGCGACCTTGTCGGCGTAGCCGCCGGTCTGGAGGACGTCCGGGACGTTGCCGCTCTGGATCATCGTCTTGACCTGGGAGTCGATGTCGTTCCAGTTGATGACCTGGACATCGACCTTGATCTTCGGGTTGGCGGCGGTGAAGCGCTGCGCGACGTCCTTCCAGTAGGCCGTCGAGCTGTTCGACGCCTTGTCGCCGTAGTCGGCCGCGACCAGCTTCAGCGTCACGTCGCCGTTCTCCGACGCGCCTCCGCCGCTGCCGCAGGCCGTGAGGGTGAGGACGCCGAGAGCGCACGTACAGGCCGCCGTGATCATCCGCTTGTTCATCGTCAGAACCGCCTTGTCTCCTGACCGGTCGGAGGCGACGCGGCCGTGTGGCTGGGAACTGCAGCAGATCCGGAGCGTGTTCAAACCTGGCTTGTTTACCGTGGGTTCGCTCATTAACGAGCATCTGCTGTGGTCAGAGTAAACATGACGAAGGCGGCGCGAGACTAGGCCCGTTACGTAAAAGATGCATATGTGACCGCGTCGGCGAAGGATGCGGGCGCGGTGGGCTGCCACGGCATGCGCGAAAGGGCGCCCCCGCCGCGCGAACGGACGGGGGCGCCCTCAGTGGAACGCATGGTGAGTGGGCGGGTGGGACCTCGGACGGGGGGCCTCAGACGCTGATGACCTCGATGCCCGCCTCGGTGAGCCGCGCCGCCATGTCGGGCGCGAGGCCGGAGTCGGTGACGAGCACGTCGATCCGGTCGAGGCCGCAGATCCTGGCGAAGGCGCGCTTGCCCATCTTGGACGAGTCCGTCGCGAGGATCACCTGCCGGGCGCGCTCCGCCAGGAGCCTGCTGATGCCGGCCTCGTCCTCGTGATGGGTCATCACGCCGAGCCGCGGGTCCACGCCGTCGACGCCGAGTACGGCGACGTCGAGCACCACCTGGTTCAGGACTCCCTGGGTCAGCGGGCCCACCAGCTCGTACGTCTGGGGCCGTGCCACGCCACCGGTCACCACGATCTTGAACTGGGGCCGGACCGCCAGTTCGCTCGCGATGTTCAGGGCGTTGGTGACGACGGTGAACATCGGCCCGGTGGCGTTCTCCCCGCGCTCCGAAGGGCCGCCCGCCCGGAGGGTCAGGGCCCGCGCCACCTCCGTGGTGGTGGTCCCGCCGTTGAGACCCACGACGTCCCCCGGAGTCAGCAGGTCCGCCACCGCGCTCGCGATGCGCTGCTTCTCGGAGACCTGCCGTGAGGACTTGTACCGCAGCGGAAGCTCGTACGAGACGCCGTGCGCGATGGCCCCGCCGCGCGTACGGACGAGCAGCTGCTGCTCGGCGAGTTCGTCGAGGTCGCGCCGGATGGTCGCCGGTGACACGGCCAGCGTGGCGGCCGCGCCCTCGACCTCCAGCCTGCCGTCGACCGCGAGCAGCTCCAGCAGCTTGCTCCATCGCTCCTGCTTGGACATGCGCCGCTTCCCCTCCGTGCCCTGAAACTCCGATGCCGAGGGACATGGACCGTCTGCGCGACCGGTCGACCGGCCCCCTCGGGAGACATGCGCGGAGCTGATCGTAACGCCGAGGATCGCGCAGGCGCACGGGAGAGATCCGCGCACGCCGTCGAATTCGGGCCCCGGAGTCCTGGACGGAAAGGGCCCGGGCACGTGATACTCCAGTCACACAAGCTGCTGGAAGTTGCTCATTGCCACCGGATAATGAGCAGCTCCGATCATCGAGAGGGTTCGATACTCATGGATGCGCAGGGGTGCGTACTCGGCCTCGACGTCGGCGGCACCGGAATGAAGGGGGCCGTCCTCGACCACGGCCTGCGACCGCTGGAGACGGTGCGCCGACCGACGCCGCGCGCCGAAGGACCGCTCGCCGTCGTCGACGCCATCACCGACACCCTGCTCACCCTGAACGCCATGGCCGCCGAACGAGAACTGCCGGTGCACCACGCGGGCGTGGTGGTGCCGGGCATCGTCGACGATGAGCGGCAACGGGCCCTGTGGTCGGCGAACATCGGCTGGCGCGACCTCCCGCTCGCCGCTCTCCTGGAGGAACGCACCGGGATCCGCGTCACCTTGGGCCACGACGTGCGCGCGGGCGGCCTGGCCGAACGCGCCCTCGGGGCCGCCCGCGGCGCGCGCGACGTGCTCTTCGTGGCCATCGGCACCGGCATCGCGGCCGCCCTCGTCTGCGACGGCGAACCCATCAGCTCCGGCGGCTACGCGGGCGAACTCGGCCATGTCGCCGTCGAGCCCGGGGGACGACCGTGCGCGTGCGGCGGCACCGGCTGTCTGGAGACCGTGGCATCCGCCACCGCCGTCGCCGCCGCGTACACCGCGCGCGCCGGCCGGGCGGTGACCGGCGCCGCCGACGTCGCGGCCCTCGCCGTACGGGGCGACCCCGTCGCGCGAGCCGTCTGGCAGCGGGCGGCCGACGGCCTCGCGGACGCCCTCGCGACCGCCACCACCCTGCTCGCGCCTGAGTCGATCGTGCTCGGCGGCGGTCTCGCCGAAGCCGGCGACCTCCTGCTCGACCCCGTACGGGCCGGGCTCGGCCAACGGCTCACCTTCCAGCGCCCACCCGCACTCGTCCGGGCCGAACTGGGCGACTGGGCCGGGTGCCTCGGCGCCGGCCTCGCCGCCCTGCGGGCAGCGGGGCGCACCCCCACCACCCCGCGGACGGGAGTACCCACGCCATGATCCTCACCGTCACGCTCAACGCCGCCCTCGATGTCACCTGGGGCGTCGAGGGCCTGCGGCCCCGTACCTCCCACCGGGTCGACACCGTGCACGAACGAGCGGGCGGCAAGGGAGTGAACGTCGCCCGCGTCCTCACCACCCTCGGGTACGACCCCCTGGCGACGGGCCTCGTCGGCGGACCCACCGGCCGCCTGATCCGCGAGGAGCTGCGCGCCGCCCGCGTCCGCGAGGCGTTCCTCGACGTCGCAGGCGACTCCCGGCGCACCCTCGCCGTCGTCTCGCGCGACGACGGCGACGCCACCGTCTTCAACGGGCGGGGCCCGCACGTGGATCCCGCCGAATGGGAGCTCTTCGCCCGCCACTTCGCCTCGCTGCTCACCGGCGTACGCGTGGCCGTCCTGAGCGGCAGCCTCCCGCCCGGTCTGCCGACGGACGCGTACGCACGGCTGATCCGCACGGCCGCGGCGGCCGGAGCGCACACGGTGCTCGACGCGAGCGGCCCCGCCCTCGTCGAGGCGCTGAGAGCCCGCCCCGACGTCGTCAAGCCCAACGCCGACGAGATCGCGGCGGCGACCGGACGCGACGACCTCCCGGCGGCCGCCGCGGCCCTGCGGGACCGGGGCGCCCGGACGGTCGTCGCCTCCGCCGGCGCCGACGGCCTGTACGCGCTCACCCCCGCGGGCAGCTGGCGGGCGGCGCCCCCGGAGCGGCTCTCCGGCAATCCGACCGGCGCCGGTGACGCCTGCGTGGCCGCGATCGCGGCCGGCCTCGCGACCGGCTCCGCATGGCCGGACATCCTGCGGCAGGCGGTGGCCCTGTCCGCCGCCGCGGTTCCCTGCCCGGTCGCCGGTGACATCGACACCGCGGTCCACGACCGGCTTCTCCCAGCGGTCTCCGTGGTGGAGGAGCGCACGGCCGACCGCGTGTGAGACCCGACCTGACCTGACCCCCTTCCACGTCCCTCCGAACGTAAGGACCTCGCATGACCACCCACGAAACCTCCCTCACCTCCGTCGAGATCGCCTCCCAACCCGCGACCTGGAGGCGCGCGGCCGAGGCCGTCGCCTCGTACGCCGATGTCCTGCCCCGGCGCGGTGAACGCGTCGCGGTGGTCGGCTGCGGCACCTCCTGGTTCATGGCCCACGCCTACGCGCAGTTGCGCGAGAGCGGCGGCCACGGCGAGACCGACGCGTTCGCCGCCTCCGAGTTCCCGACCGGCCGCCGCTACGACCGGATCCTGGCCATCACCCGCTCCGGCACCACCACCGAGGTCCTGGACCTCCTTGCGAAGGTCAAGGGAACCGTCGCGACCTCCGCCCTCACCGCGGACCCGGCGACGCCCGTCATGACGGCCGCCGACGCCGTCGCCGTACTCGACTTCGCCGACGAGCAGTCGGTCGTGCAGACCCGGTTCGCGACCACGGCGCTCGTCCTGCTGCGCGCGCACCTGGAGGCCGAGCAGGCGCTGCCGGCCGGTGTACGGCCGCTCGCCCAGGCCGTAGAGGACGCTCAGCGCGCCCTCGACCTCCCCTTGGGCGCGGAGGTGACCGGCGCCGAACAGTTCACCTTCCTCGGCACCGGCTGGACCTACGGGCTCGCCCTGGAGGCGGGCCTGAAGATGCGCGAGGCCGCCGGAGCGTGGACGGAGGCGTACCCGGCCATGGAGTACCGGCACGGCCCCATCAGCATCACCGGCCCCGGCCGCGTCGCCTGGCTGTTCGGCCCGGCGCCCGACGGCCTCGCCGACGACATCGCACGCGTCGGCGGCCTCCTCGTCTCCCTCTCGGCAGACGGGCCGTCCCCCTCCACGGGCGAGGCCGCCGCACTCGACCCGCTCGCCGATCTGATCGTCGCCCAGCGCCTCGCCGTCCTCCTCGCCGAAGCTCGCGGCTACGACCCCGACCGGCCCCGCAACCTCAGCCGCTCCGTGATCCTCGCCACCGAATCCGCCTGAGCGACGCCGCCTTCGGCCCAAGAGCCGCAGGAAGCCCGCGCACCACCACCGTATTGGGGAAGACCTTCATGCCCTTGACCTCCACCGACGACATCGTCGGCCCCGCACACGCCGCCCGCCGCGGGGTCGGCGCGTTCAACGTCGTACAGATCGAACACGCCGAGGCCATCGTCGCCGGAGCCGAGCGGGCGGCGCTGCCCGTCATCCTCCAGATCAGCGAGAACACCGCCCGCTACCACGGCTCACTCGCCCCCATCGGGCTCGCCGCCCTCGCCCTCGCCCGCGCGGCCGCCGTGCCGGTGGCGGTCCACCTCGACCACGCCGAGTCCGCGGACCTCGTCACGGAGGCCGTCGCGCTCGGCTTCACGTCCGTCATGTTCGACGCGTCCAAGCTTCCCTACGACGAGAACGTCGCCGCGACACGGGTCGTCACCGAGCGGTGCCACCGCGCCGACGTCTGGGTCGAGGCCGAACTGGGCGAGGTCGGCGGCAAGGACGGGGCGCACGCCCCCGGCGTCCGCACCGACCCCGACGAGGCCCGCGCGTTCGCCGCGACGACGGCCGTCGACGCGCTCGCCGTCGCCGTCGGCAGCTCGCACGCCATGCTCAGCAGGGACGCCGTCCTCGACTTCGACCTCATCGCCCGGCTGCGGGGCGCGCTCGACGTGCCCCTCGTGCTGCACGGCTCTTCGGGCGTCGACGACGCCGACCTCGCCAAGGCCGTCGCGGCGGGCATGACGAAGGTCAACATCTCCACCCACCTCAACAAGCTCTTCACCCGGACCGTGCGCGAACGCCTGGCGGCGTCCCCCGAGGTGGCCGACCCGCGCAGGTACCTCGGCCCCGCCCGCGACGCGGTGGCAGCCGAGGTGGCCCGTCTGCTCACGGTTCTCGCGGGCCCCTGACCGGACGCCTGACCGGACGGCTGATCGGCCGCCGCCGACGGCCGGGGCGGGGGCGACTCACGGGAGGGGCGTTGGTGCGGGCCGCGGCTATCGGCTATGACTGCCCTGACCCGCACCTCGCACGGCTGGAACGCGTCTCGTGACACTCGACCTGCACCGCTTGTGGATCTTCCTGCACGTCATCGAGCAGCAGGGGTTCTCCGCCGCCGCCCAGAAGCTGTACATGAGCCAGCCGTCCGTGTCGAACCAGGTGCGGAAGCTGGAGGAGTCCCTGCGGATCACCCTCATCGACCGTTCGACCGCCCGGATCAGGCCCACGGCCGAGGGGGAGCTCCTCGCCGAGTACGCGGCCCGCGTCTTCCTCCTCGCCGACGAGGCGGTCTCCGCCGTCCAGCAGCTCAGCGGCCTGCAGACGGGACGGCTCGTGGTGGGCGGCTCGACGACCGTGGGCACCTATCTGCTGCCGGACCTGCTGGCGGAGTACCGCAGGCGGCATCCCGGCATCGAGAGCCATGTCCTCGTCGGCAACAACTCGACCGTGACGCAGCACCTGGTGAACGGGGACGTGGGCGTCGCGGTCGTGGCCGGCGCCCCGGGGGAACCGCGCCTGATCGGCGAGCCCGTCCTCCAGGACCGGATGGTGCTCGTCGCCCCGCCGGGCCACCCCCTCGACGGCCGGGGCCCCGTCACGGGAGAGATGCTCGCCGGTGAACGGATCGTCTTCCGGGAGCCCGGTTCCCAGACCCGTGAGGTGCAGGAGCTCACCCTGGCCCGGTGGGGGGTCGAAGCCCCGCCCCACACCGACGCGTGGGGCCCGGAAGTCCTCAAGCGGTGCGTACGGGCCGGGCTCGGCATCACCCTGATCTCCGAGCACGCGGTCGCCGACGAACGACGGGCGGGCACCCTCGTCGTCCTGCCGACGGAGCAGCCGACGGAACCCCGCGTCATCTCGCTCGTACGCCGCCGGGACCGCATCCTCTCCCCGGCCGAGAACGCCTTCATGGAGCTGGTCCGGGAGCAGCAGAGCTGGCCCGGTGCCACCCCGCCCCACGGCTGAGCTGCGACTTCGCGGCGTCGTGCGTACAGGCAGCGTGCCGAATAGTCCTCATAGCCGAAACGGGGGTTCCCCCTCCGCGACCGGCCCCGCAGGCTCGTTGCCGGGAACCACCCGAGCGACGCACCGAGGAGCACGCGTGACCGCAGAGACGTTCGCAGTCAACGGCAGGACCTACACCAGGCCCTCCGCCCCCGTGGTGGTGATCTGCATCGACGGCAGCGAGCCCGACTACCACCTGGAGGCCATGGCGGCCGGGAAGATGCCCTGGCTGAGCAAGGTCCTGGACGGCGAGGGGACGTCGTGGCCCGCGCACTGCGCCATGCCCGCCCTGACCAACCCCAACAACGTGTCGATCGCGACGGGCCGGCCGCCCAGCGTGCACGGCATCAGCGGCAACTACATCTTCGACACCGGACTCGGCGAGGAGGTGCTGATGAACGACAAGCGCTTCCTGCGCGCGCCGACCGTCTTCGCCGCCGCCAACGAGGCCGGGCTCGACGTGGTCGTGGTGACCGCCAAGGACAAACTGCGCCGCCTTCTCGGGGCCGGTCTCGTCGAGGAGGGCCCCGCGCTCGACGGCTCCTCCGGACCGTTCGTCGCCCCGTCCCGGCGCGGCATCTGCTTCTCGGCGGAGAAGGCCGACCTGGCCACCGTCGAGGAGAACGGCATCGGTGACGTCCTGGACCTGGTCGGCAGGCCGCTGCCGACCGTCTACTCGGCCGACCTGAGCGTGTTCGCCCTCGCGGCCGGCGTGAAGATCCTGGAGACGCGCGGCGCGGACCTGATGTTCCTGTCCCTGACGGACTACATCCAGCACAAGAACGCGCCCGGTACGGAGGCCGCCAACGACCTCTACGAGCAGATCGACCACTACGCCGGGAAGCTGGCCGAACTCGGCGCGACCGTCGTGCTCACCGCCGACCACGGCATGAGCGCCAAGACCGACGAGTCCGGCGTCGCCCAGGTGATCTACGTGGAGGAGGAGGTCCGCCGGATCCTCGGCATCGACGCCGACACGGAAGCGGAGGACCTGCGGGTCATCCTGCCCATCACCGACCCGTACACGGTGCACCACGGCGCCCTCGGCTCCTTCGCGAGCGTCTACCTGCCGGAGCGCGCCGACCGCGCGGCCGTCATCGCCGCGCTCCGCGACCTCGTCGGCGTGGAAGAGGTCCACGGCCGGGAGGAGGCCGCCGCACGCTTCGCCCTGCCGGCCGACCGCATCGGCGACATCGTGATCCTCGCCGAGGCCGGCACCGCCCTCGGGCGCTTCGCCGCCTGGCACGACCTGAGCGGCCTCGACGCGCCGCTGCGGTCGCACGGCGCCCTCGGCGAACTGCAGATCCCGTTCCTGGTCAACCGGCGCCTGCCGGAGCCGGAGCCGCTCGACACCCCCTTCGGCGACCTCGCCCGTATCCACAACTACGACGCCTTCTGGGTCGCCACCACGCTGGCCGCCCGCGAGGAGGACCGGTACGCCGTCTGACGTCCGGGGCGGCCGCCGACGGGTCCGACCGGGTCCGACCGGCGGCCGCACGGCCCCTGGCGCCGCCTCTCCCGCCGCGCCCCCCAACCACCCAGGGTGGATCGCGTAGTCTCTTCGCAGATCGGTTGGCATCCATGTCCAACTCAGGAAAGACCATGTCAGGGACCGGAAGTCCCCAGCCCCTCACGGAACACGCGTACACGCGGCTCAAGTGGCGCATGCTCCTCGCGGCCATGTTCTGCTACTTCTTCTTCTACACGGGCCGGCAGACCTTCGGCTTCGCCATCCCGGGCATCGAAGAGGACCTCGGTCTGAGCAAGGCCACCCTCGGCGCGATCAGCGGCATCCTGCTCTGGTCGTACGCCGCCGGGCAGATGATCAACGGCAACCTCGCCGACAAATGGGGCGGCCGGCGCATGATGAGCGCCGGCGCGATCCTGTCCACCCTCCTCAACTGGTGCACCAGCTTCTCCGTGGGCGCCAAGTCGCTCGCGCTGTTCTGGGGCGCCAACGGCTTCGCCCAGTCCTTCGGCTGGCCGTCGGGCGGACGGGTCATCTCCACCTGGTGGTCCCACAACGAGCGCGGCCGCAGCTTCGGCTTTTACACCTTCGCCGCGGGCATGGCCTCCGTGCTCGCGTTCGTCACGTCGACGATCGTCGTGGACACCCTCGACCTCGACTGGCAGTGGATCTTCCGAGTTCCCGTCCTGCTGATGCTGGTGGGCGGCATCACCTTCTACCTCGTCGCCCGGGACAGTCCGGCGAAGGCCGGCGTCACCCCGCCCGCCTCCCACGCGCCGAGCGCCGAGGAGGCCGCCGAGGACGCGGCGGCCGCCGCCGGCGGCGAGAACAGCCTCCAGCGGTACAAGGCGGTGCTGCGCAACCCCAGGATCTGGTCGGCCGGCATCGCCATCGGCTTCCAGAACGCGGCCCGGTACGGCCTGCTGATCTGGGTGCCCGTGTACTTCCTCGGCGAGGACTGGAAGAAGGCCGACACCGGCGTCAGCCCGCTGTGGATCTCGGTCGCGCTGCCCGTCGGCATGGCCGCCGGCGCCCTGGTCAACGGCCAGATCTCCGACCGCCTGTTCGGCGCCCGCCGGGACCGGCCCATCATCCTGTTCATGGTCGTCGGCGCGCTCATGGCGATGACGATGTACGCGGCTCCGCTCGGCACGACGACCGGCATCGTGCTCCTCTTCCTGACCGGATTCTTCGTCTACGGCCCGCAGTCCTCCTTCTGGGCCCTCTGCCCGGACATCGCGGGCAAGCGCATGGCGGGCACCGCGACGGGCGTGGTCAACTGCTTCGCCTATCTCTTCGCCGGCGCGGCCGAGCCCCTGATCGGCGGTCTCATGGACAGCACCGGCGACACCAGCCTCATCTTCCCGATCGTCGCAGGAGCCTGCGCGTGCAGCGCCCTGACGGCCCTCACCATCCGACGCTAGGCGGAGACCGACATGACAGATCCGAGCGCGCTTCCCCTCGCGGCCGTCTGGTCCGGCCCCGAAGGCGGCTTCGCCCTCGAACCCCAGCCACGGCCGGAACTGGCGCCCGGCGAGGTGCTGGTCCGCATCGAACTCGCCACCATCTGCGGCAGCGACCTCCACACCATCGCCGGCGACCGGCCGACCCCCCTGCCGACGGTCCTCGGTCACGAGGCGGTGGGCGTCGTCGAGGACGTGTCCGGCACCGTCCGCACCCGGGACGGGAAGCTCGTGGAGCCGGGACAGCGCGTCACCTGGACGATAGGGACCGCCTGCGGCTCCTGCCGGCGGTGTGTCCGGGGCGTGCCGCAGAAGTGCACCGGCGTCCGCAAGTACGGCCACGAGGCGATCACCGACCGGTGGCGGCTCAACGGCGGCCTCGCCACCCACTGCCACCTGGTCGCCGGCACCGGCCTGGTGTCCGTACCCGAGTCGCTGCCCGCCGCGGTCGCCGCACCCGCCAACTGCGCGACGGCCACCGTGGTCTGCGCCGCCCGGCGGGCCGGCCTCGACGCCGGCGACTCCGTGGTCGTCATCGGCTGCGGCATGCTCGGTCTCACCGCCGTCGCCTACGCACGCGAGCTCGGGGCGGAACACGTCATCGCCTGTGACGTGGACGAGAGCCGGCGGGAACTGGCGCGCGCCTTCGGGGCGCACGCCGTGGGCGGCCCCGACGAACTCGCCGAGTACGCGCAGAAGTACGGCGCCGACGTCGTGATCGAGCTGTCGGGCAACCACCGGGCCGTCCAGGCGGCGCTCGACATCGTCGGGACGGACGGCAGCGTGGCCCTGGTCGGCTCCGTCTCCCCGGGCCCCGAGGTGAGCTTCGAACCCGACACCTTCGTGCGCAACCTCTCCCGTGTCGTCGGCAGCCACAACTACACCGTCGACGACCTGGCCGAAGCGGTCCTGTTCCTGGCGGAGACCCCGGCGCAGGCCCTCTTCGCCGACCTCGTCCCCGACGCGCTGCCGCTCCACGACATCGACGCGGCCGTCGCCGCCGCCCGCGAGGGCACCGCACCGCGCATCGCCGTACGCATGGACTGACACGCCGGTCGGACCGCCGCACCTTCCTCCGGCCGCACCGGCCGAACCCCAGCTAGGGAGTCCCTCATGGCAGAGCCGCGCCCTGAACACCTCCTCAACCACATCGACGGTGCCTGGGTGCCGTCCTCGACCGGCGCGGTACGCGCCGACCTGAACCCGGCCGACACCGACGACGTCATCGGCGAGTTCGCGGAGTCCGGCGCCAAGGACGCCGCCGCGGCGGTGGACGCGGCGGCGGCCGCGCAGGGCGCTTGGGACGCGCTCGGCCCGATCGAACGCGCCACGTTCCTGACCGCCGCGGCCAGGCTGATCGAGGAACGCCAGGAGGTGTTCGCCGCGGCGATCACCCGCGAGCAGGGCAAGCGCCTGTCCGAGGCCAGGGGCGAGGTGACGCGCTCGCTCGCGATCCTCGACTTCACCATCGGCGAGGCGCGCCGGATCAACGGCGTCACCACCCCGGCGGAGGAGCCGCGGACCCTCGCGATGACGTTCCGCCGACCGCTCGGCGTCGTCGGACTCATCACACCGTGGAACTTCCCGGTCGCCATCCCCATGTGGAAGGCCGCTCCGGCCCTGGTCGCCGGCTGCACCGCCGTACTGAAGCCGTCCCCGCTGACACCCTGGACCTCGGCCCTGCTCGTCGAGGCCTTCGCCGACGCCGGGCTGCCGCCGGGCGTGCTCAACCTGCTCCAGGGCGACCGGGAGCCGGGCGAGGCACTCGTCTCCGACCCGCGCGTGGCCGGGATCTCCTTCACCGGCTCGCTGCCGGTCGGGCGGGCCATCAACAAGGCGGGCGCGGGCCGCCTCATGCGTACGCAGCTGGAACTCGGGGGCAAGAACGCCCTGATCGTCCTCGCCGACGCGGACCTCGACGCGGCTGTCGACGCCATCGTCCACGGCGCGTTCGGGCAGAGCGGCCAGCGCTGCAGCGCGACGAGCCGCGTGATCGTCGACCGTCCCGTCCGGGACCAGCTCCTCGACCGGCTCGTCCCCCGGGTGCGGGCGATGCGGATCGGCCGGGGCGACCAGGACGGGGCCGACATCGGCCCGGTCGTCAACGAGGAGCGGATGCGCGCCTGCCTCGACGCCGTCGATTCGGCTGTCGCCGCCGGCGCCACGGTCGCCTGCGGCGGCGGCGCGGCGGACCCCGGCACCCCGGGCTACTTCGTGAACCCCACGGTCCTGACCGACGTGGCCTGGGACAGCGAGATCGCCCAGGAGGAGGTCTTCGGCCCCGTCCTCTCGGTCATCGACTGCGACGGGTACGAGGACGCCATGCGGATCTCGAACTCGGTGAAGTACGGGATGTCCGGGACGATCTTCACCCGGAACCCCTCCCTGATGTTCCAGGCGCTCCAGGACTTCCAGGCCGGCATGCTGCACGTCAACCGGCCGGGCGTGGGCGCGTACTCCCACCTGCCGCACATGGGCGCCAAGGCCTCCCAGCTGGGCGCGCCCGAATGCTCGCCCGACGTCTGGGACTTCTACACCGACCTGCGGTCCGCCTGCATCCGGTACTGAAGCACCGAAGCACCTCAGAACAGAGCAACAGAAGGGCACAGCGGTGGAGTGCGCCGTCGGAGCGACCGTCGTACGCCGGGGCCCGTACCCCGACGGCAGGGTCGCCCATCTGCAGAGCGGCCGGGTCGTCTCCGACGACGAGGCCCCCGAGGGGTGAGCCTCTAGGATGTCGGCCGCGCGACGCCCCGCGGGGGTGACGGTTCGCGCGGTAGCCGTATCTACGGGGGAGAACTTCTGTGTTCGGAATCATCAGGCCCTGCCGTCATCGCCTGGGCGGGACCATGCGTACCGAGTGGATGGCGCATCTGTGCGGGCTGTGCCTGGCGCTGCGCAGCGAGTACGGGCAGTTCGCGCGGGTGGCCACCAACTACGACGGCCTGATCGTCTCGGTGCTGACCGAGGCGCAGTCGGAGCGTTCCGGCGACTGGCGGCGGGGCGCCGGCCCGTGCCCGCTGCGCGGGATGCGGTCGGCGGACGTGGCGCGGGGCGAGGGCGCGCGGCTCGCGGCGACGGTGTCGCTGGTGCTCGCCGCGGCGAAGATACGTGACCATGTGGCCGACGGCGACGGCCTGTTGGGGCGCCGTCCGGTGACGCTGGCGGCCCGCAGGATCGCCCTCGGCTGGGACCGTGCGGGCGCCGCGGGCGGCGACCGGCTCGGCTTCGACACCGCGGTGCTGATCGGGGCGGTCGAACGGCAGCAGGACATCGAGCGGACGATTGGCCCCCGTGGCTCGCTGCTCACGGTCACGGAGCCCACGGAGACGGCGACCGCCGCCGCCTTCGCCCACACCGCGGTCCTCGCTGGCCGCCCGGGCAACGCCGAACCGCTGGCGGAGGCGGGCCGCCTGTTCGGACGGCTGGCACATCTCCTCGACGCGGTGGAGGACCTGGACGTGGACGAGGCGTCCGGCGCGTGGAATCCGATCGCCGTGACCGGCGCCGACCGCGCCGAGGTACGCCGGCTCTGCGACGATGCCGTCCACGGCATCCGACTCGCCCTGGCCGAGGCGGAGTTCGTCGACGACCGGCTGGTACGGGCACTCCTCGGCGACGAGTTGGATCACGCCGTCGACCGGGTCTTCGTCCCCCGGCAGGGCCGCCACCACCAGCACGGCCCCCGGACGCGGGGCGCGGGCCCGCGCATGCTGCCCTGGCTGGGACGCCGTACGGCGACGGACACGTCCTCGGAGAGCTGCGGTGTCGGGGCGCTCGCGGCCCCGGAGGGCGTCTCGACGGCGTCGGGCCGGCCGTCGGAGGGGCAGTGCGGACGGTGCAACCAGTGGCGTCCGCTGTGCCGCTACTGCCGGTGGTGCTCCTCCTGCTGCACCTGCGCCGAGGACGCCATGGAGGGCGCGGAGCCCCCGCAGTACGGCGGCTCGGACAGCGGCGGCTCGGGCGGGGGCAACTCGGGCGGTTCTTCCGGTGGTTCGGGCGGCGGCAACTGGGGTGGTGGCTCCGGCGGTTCGGGCGGCGGAGGCCGTGGGTCCGGTGGCTCCGGCGGTGGCTCGGGTGACGGCTGCTGCGGTGGCGGTGGCTGCTGCAACCCGTGCAACTGCTGCTGCGACTGACCGACGACCTCTCCAACTCCAACATATTCCAACACCCCTGCTGGGCGCGTGACGGATATGGCCTGCGCGGTAAGCGGTTGCTGCGCAGGCCTATGCCCCGGGCATCGGTAACGGCGACGTATCGATCCGAAACCTCCTAGGCACTCTGTTGACTTTTGATGGAAACGGCGATTTTCTGTGTTGCATCGAGTTGATTAACCACTGACCACGGCAACTTCAGCACCCCTGAAGCGCCCGGTCGCCCGCTCTCGCAACATCGTCGGACAGGACCGGAACCGTCGTTCCCCCTTCCTCGCCACGATCCCCCGCGAGTCTCCAGATTCCGTGCCTCACCGGTCGGCCGTGTGCGGCCCGTCCAAGCAAGGGGAATGACATGTTCACTGAACTCAACCGGCGGCCGGTGGCGGCAGTCGTCCTGGGCCTGGCCTCCGTCCTCGCGCTGACCTCCTGTTCCAGCGGCCAGCAGGCGGCCGGCAAGGGAGGCGCCGAGGACGTCGCCAAGGTCGACGGCAAGATCTCCGTCACCTACCTGCAGAAGCAGGGCGACCAGGAGTACTTCATCGGTGAGGCGGCCGGCGCCAAGGCCAAGGCGGACGAACTCGGCATCGACCTGAAGGTCGTCAACCTCGGCACCGACGCCAACAAGACCATCAGCGAGGCCCAGGCGGCGATCTCGCAGAAGAGCAACGGTCTGATCGTCGTCGTCCCGGACCCGGCCGTCGGACCCCAGGTCGCCCAGATCGCCAAGGACGCCAAGGTCGCCCTGCTCACCTCCGACGACCAGATCTGCACGACGGGACCGGACCCGTCCTCCTGCCCTGCCGACGCCCTGGTGCCCCGGATCGGCTTCAGCGGCGCCCAGATGGGCGGCGAGGTCGGCAAGCGCGCCGCCGCCGAGTTCAAGAAGGCCGGCTGGAACCCCGCCGAGACCCGCACCATCTCCGCCTGGAAGCAGGACGTGACCGTCTGCACCGACCGCGTCAAGGCCTCCAAGGACGCCTTCGCCGCCGGCGCCGGTGCCAAGGTCCAGAACATCGACGTCCCCACGGACAACAGCCCCACCGGCGCGCAGGACAAGATCGCCGCCACCATCACCGCCAACCCGAGCGTCAAGCACTGGGTGGTCTGGGGCTGCAACGACGAGAACGTCCAGGGCGGGGTCACCGCCCTCGAGAACGCCGGCTTCAAGGCCGACGACGTCATCGGCGTGGGCCTCGGCGCCTACCTGGCCTGCAAGAACTGGAGCTCCGGCAAGCCGTCCGGCATGAAGGCCGCCCTCTTCATCAACGGCAAGGACGTCGGCGCCCTCGCCGTGCAGACGATGTTCGACAAGCTCAAGAACGGCAAGGCCTTCCCCAAGGAGGCCTTCGCCCCGACCACCATGGTCGACGCCTCCACCTGGAAGTCCGCCGGAGTCACCTGCGGCTGAGCCGCGGCCCCTCGACGCCGGTGCGGCGGCCCGTCCCGCCCGCCGCACCGGCCCCTCCAGGTCGCCCGCCGCACCGCCGTACCGGCGCTCCCGCCGTACGACGCCCCGTCGGCCCTTCCCCGTCCCTCCAGCCCGTGAGGCCACCATGACCACACCCGGCACCCAACCCCCCACGCCGGCGACTCCCGTCTCTCCGCCAGGTGCCGGTGTCGCCGTCGAGAACATCACCAAGCGCTTCGGCGCCGTCCAGGCCCTCGGCGGCGTCACCCTGACCTTCCTCCCGGGGCAGGTCACCGCCCTCATGGGCGAGAACGGCGCGGGTAAGTCCACGCTCCTGAAGATCCTCACCGGCGACCACCAGCCCACCGACGGACGGGTCCTCCTCGACGGGACGCCCGTCTCGTTCGCCTCGCCGCAGGACGCGCGCAAGGCCGGGATCCGCATCATCCCGCAGGAACCGGAGATCATCCCGCACGTCTCCGTCGCGGAGAACGTCTACGCCGGATCCCTCCCGCGCAAGGCCGGCCGGCGCCTCGACCGCGCCGAGCTGCGCCGCAGGATCACCGCCGACCTGGCCCGGCTCGGCTTCGAGAAGGTCATCGACCCCGACCAGCTCGGCTCCGAACTGACCGCCGCACAGCGCCAGTTGGTGGAAATCCTGCGCGCCCTCACCGGCGAGGCCAAGGTCATCGCCTTCGACGAGCCGACCTCCTCCCTCGCGGAGAACGAGGCCGAGGCCCTGTTCGCCCTGATCGACCGGCTGCGGGCCCAGGGCATCGCGATCATCTACGTCTCCCACCGCATGAAGGAGATCTTCCGGCTCGCGGACCGCATCGCGGTGCTCCGGGACGGAGCCTCCGCCGGCGTCCTCGACGCCGCGGCCACCACCGAGAGCGAAGTCGTCCGGATGATGGTCGGCCGCGACCTCTCCACGCTGTTCGTACGCCAGGACGTCGCCCGGGACGAGGTCGTCCTGGAACTCGACGGCGTCACCACCGACGACGTCAGCGACATCAGCCTCCAGGTCAGGGCCGGAGAAGTGGTCGCCCTCGCCGGGCTGATGGGCGCCGGACGCTCCGAGCTGGCACTCGCGCTCGCCGGTGACCGGCCCCTGCGCGCCGGGCGGATCTCCCTCAACGGCAAGCCGCTGCGGCTGCGCAGCCCGAAGGACGCCATCCGGGCCGGCATCGGCCTGGCCCCGGAGGAACGCAAGGCCCAGGCCCTCTTCCTCCAGCGCTCCATCCGCGACAATACCTCCCTGGTCAGCCTGGAGCGGCTGCGCCGGATGCGCTTCGTCCGCAGCGGCGACGAGAAGGCCGTCGCCCAGGAGTTCTCCGACCGGCTCAGGGTGCGCACCCCGTCCATCGAGCACGAGGTCCGCAAGCTGTCCGGCGGCAACCAGCAGAAGGTCGTCCTCGCCCGGTGGCTGCTGCGCCGGCCGAAGGTCCTGATCCTCGACGAGCCCACCCGCGGCATCGACATCGGCGCCAAGGCGGAGATCTACCGGATCATCGCCGACCTCGCACGGGACGGCGTCGCCCTGCTCGTGATCTCCTCCGAGCTCCCCGAGGTGCTCGGACTCGCCGACCGCGTCGTGGTGATGCAGAACGGCCGCATCACCGGCGAACTCGCCCGCGCCGAGGCCACCGAGGAGTCGATCCTCAACCTCGCCATGGCCGACGACCTCGCCACCGTGGACGCCGCCCCCACCCCGGCCGCCGCCCGGCCCCGTACCGACTCCGCCCATGGAGGCCCCCGATGACCACCGCCACCACCTCCCCGGCCGAGACCGAGAAGGCCCCGGAACCGGCCCGCAAGCGCTCACCGCTGGCGGCCCTCGGCGGGCAGAACCTCAGCCTCATCGGTGCGCTCGTCGTGGTCCTCGGGCTGTTCGGCGCCCTCAACGAGAACTACCTCAGCCTCTCGAACATCCAGGTGATCGCCGAAGCGGCCACCATCACCGGCCTCCTGGCCATCGTCCAGACCGTCGTCATCATCTGCGGCGGCCTCGACATCTCCGTCGGCTCCCAGGTCGGCGTCGCCTCCGTGGTCAGCGCCATGGTCTTCACCAGCACCGGCTCCAGCGCGTTCCTCGGCATGCTCGCCGCCGTCGGCGTCGGCATCCTGGTCGGCGTCCTCAACGGCCTCGTCATCGTCTACGGCCGCGTCAACCCGACCATCGCGACCCTCGCCGGACTCGCCGCCTACAAGGGCCTCGCGCAGCTCCTGTCCGACGGCCGCGCCCAGGGCTACGTCCTCAACGACCCGTTCTTCGTGTTCCTCGGCCGCGGCAAGATCGCCGGTCTGCCGGTGATGGTCTGGATCCTCATCGTCGTCGCGATCGCCGTGCACGTGATGCTCAGGTACACGGACATCGGCCGCAACCTCTACGCGATCGGCGGCAACGACACCGCCGCCCGCCTCGCCGGCATCAACATCAACAAGTACCTCGTCGCGGTCTACGCCCTCATCGGCGTCGTCGCCGCCATCGCCGGCATCCTGCTCACCGCCCGCACCGGCTCCGGCCAGCCCGTCTCCGGCAGCGAGGGCCTGGAACTCAAGGCCATCACCGCCGCCGCACTCGGCGGCTGCGCCCTCAAGGGCGGCAAGGGAGGAGTCGGCGGCACGCTCCTCGCCGTCGCCCTCCTCGGCGCCCTGGAGAACGGCCTGACGGTCGAGGGCATCAACACCTTCTGGCAGAACGTCGCCCAGGGCGCGCTCCTCGTGGCCGCCGTGGTGATCCAGCAGCGCCGTAACGGGGAGAGGGCCGTCGGCCTTCCACACTGACCCGGCGCACGGACGAGGCCCGCCCCCTTCGGGGAGCGGGCCTCTCGGCGTATGCCGGCCGCTGTCAGGAACGGATCAGGGGTGGATGGTGAGCGCGGTGTCGTCGAGCAGGAAGTAGGTCGGGGTGGCGAGGTCCTCCTTGGCCGTGAACTTCAGCGTCACGTACCGCCCGGCGACGGCCCCGAGGTCGACGGTCTTCTGGACGTAGCCGGTGCTCGCGTTCAGGTTGGAGTACGTCGCCAGGGGCGTGCTGTCGGCCTCGACGGTCAGCTTGTCGTACGCGACGGTCTTGGACGCCTCGTTGGTGAGGACCCGCAGCCAGAAGGTGGCCGTGGCCTTGCAGCCGTAGGGGACGTACACGGTCTGCGTGATCGCCTCGGTGGACGTGTTCCCGTTGCCGCCGAGCAGGGCCTTCCACGAGCCGGTGCGCGAGGGGAGCCACGAGTTGTCGTCGGTGATCACGCGGGTGGAGCCGCTGGTCTTCCACGCGGCCGAACTCCCCGACTCGAAGCCGGGGTTGCCGAGCAGCTGCGTCGAGGTGCAGTTGCCCGGGGTATACACGAGCCAGGAGAACGAGACGATGTCGTGGGCGCCGGTGGAGTCCTTGACGGTGAGGGTGACGGCGGAGTTCGCGTTCGTCGTCGGTGTACCGGTGATCTTGCCGGTCGAGGCGTTGAGGGTGAGCCCGGCGGGCAGTCCGGTGGCCGTGTAGGTGAGGGCGGCTCCGGGATTGCTGGTGACGGCCTGGATCTGGAGGGCGACCGCCGCGGTCGTGGTGGACACCTGGTCGCCGGGGCTGGTCAGGGTGACGCCCTGGACCACGCGGGGGCCGACGTTGACGGCGGCCCAGGCGTTTCCGACGTTGTTGTGGACGACGCCGTTCGCCCCGTACAGGTCGGCGGCGGCCTGGAGGGTGGCGGTGCGGGCGCCCGCGTAGTCGGTGCTCGACGTCATGTACGTCGTCAGGGCCCGGTACCAGATCTTCGCGGCGGCCTCGCGGCCGATCGGGTTGACCGGCTTGCCGTCGTACGTCGGGGAGTTGTAGGAGACGCCGTTGACGAGCTTGGCACCGCTGCCCTCGGACGCCAGGTAGAACCAGTGGTTGGCGGGCCCGGAGGAGTAGTGGACGTCGAGCAGGTCGAGGTTCGGGTACCAGTGGTCGGCGGAGTCGCCGTCTCTGGAGGGCCTGTCCATGTAGCGCAGGGGAGTGCCGTCGCCGTTGATGTCGACCTTCTCGCCCTCCAGGTAGTCACCCGGGTCGGACGGGTTGTTCGCCCAGAACTCCACCGCGGCGCCGAAGATGTCGGACGTGGCCTCGTTCAGGCCGCCGGACTCTCCGCTGTAGCGCAGACCTGCCGTGTTCGACGTGACGCCGTGGGTCATCTCGTGGGCGGCGACGTCGATGGAGGTCAGCGGGTTGGCGTTGTAGGCGCCGTCGCCGTACGTCATGCAGAAGCAGTAGTCCCACCAGTAGGCGTTGGAGTACGCGTTGCCGAAGTGGACCCGGCTGCGGGCGGCGACGCCGTCGTTCCTGATGCCGTTGCGGCCGTGGACGTTCTTGAAGTAGTCCCAGGTCAGCTGGGCGCCGTAGTGGGCGTCCACCGCGGCCGTCTGGTGGTGGCCGGGGGTGCCGTCGCTCCAGACGTCGTCGGCGTCGGTGAAGGGGGTCTCGGGGCCCTCGTCGTCCATGGAGTGGCCCATGTCCACGGTCTTGCCGCCGCCTCGGCCGGCGTCCTGGAGGAGGTACGAGCCGGCGGACCCCGAAGTCCCGAGGGTGACCTGGCCGTTGTACTGGCCGTGGCCGGTGCCGTTCATGACGGCCTGGTACTCGAAGAGCGTGCCGCCGGTCCTCGCGTCGGTGATGACGTGCAGCTCGTTGGGGGTGCCGTCCTTCTGGACGCCGCCGACGACCGTCTCCCAGGCCAGGGTGGGCCGGCCGGTGGCCGCCCAGACCACCTTGCGCGCGGAGTCGGCCTTCGGGGCCTCGGTGCCCTCGGCCGTGGCCCGGCCGACGGCGTGGGACTTCGCGGCGGCGGCCGTGACCGTGGCCGTGGTGGAGGGGACGGAGACGGTGGCGCGGGTCGCCTTGGTGACGCTCTTGACGGCCCCGCCGGGGGCCGTGTGGACCACGAGGTCGCCGCCGAGGACGGGCAGCCCGGCGAAGGTGCGGTCGTAGCGCGTGTGCAGTGTGCCGTCGGCGTCCTTCAGGACGGACTTGGGCACGAGCGCTTCCTGGTCGCCCAGGCCGATCCTCTCGGCGGTCGCCTGCCGGTCGGCTCCGGCTTCGGCGAGGAGGGCGGCGTGGCCGCTGGGGCTGAGCGCGACGGGGGAGGCGCCGGCGCGGGCCTTGGGTGCGACGGGTGCGACGGGTGCGGCCGCCGTGGCGGCGGGTGCCGCCGGGTGGGCCGCGGCCGCGCCGGTGGTGGGGAGGCCGACGGCGAGCAGCGCGGCGCACGTCGTGAGGGCACCGGCGGCTGTCGCCGCACGGAGGGAACGTCTCAACGGGACTCCAGGTGGGGGGTCGGCCGGGGACACCGGCCGGAGCGGCCCGGGGGACCGGAGATGGTCCGCCCGGGTGGAGCTGGCCGTGCTGAGTGTGTGGGTGCGAACTGCCGCTGGACGCAAGGCAGTTGGAACGATCAGCCCCGCTTCCGGCGTGAGGAAGTCTGGCATGTTTGCGTGAACATGCCAGATGCCGTCGGAGGGTTGACCGGAATTGGCGCTCGGAGGTGGCCCCGTGGCCGGATGGTTACGTAATCATCCCCGCTCGGCAAGATGCCGGCCGTCCGCACCGCGGCGGAAACGCGCACAGCCCTCCCGGAAGCCGGGAGGGCTGGGACGGCGGAGAGAGGAGCCGGGCCCGGGCGCGCACGGGGGACGCGCCAGGGCCCGGCGGCGCGGGGAGGAGTTCCTACTCCTCGGTGGGGCCCAGGTCGGGCGTCTCGCGGAAGTCGACGGTACGGGCCCGGGGGCCGGCGTGGAGCTCGAGCACGACGATCTCGTTCGTACCGGCACGCAGGACGGGAGCGGGGACGTACAGCGACCGCTGCGGGCCGCGGGACCAGTAGCGGCCGAGCGCGAAGCCGTTCACCCAGGCGTTGCCCTTGGTCCAGCCGTCGAGGTGCAGGAAGGTGTCCGCCGCCTCGGCGAGCTCGAAGGTGCCGCGGTGGAAGACCGGGCCGACGGGCGTCGTCGTGGTGGTCGCGAAGGGGATGTCCTCAAGGGAGGTGAGCGGCAGCGGGCGGCTCGTCCAGGCGACCGGCTCGACGCCGTCGAGAAGGACCTTGCCGAGCAGTCCCTTGCGGTCGTGGATGCCCTGCCCGTAGTTCACCCGGCCCTGGTTCTCCACCAGGATCGACAGCACACTGCCGGCCCCGGGGGCCGTGAAGGCCAGGGCGTGCTCGTGGTTCTCACGCTCCAGGACGCCCACCGGCTGCCCGTCGACGAAGACCTGGGCCCGGTCGCGGACGTGCTCGATCTCGAGGAGGGCCGGACCCCGCAGCGGCAGGGTGGTCTCGTAGAGGACGAAGCCGAAGTCCTGCTCCAGCTCCTCCATGGTCAGCGGCCGCCGGGAGTCGATCCCCGGCGACAGCGCGGCCGCGCTCGGCAGGAGCTCGGCGCTCTGCGTCAACGCGACCGCGGGGACGGCCAGTTTGGCCCCGGGGGCCGGAACGGGCTCGCTCGGCACGGTCGCGTACTTGGCGATGACGTCGCGGAAGGCGGTGTACTTCTCCGTCGGGTCCCCGGCCTCGTCGAGCGGCGAGTCGTAGTCGTAGGAGGTGACGGTGGGCCGGTAGGTGTGCTTGTCGTTGGCGCCGTTGGTGAAGCCGAAGTTGGTGCCGCCGTGGAACATGTAGAAGTTGACCGAGGCACCGGCGGCGAGGACCTCGTCGAGCTCGCGGGCGGCGTCGTCGGGATCGCGGACGACGTGGCGCGCGCCCCAGCGGTCGAACCAGCCGATCCAGAACTCCGTCGTCATCAGCGGCCCCTCGGGGCGCTGCGCGCGCAGGGCGGCCAGATGGTGGGCCGAGCGGCTGCCGAAGTTGGCGGTGGCGAGGACGCCGGGCAGGGAGCCCCGCTCCAGGTCGACCGGCTGGTCGCAGGTGAACAGGGGGACGTCGATCCCGCAGCCGCGCAGCGAGTCGGCGATGTGCTCCAGATAGGCGGTGTCGTCGCCGAAGGCCCCGTACTCGTTCTCCACCTGTACGGCGAGGATCGGGCCGCCCCGCGAGGCGAGGTAGGGCTGGAGGGGGGTCAGCAGGCGGTGGAAGAAGTCGTCCACGGCCGCCAGGAAGCGGGGGTCGCGGGTGCGCAGCCGTATGTCCGGCTCGGCGAGCAGCCACGAGGGCAGGCCGCCGCCCTCCCACTCGGCGCAGATGTACGGGCCGGGGCGCAGCAGGACGTGCAGTCCCTCGGCGGCGGCGAGGTCGAGGAAGCGGGGGAGGTCGAGTCCGCCGTCCATCACGAACCGGTCGGGGCGCGGCTGGTGGAGGTTCCAGGGGACGTACGTCTCGACGGTGTTGAGTCCCATGAGCCGGGCCTTGCGGAGCCGGTCCTGCCACTGCTCGGGGTGGACCCGGAAGTAGTGCAGGCCACCGGACAGGAACCGGAAGGGCTGACCGTCGAGCAGGAATCCGGCCGTGTCTGTCTGGAGAACGGGCATGCGCTGCTTGCTCCTGTACGTGAAGGTCGTGCGGGTGGAGACGTCGACCCCCTATGTTTACGCAAACATGGGGATCATGGCAAGCCCTTTCTGCGGGCTTGCGGGGGCGGAGTCGCGATACGGCTCCGCCCCGCGGGCCAACGGGCTACTTGTTGACGGTGAAGCCCTGGTCCTTGCCGTACTTGACGCTGGCGTCCTGCCAGGCCTTCAGGCCGTCGGCGAGCTTGGTCGGGGTGACGTACGCCTTGCCGGCGGTGTCGTTGAAGATCGAGTTCGCGTAGACCTGGAAGGGCAGGTAGGACCAGTCGGCGCCGACGTTGCGGGCGGACTCGGCGAAGATCCGGTTGGCCTGCTGGCCGCCGAAGTAGGGGAACTTGGTGTCGAGGAACGCCTTCGACTCCAGGTCCGTGCGGGTGGCGGGGAAGGCGCCCTGGGCGACCCGGGTGCTCGCGCCGGCGCCGGTGGTGGCGAACTCGGTGAAGGCATAGGCGAGTTCCTTGTTCTTGGCGGCCTTCGGGACGGCGAGCGAGCTGCCGCCGTTCTCGGCGGTGGTCTTCTCGCCCTTCGTCCACTGCGGCAGCGGGGCGACCCGCCAGTCGCCGGACGCGGAGGCGACACCGGAGGTGAGGTTGGCGGGCATCCAGGCGCCGATGGAGAGGGTGGCGATGGAGCCGTCCGCCAGACCCTTGTACCAGGCGTCGCTCCAGGAGCTGGTCGGCGCGACGAGCTTCTCGTCGAGGAGCTTCTGCCAGGTGGCGGTGTACTTCTTGGTGCCCTCGTCGTCGAAGTTGACGGTGACGTCGGTGCCGTCGGTGCGGTACGGACGTCCGCCGGCCTGCCAGATGAGGCTGGTCGTGGCCCCGGCGTCACCGGTGTCGTTGGTGATGAAGATCTTCGGGTCGGCCTTGTGGAGGGTACGGGCCGCCTCCACGTACTCGTCCCAGGTCGTCGGCACCTTGACGCCGTGCTTGTCGAAGACCTTCTTGTTGTAGAAGAACGCCATCGGACCCGAGTCCATCGGCAGGGCGAAGATCGCCTTGTCCTCGGAGACCGCGTTCCACGGGCCGGGCGTGAAGGTCGTGCCGAACTTCTGGGCGCCGTAGGGGGAGAGGTCCTCGACCGACTTGCCGATGGCGAACTGGCCGAGCGCGTAGTACTCGATCTGGGCCACGTCGGGGGCGCCGTTGCCGGCCGCGATCGCGTTCTGCAGGGCGGTGTACTGCTTGTCGCCCGTGCCCGCGTTGACCAGCTCGATGTCGACCTTCGGGTACTTCTTCTCGAAGTCCTCCGCCACCTTCTTCAGCGTGGGCTCCCACGCCCACACCGTCACCTTTCCGCCCTTCTGGAGCGCGGCGTTGATGTCCTTCGGGGCGCCGCTGCCGGCGCCGGCGTCCTCGCTGTCGGAGCCGCAGGCCGTGGCGGTCAGCGAGAGCGTGGCGAGAACGGCGAGTGCGCCGAGCAGTCTGCGGGTGGTGTGCGTACGCATGGGAGGTGCTCCTGGTCGGTGGTGCGGGTGGGGAGGGACTTCCGGGAGGGGGCGGGTCAGGGGTGGGCTGTCATTCCTTGACGCTGCCGGCGGCCAGGCCGGACTGCCAGTACCGCTGGAGCAGCAGGAAGACGGCCACGATCGGGACGATCGTCAGCAGGGAACCGGTGACGATGAGGTCGAAGACGGCCTCGCCGCCTGCCGTCTGGGCCTGCTGGTTCCAGGCGTTGAGGCCCAGGGTCAGCGGGTACCAGTCAGGGTCCTTGATCATGATCAGCGGCAGGAAGTAGTTGTTCCAGGTCGCGACCATGGAGAAGAGCAGCACGGTGACGGTGCCGGGCACGAGCAGCGGCAGCGCGATGGTGAAGAAGGTGCGCAGCTCGCCGGAGCCGTCGATGCGCGCGGCCTCCAGGAGCTCGGTGGGGACCGCCTCGGCGGCGAAGACCCACATGAGGTAGAGCCCGAAGGGGGAGATCAGGGAGGGGATGATGACGGCCCAGGGGGTGTTCGTCAGACCCATGTTGCTGAACATCAGGAAGGTGGGCACCGCGAGGGCGGTGCCGGGGACGGCCACGGCTCCGATGACGACCGCGAAGACCGCCTTGCGGCCGGGGAAGTCGTACTTCGCGAGGGCGTAGCCGCCGAGGACGGCGAGGACCGTGGCGCCGCCCGCGCCGGCGAACACGTACAGCAGCGTGTTGAGCAGCCAGCGGACGAAGACGCCGTCGTCGTAGGTGAGCGTGCGGGTGATGTTGTCCCACAGGTTGAAGTCGTCGGCGAACCACAGCCCGAACGAGTCGAGCAGTCCCCGCTGGCTCTTGGTGGCGTTGATGACCAGCCAGGCGAGCGGGAGCAGGGTGTAGACGAGGACCAGGCCGGTGACGAGGGTCAGCGGGATGCTGCGGCGCGGGTTGAGCGGGGTGTGCGGGAGCCGCTTGCGGCGTCCGGCAGCGGCGGGGCGGGCGGCGCGGTGCGAGGCGGCGGCGGCGCCGGTCCGGGGCTCCGTGGGGGAGGGGGTGGGCTCGGCCGCCGCGGTGGTCATGGAGGTGGTCATGGCTCAGCCCTTCCGCATGCCGCGCAGCTGGACCGCGTAGGCGATGATCGCGGTGATCACGCCCATCACGATCGCCACGGTCGCCGCGTAGTTGTGCTGCTGGCCCGCGAAGGACAGCGAGTACGTGTAGAGGTTGGGAGTGAGGTCGTTGGTGATGGCGTTGGGGGCGAGCTTCTGCAGGATGCTCGGCTCGTTGAAGAGCTGGAAGCTGCCGATGATCGAGAAGATCGTGGCGATGACCAGTGCGCTGCGGATGGCCGGCAGCTTCACCGAGGCCACGATGCGCCACTCCCCGGCGCCGTCGATCGACGCCGCCTCGTAGAGCGAGCGCGGGACGACCTTCAGGGCGGAGTAGAAGATCAGCATGTTGTATCCGACGAACTCCCAGGTGACGATGTTGCCGATCGAGGCGAGCACCAGGGAGGGGGAGAGCGGGTTGGGGAGGGAGACCCCCAGCGCGTCGTTGATGTTGCCGACGAGACCGAACTGGTCGCCGTACATGAAGCCCCAGATGAGGCTGGCGACGACGGCGGGCACGGCGTACGGGAGGAAGATCGAGACCCGGAAGAAGGTCTTGCCGTAGAGACGGCCGCTGTCGATCGCGAGGGCGGCGAAGAGCGCGATGCCCAGCATGATCGGCACCTGGATCAGCAGGAAGAGGCCGACCCGGATCAGGCCGTCCCAGAAACGGGGGTCCGTGAGGGCCTCGCCGTAGTTGTCGAGACCGACGAAGGAGGTGCCGCCGATGAGCCGGTCCTGGAACAGGCTCAGGTATCCGGCGTACCCGATCGGTGCGATGAAGACGAGGCCGAAGACCGCGACGAACGGGCCGGCGAATCCCCAGCCCACGAGGGCCTCCTTGCGGAGGCGGAAGCGGGCTCGTGGGCGGGGCGGTGGTGCTGCCGTAGCGCGCGTCGACAAGAGCGTCATGGCTTTGGGTCCTAGCGTCGGTGACCGAGCGGTCCGGAGACGGGGAGCGATGTTGGGGGCCTGAGGCCGAGAACCGACCCTGCGAGAGGGCTGGCCGACGAGAAATGTTTACGTAATCATCGGTAGCGTGATGGTGACATTCCCGCTGAGGGGCGTCAAGCACGAAGTGGCAGCGAATGAGAGGGAATCGGGTGACCGAGCAGAACGCGACCGGTCGGTCGGCGTCGGCCGTGAACGGCGGCCGGCGGGGGGCGCGGACCGGGCCGCGCCGTGTTTCGATGGCGGACGTGGCCCAGCGGGCGGGGGTCTCGTCGCAGACGGTGTCCCGTGTTTCCAACGGCGACGCGGCCGTCGTCGAGGCCACCCGGCAGAAGGTCCTCGACGCGATGAAGGAGCTGGGATACCGTCCCAACAGCGCGGCTCGCGCCCTCAAACGGGGTGAGTTTCGAGCCATAGGCGTCATCACGATGGGGCTCACCAGCACGGGCAACGTCCGGACTCTGGACGCCATCGCCGGCTCGGCGTCCCGCGCCGGCTACGCGGTCACGCTGATCCCGCTCGACGCGCCCACGCAGGACAACGTCAAGGGTGCGTTCACCCGCCTCGACGAGCTGGCGGTCGACGCGGTCGTGCTGATCATGGAGGTGCACCTGCTCGACGCCGCAGCCCTCACCCTGCCGCCGCACGTCAAGGTCGTCGTGGTCGACTCCGACGCCACGGGGCGCTTCCCGGTGGTGGACACCGACCAGCGGCAGGGCGCCCGCGCCGCGGTACGGCACCTGCTCGGCCTCGGCCACGGCACGGTGTGGCACATCGCGGGACTGGAGGAGTCCTTCGCCGCGGGCCGCCGCGCCGAGGCGTGGGAGGCGGCGCTGCGGGAGGAGGGGTGCGCGGTGCCTCCCGTACTACGCGGGGACTGGACCCCGGAGTCGGGTTACGAAGCGGGCCTGAGACTCGCCGACGAGCCCGACTGCACGGCGGTCTTCGCGGCCAACGACCAGATGGCCCTCGGCCTGCTGCGGGCCCTGCACGACCGGGGCGTACGCGTCCCCGAGGACGTCAGCGTCGTCGGCTTCGACGACATTCCGGAGTCGGCCTCCTTCATCCCGCCCCTGACCACGGTCCACCAGGACTTCGCCCAGGTCGGAGCGCTGTGCGTCGACGCGGTCCTGCGGGAGCTGGCGGGCGAGACGGTGACGGGGGTACAGCTGGTGCCGACGACCCTGGTGGAACGGAGCAGCACGGCGCCCGCGGGCGCGGGGGGACGGGGGCGCTGAGGCGTCTGTGCGCCCTGGGGGCGGCGCAAGGAGGCCACGCAAGGCCGGGGGCGATCGGGGCGACGGCCCGCCGGGCACGCCAGGGACGGCGCGGGCAAGCCGCCCAAGGCCGGCCCGCCCGGGGCGACGGCAGGAAAGTCCCCGTCGGCCGGGCATGACCGGGCGGAGGCTGGACCGCCCCGCCGCCGGCCGGTCGGCTACGGCGCGACTGTCGACGGCTGTCGACGGCAATGAGCTGGGCCGGACCGGTCACCGAAGGCTGGAGGCCTCCGCCGCCGGGCGGCTACGGCCGCGCGCCGGGCGGCTACGGCGCGGCCGGCGGCGGCGGGGTGCCGGGCGGCGGGTGCCGGGCGGCGGGGCTGGCGGCCACAGGGGGCCGGGCCCGTGTCAGGTCACCGCGCCCGGGCGCGGTGGGGCCGTGCTCGAGCGCACCACGAGGACCGGTTCCACCGCCCTGCGTCGGGGCCCGTCCGTGCGGCCCTCGATCTGGTCGAGCAGCAGGGCGACGCAGTGCTTACCGACCACCTCGAAGTCCTGGTGGACCGTCGTCAGGGGCGGATGGAAGTACGCCGCCTCGGCGACGTCGTCGAATCCGGCCACGCTGACGTCCCCGGGCACGCTCTTGCCCGATTCGTGCAGCGCCCGCATCAGACCCATCGCCATCTGGTCGTTCGCGGCGAAGACGGCCGTGACCTCCGGCCGCCGGGCGATGTCGAGCCCGGCCCGGTAGCCCGATCTCGCCGACCAGTCCCCGTATACCAACGGCGGTACGGGCGCGCCCGCGTCCGTCAGCGTCCGGCTCCAGGCCTCGGCGCGCCGGCGCGCCGCGAACGAGTCGCGCGGACCCGCGAGGTGCCAGACCGTGCGGTGGCCGAGGCCGAGCAGGTGGGACACCACGCTGTGGGAGCCGTGGGCCTGGTCGAAGTCGACGTTGGGGTACTCGTGTCCGGTGTCGCCGTCGGCGACGACCACCGGCATGGACGGGGGCAGGCGCAGCGACGGGGTGTCGAGCATCTGCGACTCGACCAGCACGATGCCGTCGACGGACTGCAGCATCAGATGCTGGAACGCGTGGCGGACCGCGGCCTCGGTCTGGGCCCGTACGCCCATGAAGTTCACGGAGAAGTCGGCCTCGCGTGCGGCGTCGGCGATCGCGCCGAGCGTACGGGCGTTGCCGTGCGCGCCCACGTCGAAGCTGACCACGCCGAGCGCTCCGAACCGGCCGGTGACCAGCGCGCGGGCCGCCGTGTTGGGGCGGTAGCCGAGCGCCTGCATGGCGGAGAGCACCTTCTCGCGGGTGGCGGCGTCGACGTTCTGCCGGTTGTTCGCCACCCGTGACACCGTCTGCGAGGAGACGCCCGCCATCGTGGCGACGTCCGCCATGGACGGCCACTGCCGGGCCGGCCGTGAGCGAGGCGACCGCGTTCTGTTGTCCGTCGCCATGGACGCGACCTTCCGTCAAGACACATCGTGGCCGACCGCGCGGAGGGCCCTCAACATGTTGGCGTAAACATACCGGCCGGTCAAACTTCGGCGGATCCTGTCCGAATCCTTGACAGCCCTCGCCGCCCCTCCCAAACTCTCGTCCCAAGCGCTCGTGTTAACGCGAACATCGCAGGGTGTCACCTCTGTGTAACACGGTGGTCACCTTCCATCGGCGGCACCGGACCCCACCCGGCGGTCGTCTGCCGCACGACACGCGTCCCACCGGCGCGCCCTCCCCGTCTCCGCAGGCACCCCCGCACCGAGGTGCGCCCACGCCTGCCCCGATCCGCCCCACCCGCCACTTCATCCCCCCAGACCACGAGGTACGCGATCATGCGACGCACATCCTCGGGGACGGCCACCGTGCTCACCGCGCTCTGTGCCGTTCTCCTGTCCCTGCTCGGAACCGCCGGCACCGCCCACGCCGCAGCGGCGACCGTCACCAACGCCACCCAGTTCACCGACCCGGCGGGCAACCCCGTCCACGCCCACGGCGGCGGGGTCGTCAAGGTCGGCTCGTACTACTACTGGTTCGGCGAGAACCGCCACGCCGACAACAGCTTCCGGTACGTCTCCGCCTACCGCTCGACCGACCTGAAGACGTGGGAGTTCCGCAACCACGTGCTGACGGAGGCCACCCACCCCGAGCTGGCGGGCGCCAACATCGAGCGGCCCAAGGTCATCTACAACGCCGCCACCGGCAAGTTCGTGATGTGGATGCACAAGGAGGGCAGCGCGACCGACTACAGCGAGGCCCGGGCCGCCGTCGCCGTGGCGGACACCGTCGACGGCGACTACACCTGGCGCGGCAGCTTCCGCCCCGAGGGCCACATGTCCCGGGACATCACCACCTTCGTCGACACCGACGGCACCGGCTACATGATCTCCGCGGCCAACGAGAACCGCGACCTGCACGTCTACCGTCTGACCTCGGACTACACCGCCATCGACGTCCAGGTGAACAAGCTGTGGGCCGGGGAGTCGCGGGAGTCGCCCGCGATGTTCAAGCGCAACGGCGTCTACTTCCTGCTCACCTCCTGGGCCACCGGCTGGGCTCCCAACCAGCAGAAGTACGCCACCGCCACCAGCATCACCGGCGAGTGGAGCGGTCTGAAGGACATCGGCGACTGGACCACCTACGGCTCCCAGACCGCGTACGTCCTGCCCGTCCAGGGCACCTCCGGCACCTCGTACCTCTACATGGGCGACCGCTGGGGCAACTCGATGGGCGGCATGGTCAACGACTCCCAGTACGTCTGGGCGCCGCTGAAGTTCCCCACCCCGACCACCATGACCATGGACTACTTCCCGCAGCTCACCATCGACACGGCCGCCGGCACCGTGCAGGGCGTCGGGACCTGGGAGACGCTCAAGGCGAGCCACAGCGGCAAGTGCGCCGACGTCGCCGACCGCTCCACCGCCGACGGCGCCGCCCTCATCCAGTGGGGCTGCGGCAACACCGTCAACCAGCAGTTCTGGCTCAAGCCCGTCGCCAACGGCCGGGTGCAGATCGTCGCCCGCTACAGCGGCAAGTGCCTCGCCCCCCGGGACGGCTCGACCGCCGACGGCGCCGCGATCGCCCAGTACACCTGCAACGGCACGACCGCCCAGCAGTGGAAGGTGACCGGTTCCGGCGGCACCGTGCAGCTGTCCGGCGTGCAGAGCAACAAGTGCCTCGACGTGATGAACACCGCCACCAGCGACGGCACGCCGCTCATCCAGTGGAGCTGCAACAGCAGCGCCGCCAACCAGAAGTGGCTCCGCGCGGCTGTCTGACCGTCGTCCGGACCGCACCGGGCAGGCCCCGTCCCCCCGTCGGGGCCTGCCCCACCCATGACCACTGGATCGAAGAACGACGATCACTCAGGGAGATCGAGCATGCGTTCCACCCGTGAACGACCGGCCCCGACCCGTGTGCGCAGGAGCGGCGCGGTCCTGGGAACCGCCGCCGTGGCCGCGCTCCTCGCCACCGGCCTCACGCCGATGACCTCCGTGGCGGCCGAGGGCGAAGGGCAGGCGGTGACCGTCCGCCCCGACCCGAGCTACCAGCAGCAGCCGTTCCAGGGCTGGGGCACCGCACTCGCCTGGTTCGCCAACGTGACCGGCGGCTGGCCGGAGGCCCAGCGCGACGCGCTCGCCGACGCCCTCTACGGCTCCGACGGCCTCGGCTTCACCATCGCCCGCTACAACATCGGCGGCGGGGACAGCCCCGAGACCACCCCCTACATGCGGGCCGGCGGCGCCGTCCCCGGCTGGTGGAACCGCCCCGGGCCCGAGTCCCCCGACTGGTGGGACCCGGGCAACCCCGCCCACTGGAACCCGAACGCCGACGCCAACCAGCGCTGGTGGCTCACCGCCGCCAAGGCGCGCGGCGCCGACAAGTTCGAGGCCTTCTCCAACTCCGCGCCCTACTTCATGACCCACAGCGGTCTCGTCTCGGGCAACTGGAACGCCTGGCACGACAACCTCCGCTCGGACCAGTACGAGCGGTTCGCCGCGTACCTCTCCGGCGCCATGAAGCGCGCGCAGGACGCCACCGGTGTCACCTTCGACACCCTGTCGCCCATCAACGAACCCAACACGAACTACTGGGGCGCGGGCGGCCGGCAGGAAGGCTCGCACTGGGATCCCGCCTCCCAGGCACGCATGTTCACCACCATGCGCGCCAAGCTGAACGCCGACGGCGTCTCCACGCGCATCGCCGCCATGGACGAGACCAACCCGAACACGTTCCGCACCAACTGGGACACCTACGACACGGCGACCAAGGCCGCGCTCGGCCAGCTCAACACCCACACGTACAGCACCGGCGGCCGTACCGGAGTCCGTGACATAGCCAAGGGGACGGCCACCCCGCTGTGGATGTCCGAGGTGGACCTCGGCGGCAGCGTCGGACAGAGCTTCACCGACATGAGCCCCGCCCTCGACCTCACCCAGCGCGTCAACGAGGACTTCCGTGAGCTGGAGCCCCGCGCCTGGGTCCTGTGGCAGGCCGTCGAGGACTACGAGAACATGACGCCGGGCCGCGAGAACTCCAACTGGGGCCTCATCCAGACCGACTTCACCCCGGCCGACGCGGCCACCGAGCCGATCCGCAAGAACAAGAAGTACTGGGCGATGGCGAACTACACCAAGTTCGTCCGTCCGGGCGCCCGCGTCATCAACACCGACAACGCCGACACCTTCGCCGCCCTGCGGCCGGCCGGCCAGGGCGCGGTCGTCGTCCACACCAACCCCACCGGCGAGCCCCAGCGGCTCACCCTGAACCTCGGCGGGTTCCAGAACGTCGGTACGGGCGCCGTCCAGCGCTACACCACCGACGGCACCAAGAACCTCCAGCGCGAGACCGACCTCACCCCCGCGGGCAAGACGCTCACCGCCACCGTGGGCGCGGGCTCCGTCACGACGTTCGTCCTCCCCGCCGCGACGGGCGTGAACATCTCCGACACCACCGCTCCCACCGGCGCCCCGCGCCAGCTGCTCAACGACAACAGCGGCAAGGCCCTGGCCGTCGCCACGAGCAACGGCCAGACCTCCCTGGTCCAGCGCACCTCAAGCCCCGGCACCACCTCGCAGCAGTGGAGGTTCACCAAGCTCGCCTCGGCCGACTGGGGCAACACCGCGGCCTACCGCATCACGAGCGTCGCCAACGGCAAGGCGCTCGCGGCCCAGGGCGACGGCCTCGCCCTGGTGACCTCGGGCACCTCCGCCGAACAGAAGTGGATGCTGTCCACCACCGGCGACGGCCACCACACCCTCGTCAACAGCGCAAGCGGCAAACTCCTCGACGTCGCAGGCGAGTCCACGAGCGACGGCGCGCCCGTCGGCGTCTACCGTCCCACCACCGGATCCAACCAGTCCTGGACCTTCCGTTCCGTCGCGGCCGACACCTGGGCCCCCCTGCGCATGCGGCACAGCGGCAAGTGCCTGGACGTGACCGGAGCCTCCCTCGCGGACGGCGCGCAGGTCGTCCAGTACACCTGCGGCGGCGCGACCAACCAGCAGTGGTCCCTGCGTCCCACCGGCGGCGGCTACGTCAACGTCGTCGCCCGGCACAGCGGCCGGTGCCTCGACGTCACCAACGAGTCGACCGCCGACGGCGCGATCGCCTTCCAGTACGCCTGCAACGGCGGCACCAACCAGCAGTGGTCGGTGCACAGGTCCGCCGACGGCTTCGTCACCCTCCTGGCCCGCCACAGCGGCAAGTGCCTGGACGTGAGCGGCCTCTCCACGGCGGACGGCGCCGAGGTCGTCCAGTACACCTGCGGCACGGCCCCCAACCAGCAGATCACCCTGTCCTAGCGGCCCCCGGGCCGGCCCGGAAGCCACCCGGCCTCCGGGCCGGCCTGGCCGCGTGGACCCGGCAGGGTGGCGCCCGCCACCCCCTCAGACGGAGGAATGTATCCTGTTCGAATGTGATGGCTTCGGTGGGCTTCACGTCGACCCGTTCCCACCCGAGACGGACGACACGGGGACGGGGGATCCGGTGCTGGCGCTTCAGCGACGAGCGGTGATCCTCGACCTCGTACGCCGTGAAGGCGCCGTGCGGGTGGCCCACCTCGTGGAGCGCCTCGGGGTCTCGGACATGACCATCCGGCGGGACCTGGAGGCGCTGGCCAGGTCCGGCTCCCTGGAGAAGGTGCACGGCGGAGCCGTCGCGACCTCCACGACCACCACCGGCGAGGAACCCGGCTTCGAGGCCAAGACCAACCTGGAGTCCAGGGCCAAGGCCGCCGTGGCCACGGCGGCCGCCGCCCTCGTGAAGCCGGGCAGCGTCGTCGCCGTCTCCGGCGGCACCACCGCCTTCGCGGTGGCGTCCGGACTCCGCTACACCCCCGGTCTCACCGTGGTCACCAACTCGCTGCCCGTCGCCGAGCTGCTGCGCGGATTCGCCGAGGAGCCGGACGTGGGCGCCCCGACGGTGCTCCTGACCGGCGGCGCCCCGACGAGGTCGGCGTCGCTCGTGGGCCCGCTGGCCGACCAGGCGATCCGCTCGCTCCAGGTCGACCTCGTGATCATGGGCGCCCACGGGGTGTCGGAGCGCGCCGGCGTCACCTCTCCGAACCTCGCGGAGGCGCAGACCAACCGGGCGCTCATCGACTCCGCGACGCAGGTCGCCGTGGTCGCGGACCACACCAAGTGGGGTGTGGTCGGCCTCAGCCGGTTCGCCGCACTCTCCGAGATCGACTACTTCGTCTCGGACGACGCCCTCGGCGAGGAGGCCCGGTCGGTCCTGAGCCGCGAGGTGGGACGGCTGGTCCTGGCCGACAATATGGAACATGAGCGGAGAAACGGGCCAGGAGCGAGGTGATCCGCGCGCAGGCCCCGCCCGGGGTCCGAGGCGCATCGGATCCTGGCTGACCACGCGCAGCGTCGCCCGCGAGGTCTTCCTCCTCCAGCTGGTGCTCGTGATCCTCCTCGTCGCCGCCGCGGTCGTGGCCATCGTCGTGCAGGCACGCCGCGACACCATGACCGACGCCCGGCACCGGACCGTCGCCGCCGCCCAGTCGTTCGCGCACGCCCCGGGCCTCGTGGAGGCACTGCGGGACGACTTCCCGACGGTCGTACTCCAGCCCCTCGCCGAAGGCGCGCGCAAGGCCGCCGGCATCGACGCCCTGATCGTGTACGAACTCGACGGGATCACCCTCACCCACAGCGACCCCACCCAGCTCGGCAAGCACGTCATCGGTCCGTACGCCGAGGCGGCGGCGGGCCGGCCCTTCACCCGTACCTTCCAGGGCGCCCTGGGCCTCTCCGTGGTCTCGGCGGCCCCCGTCAGGGACGCCAGGGGAGAGGTGGTCGCCATCGTGTCCGCGGCGGTGACGGTCGAGAAGGTCCAGGACTCGGTCGACCAGCAGCTGCCCGTCTTCCTGGGCAGCGCGGCCGGCGCCCTCGCCCTCGTCGCCCTCGGCACGGGCCTGGTGAGCCGCCGCCTCCGCCGCCAGACCCACGGCCTGGGCCCGGCGGAGATGACCCGGATGTACGAACACCACGACGCGGTCCTGCACGCCGTCCGCGAGGGCGTGCTCATCACCGGACGCGACCACCGGCTGCTCCTCGCCAACGACGAGGCGCGCCGGCTCCTCGACCTGCCCGCGGACGCCGAGGGCCGCCGCGTCACCGACCTCGGCCTCGACGCCTCCCTCGCCGCCCTCCTGGAATCGGACCGCATCGCCACCGACGAGGTGCACCTGGCGGCGGACCGGCTCCTCGCCCTCAACAAACGCGTCACCCTGCCCCTCGGCGGCCAGCAGGGCAGCGTGGTGACCCTGCGCGACACCACCGAGCTGCGCTCCCTCTCCGGGCGGGCCGAGGTGGCACGGGAGCGGCTCACCCTGCTCTACGACGCCGGGGTACGCATCGGCTCGACCCTGGACGTCGTGCGTACCGCCGAGGAACTGGCGGAGGTGGCGGTCGCCGGGTTCGCGGACGCCGTCACCGTCGAACTCCTGGACCCCGTCCTGCGCGGCGAGGAACCGGCCGGGGCGAGCACCGAGCTGCGCCGGGCGGCCGTCGCGGGACTCACCGAGGACCACCCCCTCTACCCCTCCGGAGAGCTGATCCGCTTCGTGCCCGGATCGCCGGTGGAGACCAGCGTCAGCGAGGGCCGCTCCGTCGTGGTGGCCGACCTCGCCTCCTCACCCGGATGGCGCGCCCAGGACGAGGAACGCGCCGGTCGGATCCTCCACTACGGCATCCACTCGCTGGCGGTCGTACCGCTGCGCGCGCGAGGCGTGGTCCTGGGCGTCGCGAACTTCTGGCGCGCGGACGACTCCACACCGTTCTCCGACGAGGACCTCTCCTTCGCCGAGGAGCTGGCGAGCAGGGCCGCGGTCTCCATCGACAACGCCCGCCGCTACACCCGCGAGCACGCGATGGCCGTCACCCTGCAACGCAGCCTGATGCCGCGCAGCCTCCCCGAGGACGCGGCTCTCGACGTGGCCTCCCGCTACCTGCCCGCGGAGTCCGGCGTCGGCGGCGACTGGTTCGACGTCATCCCGCTGCCCGGCGCCCGGGTCGCGCTCGTCGTCGGCGACGTCGTCGGCCACGGCCTGCACGCCGCCGCCACCATGGGCCGGCTGCGCATCGCCGTACACAACTTCTCGGCCCTCGACCTCTCGCCGGACGACCTGATCGGGCACCTGGACGAGCTCGTGGCCCTCATCGACGTCCAGGACGAGTCGACCGAGAACGGCGGCGAGATGATCACCGGGGCCACCTGCCTCTGCGTCGTCTACGACTCCGTCTCCGGCGAGGTCACCGCCGCCACCGCCGGCCACCTGCCGCCGGCGGTCGTCAGCCCCGACGGAAGCGTGGAGTTCCTCGCGGCCCCCGTCTCCCCGCCCCTCGGCCTCGGCGCCGGCATGCCCGTCGAGACGATCCGGACGACCCTGCCCGAGGGCTCCCGGCTCGTGCTCTACACCGACGGCCTCCTGGAGGACCGCAGCCGGGACCTCGACGCCAGCCTCGACGCCCTCCGCGCCGCCCTGACCGGGCCCGAGCGCACACCCGAGGAGACCTGCGCCGCCGTCATCGACACGATGCTGCCCGCCGGATCGGGCGACGACGTCGCACTCCTCGTGGCGCGCGTCCGCCGCCTCGACCCCGACCGGGTCGCCGAATGGGACGTACCGCGCGACCCGGCGGCCGTCGGGCCGGTCCGCAACGCCTGCGCCCGCAGACTGGCCGAATGGGGCCTCGAGGACATCGCCTTCGGCACCGAACTCATCCTCAGCGAACTCATCACCAACGCCGTCCGCTACGGCATCGAGCCCATCCGGGTGCGGCTCCTGCACAGCAGCTCCCTGATCTGCGAGGTCTCCGACGGAAGCAGTACCTCCCCGCACATCCGGCGCGCCAGCGACACCGACGAGGGAGGCCGCGGCCTCTTCCTCGTCGCCCAGTACGCCGAGAAGTGGGGCACCCGCTACTCACCCCGGGGCAAGACCATCTGGGCCGCCCAGGCGACCGGCCCCGGCGCGGGGCCCGACCCGGACCAGCTGGGGGAGGACGACATCCTCAGCCAGTGGGACGACGTGGAGCTGTGAGGGCCGTGGCGGGCGCGGTCCGCACGGACACCACGGGGAGGCCCGAGTAGGCTGGTGAACACCCCCGCCGTTGCCCCTCGCCCTTGTGGAGACGCCGTGGTCGGACCTCCCAGGAAGCACGCCGTCGCTCTCGCCGCCTGCCTCTGCGCCGTGGCGCTGGGTCTCGGTGCCTGCGGGGAGGAGAGCAAGCCGGTACGGGTGGTGTCCCCGTCCGTCGCCTCCTCCGCGGAGGAGGCCGGCGGTATGGACGCGCTGGTCAAGGCGGCGAAGAAGGAGGGAACCCTCCACACGACGACCCTGCTGCGCCACTGGGCGAACTACGGCGGCCTGATGGACGGCTTCGAGAAGAAGTACGGCATCAAGATCGTCAACAGCAACCCGTTCGGCTCAAGCCAGCAGGAGATCGACGACATCAAGCGGAACCGCGGCAAGGCGAGCGCCCCCGACGTGCTCGACCTCGGCGACGCCTTCGCCCAGTCCGCCGCCCGCGAGGGCCTGCTCGCCCCCTACCGGGTCGCCGACTGGGACAGGATCCCGCCGAACCAGAAGGACCCCGACGGCGACTGGGTCAACAGCTACGGCGGCTATGTCTCCATCGGCTGCGACGAGACCCGGGTGCAGGTCTGCCCCGTCTCCTTCGCCGATCTCCTCAAGCCCGAGTACCGGGGCATGGTCGCGCTCAACGGCAACCCGACGACGGCCGGGTCGGCCTTCGCCGGTGTGTACGCGGCCGCCCTGGCCAACGGCGGCTCGTTCGACGACATCCAGCCGGGCATCGACTTCTTCGCGAAGCTCGACGACGTCGGCAACTACAACCGCGGCAACCCCAACCCGGAGGCGATCAACCGCGGTGAGACGCCGATCAGCATCGAGTGGGACTTCCTCAACCTCCGGCACGTCGACGAGCTGAGGGGCACCGACGTGCGCTGGAAGGTGTCCATCCCCTTCGACGGCAGCTTCTCGCAGTACTACGCCCAGGCGATCAACAAGTACGCCCCGCACCCGGCCGCGGCCCGGCTGTGGCAGGAGTACCTCGCCGGCACGGACGGCCAGAACCTGCGCCTCGGCGGCTACGCCCGCCCCGTCCTCATGGACGTGATGGCGAAGGACGGGACGCTCGACGAGGAGAAGGCCGCACGGCTGCCGACCATCGAGGGCGCCACGCCGGTCTTCCCCACCGACGCGCAGCTGAACAAGGCGCTCCAGGTCGTCGAGGCCAACTGGACCAAGGCCATCGAGGGGTGAGCGGGCCCGCTGGGGCGCCAGGGGCGACAGCGGGCTCTTGACAGACACCCGCCGGGCTTTCAGACTCTCTCCCAACACCCCGCGTTAACGTAAACATGAAGAAGTGACACGTCGCCGTAACACGGCGGCCACCCCCTTCTCCGTGTACGGGCCGCGACATCCCGACCATCACCTCCGCACAACGAGGGCCCGGTCGGCCGTCGCCTTCGCGTACGTCCTCCTCCGTACGCAGTCACTCTCCCCACCCCTCACAGTCACGTCCGGACCGCCGCGAGCGCGCGAAACGGACGTGAAGGTTCCGCACAGCAAGAGGTACGTGTCATGTCGCGTAGAAGAACAGGGGCAACAGCGGTCGTCGCCGCTCTGTCCGCTCTCCTCCTGTCCCTCGTGGGCGCCACGGGCACCGCCCAGGCGGCCCCGGCGAGCATCGCCAACGCCACCCAGTTCACCGACCCGGAGGGCAACCCGGTCCACGCCCACGGCGGCGGGGTCGTCAAGGTCGGCGAGTACTACTACTGGTTCGGCGAGAACCGCAACGCCGACAACAGCTTCCGTTACGTCTCCGCCTACCGCTCCACCGACCTGAAGACATGGGAGTTCCGCAACCACGTCCTCAAGCAGGAGACGGACCCGGAGCTCGCGGGCGCCAACATCGAGCGGCCCAAGGTCATCCACAACGAGGCCACCGGCCAGTTCGTGATGTGGATGCACAAGGAGGGCAGCGCGACGGACTACAGCGAGGCCCGCGCGGCCGTCGCCGTGTCGGACACCGTCGACGGTGACTACTCCTGGCGCGGCAGCTTCCGCCCCGAGGGCCACATGTCGCGTGACATCACGGCCTTCGTCGACACCGACGGCACCGGCTACATGATCTCGGCGGCCAACGAGAACGCCGACCTGCACGTCTACCGCCTCACCGCCGACTACACCGGCATCGACAAGCAGGTGAAGAAGCTGTGGGCGGGGGTGTCGCGGGAGGCTCCCGCGATGTTCAAGCGCAACGGCGTCTACTTTCTGCTCACCTCCGGCGCCACGGGCTGGGCCCCCAACCAGCAGAAGTACGCCACCGCCACCAGCATCACCGGCACTTGGAGCGGTCTGAAGGACATCGGCAACTCCACCACGTACCGCAGCCAGACGGCCTACGTCCTCCCGGTGCAGGGCACCAGCGGGACGAGCTACCTCTACATGGGTGACCGCTGGGGCAACTCGATGGGCGGAATGGTCAACGACTCCCAGTACGTCTGGCTCCCGCTGAAGTTCCCGACCAAGACCACCATGACCATGGACTACTCGCCCAAGGTCACGATCGACGCGGCGGCCGGAAAGGTCACCGGCATGAACGTGATCTGGGAGACGCTGTCGGTCCGGAGCAGCGGCAAGTGCGCCGACGTCTCCAACTTCGACTCCGCCGACGGCGCCCGGATCCTCCAGTGGGGCTGCGGCGGGGACCTCAACCAGCAGTACTGGTTCAAGAACGTGGGCACCAGCGGCTACGTCCAGATCATGGCCCGCAACAGCGGCAAGTGCCTTGAGGTCGACGGCGCCTCCATGGACGACGGCGCCGTGGTCGTCCAGAAGACCTGCGGCACCGCGAAGTCCCAGCACTGGAAGGTCGAGCCCTCGGGCGACGCCGGCCACAGCCAGCTGGTCGCGCGGCACAGCGGCAAGTGCCTGGACGTCGCGGAGTACTCGTACGCCGACGGCGCGGCGCTCGACCAGTGGACCTGCAACGGCGGTCAGAACCAGCAGTGGGAGCGGACCATCGTCTGACGGTGGCACTCCCTCCAGGGCGCCCCTCCACCCTCGCGGTGGAGGGGCGCCCTCCTGCATTTGGCATCACGAGAAGATAACGGGTCTGAACCAGACGTCGCTGGCTGTTCACCTGCGAGGGACTTTGTGTAAATCTGTTGATCCTCGGTCGGGCGCAGGCTCATCAACGCCCGGCCGCGACGGCCGTGCACCCCCCCAACAGGTCCTCCCAAGGAGATCCCGTGCACCTGTCCCGTTCCCTTCGCGCCGCCCTCGCGGTCACCGCCGCGGCAGCCGTGCTGCCGCTCGCCGCGGCCGCCCACGCCGACGCCGCGGGCAAGAAGGAGGAGCTGCCCTCCCTCGCCACCGCGGCCGCCAAGACCCCCAAGTCGCTGGTGATCGGCGTCGACGGCGCGACCTTCGCCAAGTTCGAGAAGGCGAAGATGCCGAAGGTCAAGGGCCTCATGGCGGGCGGGATGACCGCCACCAGCAACCTGTACGCGAACCCGATGGCCCCCACCTCCTCGGGCCCCGGCTGGTCGAGCATCGCCACCGGCGCCTGGCCCGACAAGCACAAGGTGATCGACAACAGCTTCGCCGGCGCCCGCTACGACCTCTACCCCGACTACGCCACCCGCCTGGAGAGCGCCGACCCCGCGTTCGACACCCTGGTCGTCGGCACCTGGAGCCCGATCCGCGACACCGTCTTCGGCCCCGCCGTCGACACCCGCCTCGGTGGTCTCAGCGACGCCGACACCACGTCGACCGCCGTCTCGAAGCTGAAGACCACCGACGCGGACGCCACCTTCGTCCACCTCGACGAGGTCGACGGCGCCGGCCACTACTACGGCACCGAGCACCGCGCCTACCTCACGGCCCTCGCCACCGCCGACACCCAGATCGGCCAGATCCTCGACGCCGTCGCCTCCCGCGCCACCTACGCGAACGAGGACTGGCAGATCATCGTCACCGCCGACCACGGCCACCTCCCGGGCGGAGGCCACGGCGGCAACTCCCCGGGCGAGCGGCAGTCGTTCGTCATCGCCAAGGGCACCGGCTTCACCCCGGGCTCGGTCCGCCACGACGTCAAGGTCACTGACATCGCCCCGACCGTCCTCTCCCACTTCGGGATCAGCCCCGACCCGGCGTGGCAGCTCGACGGCAAGGCGATCAGCACCCTGACCCCCGACGCCTTCGACGCCCTGCGCCCCTCCCTGAACACCCGGGTCGACGAACTCGCCCTGCCCTCCACCCTCAAGGGCTGGACGACCACCGCGCCCGCCGGCTGGACCATCGACAACTCGGCCATGCCCACCGGCGGTGTCACCGAGTGGCGCGGCTGGTCCTTCGCGACCGACGAGTTCTGGACCAACAGCGACCTGGGCCAGAGCCGCGAGACCAACGTCCGGGCGCGTGACGTCTTCGCCGTCGCCGACTCCGACGAGTGGGCCGACAAGACCCACGGCGCCGGGCAGTTCGACTCCACCCTCGTCAGCCCGGCCTTCGCCGTGACCGGCGGCGCGTCGGCGACCGTCTCGTACGCCACGAACTACAAGGTGGACGGCTCGCAGACCGGTGACGTCTACGTCTCCTTCGACGGCGGCGCGCCGCAGCTGCTGCAGTCCTACCGCGCGGACCGCAACGCCTACGAGAAGCTCACCGTCGCCGTCCCGGCCGGCGCCACCACCGCCCAGCTGCGCTTCCGCTACACGGGCACCAACAGCGCGTTCTGGACGGTCGACCAGGTGAACGTCACCTCCTGACCACCCACCTGAGGCGTGGGGCACCGGCGGGCGCGCGGCGTCTCGCCGGTGCCCTGCTCCTCCCGGCCGGGTGGTTGACGTGCGCTGGCCTCAATTCGCTTGCGAATGACCAGGTCAGCCGAGGCAGGATGCTCCCATGGACGTGGAAAGCAGTGTGGCCGAGGTCATCGAGCGGGAGTTGCGGTTGCTGAGTCCGGCCGGGCGGTCATCCCGGGCCTTGGCGGATCAACTCCTCGATCCGGAGTTCGTGGAAGTGGGTGCCTCGGGGCGTCGGTGGGACCGCCGGTCGATGCTCTCGGCGCTGCCGCTCATGCAGGGGGCGTCCGACGACGGCCCGCAGTACGTGCCCACCGAGATGACGGGCACCGTACTGGCGCCGGGGATCGTGCATCTGACGTTCGAAACCGTGCTCGACGGCCGACGAGCCCGGAGGAGCTCCCTCTGGCGGAAGACGGATGAGGAATCCGGGTGGCGTATGTACTACCACCAGGCCACCCCTGTGCCGGACGCCTGAGGCGCAGAGCCTGTTCAGGCCACTGGTGCTGACCGCGACCTGAAAAGCCCTGCGCGACAGGGGAGTTCACCCCAGGGTCTCGGTCCCGGGGCCCCGGCGTCGTACCCCGACGACGGCGAGCAGAGCACCGAGGACGCACAGCGCCCCCGCGACGAGCACCGAGGTGTGCACGCCGTTCATGAAGGCCTGGTGACTGCCCTCGGTGACGGCGTCCCTGAGGGCGGCGGGCATGTCGGCGGTCACGGGGGCGACGCCCATGGCCACGGCGTCCTTGGCCTCGTACAGACCTGTGGCCACGGGCGCGGGCACCCCGGCCGAAGTGAGCTCGCCGGTCAGGGTCGTACCGACGCGGCTGCTGATCAGGGAGACGAGCACGGAGGTGCCGAGCGCCCCGCCGATCTGGAGGGCGGTGGCCTGGAGCCCGCCGGCGACGCCGCCGTCCTTGACGGGGGCGTTGCCCACGATGGCGTCGGAGGAGGAGGCCATCACCATGCCGACGCCGAGCCCGAGCGCGACGAACGGCGGCCACATCACGGCGGGGGAGGACTCCGGGCTCCAGCCGAGCATCGCGAAGCACGCGGCTGCCTGGAGGACCATGCCGAGCGGCATGGTGAGCCGGGGTCCGAAACGCTCGGTGAGCGCGGCGCCCAGCGGTGACGCGACAACCGACGCCAGGCTCAGCGGCAGCGTCCGCACGCCCGCCTCGACGGGGGAGAGGCCGCGGACGTTCTGCAGGTAGATCATGACGAAGAAGATCACGCCGAGCAGGACGAAGAAGTTGAGAGCCGTGATGACCGTGCCGATGGCGAGCGCCCGGTGCCGGAACAGACGCATCGGCAGCAGCGGTGAGGCGACACGCGTCTCGTGCCGGCCGAAGACCAGCAGGAGCGCCACGCCGGCGGCCATGGCGCCCAGCGTCCCGGCCGAAGTCCAGCCCCAGGTCTCGCCCTTGACGACGCCGAACACGACGGCGAGCAGCCCCGCGGCGAGGAGGACGACACCGGCCAGGTCGAACCGCTCCCGCGCGGCGGAGGAGTTCCGGCTCTGCGGCAGGACGGCCATGCTGAAGACCAGCGCGAGCACGCCGATGGGGGCGTTGATGTAGAACACGGACTCCCAGTTCACCCGTTCGACGAGCAGACCGCCGACGATCGGCCCGAGAGCCGTGGACACGGACGAGACCATGGCCCAGATCCCGACGGCCATGCCGAACTTCCTCGGGGGGAAGACGGCGCGGAGCAGGGCGAGGGTGTTCGGCATGAGCAGGGCGCCGAAGAAGCCCTGGACGGCACGGAAGGCGATGACACCCTCGATGGATCCGGCCAGGCCGATGGCGACGGACGCGAGGGTGAACCCGGCGACGCCGATCAGGTAGAAGGTGCGGCGGCCGAACCGGTCTCCCAGCTTGCCGCCGAGGATCAGCGCGGCGGCGAGCGCGAGGAGGTAGGAGTTGGTGACCCACTGCAGATCGGTCGTGGAAGCGCCCAGATCGCGCCCGATCTCCGGGTTGGCGATGGCGACGACCGAACCGTCGAGGCCGACCATGAACAATCCGAACGCCACGGCGACCAAGGTCAACCACGGGTTGGAGCGTGGGCCGCCGGTCGGGGCGGCGGCAGGAGGCGCGTGGGTCGGCGGAGCGGCTGAGGGTGCGGAGGGCATGGCAGGGTCGGTCCTTGCGTGTGTGGGAGGGGAGTTGGGAGGGGGAGCGAGGGGCGCATGAGCGTCGGCGCTCGCGGGAGCCCGAGGGCACAGGGCCGCTGTCCAGAGGGTCAGGCTCCGACGTACTCGGGCAGCCAGGCTCCGACGTATCCGGACAGCCGGGCTCCGGCGTGCTCGGACAGCCGGGCTCCGGCGTGCTCGGACAGTCGGGCTCCGGCGTGCTCGGGCGGCCAGGGCCCGGCGTGCCTGATCAGCGCGACGGGCGGTGAAGCTGCTGGTTGAGTGAGCCGAGGGCGCCGAGCGCGGAGCCGAGAGCGTCCAGCTCGCCGTCGCTGAGGGCACGCAGCGCGCGCGCCACATGGGTGCCCATGAGGTGCTCCACCTCGGCGATCTCACGCCGCGCGGTCGCGGTGAGATGCAGGTGCGCGACCCGCTTGTCGGCCGGGTCCTGCCGGCGTTCGAGCAGTCCCTGCTCGGTCAGCTGCCTGACCAGCGTGCTGACGTTGTTGGGCTTCATCAGCAGCGCCTCGGCGGCATCACGCACGGTGATGCCGTCGCACGACGCGACGTGCCGCAGCAGCGCGAGCTGCGCCTCGGACGGCTTGGCGGGCTTGGGGTACGTGTCGTCCAGGTCCACGCGCCGCTCGACGGCCCGGGAGAGCGCCGGAAGGCACGCCACGAGCCCGGAGGCTACGCGGCGGATGTCCTCGTCGGACGCACTGTTCTCGGGCACGCCGGTACTTTACGTATGCGTTGATAGCTATGTCAACATACCTATCTCTCGCCCCGCTCCCGCCTGCGAGACTGGCCGCCGACGTACACGCGTACGTACGAGCTCGGGTTCGCCGATCCCGACGACTCCTACGTCTGCAACGGCTGGGTGCGGTTCGAAGCCCGCCGACTCGCGGAGCTGACACCCAGAGCGGTCCTGACCCTCCGAGGCACCATGACGAAGCCTTCGAGGACCTCACCGCCGAGGCGTGCTGACCGGACCGGAACCGGCCGTGGCGTGGGTTCCTGACGCCTGGGCAGGCGGGTACCCGTAAGCCCCGTACGGAGGGCGGTGGGCAGAGCACGGTGTGCCGGGGCCCGGCGGCGGGGGGAGGGGTGGCACGCTCGGGTGGAGCGGGACACCGTGAGCGAAGCGAGGTAGCACGTGACGCAACGCAGCATCCGGAGCGCCCGGTACGCCCGGCTGGAGCGGCGGCTGCGGCGGGATCCGTTCGTCGTACAGACGGTACGGTCCACGGCGGCGGCGACCCTCTCGTACGTCGTCGCGCTGCAGCTCAGCAGCGAGGCGGCGCCCCTGACCGCACCGCTGACCGCGCTCCTCGTCGTGCAGGTCACGCTCTACTCGACCCTCACCACGAGTCTGCGCCGGGTCAACTCCGTCGTCGTCGGCGTCCTCATCGCCATCGGGTTCAGCGTCCTCGTCGGCCTCTCCTGGTGGAGCCTCGCCCTCATCATCCTCGCCTCCCTCCTCGTGGGGCGGCTCGTGAAGGTCGAGGAGTTCGTCCCCGAGGTCGCCATCAGCGCGATGCTGGTGCTCGGCGTCACCCAGGTCGCCCACACGGCGTGGGACCGCGTCCTGGAGACCCTGATCGGCGCCACCGTCGGGATGCTCTTCAACCTGGTGCTCGCCGCGCCCCTCTGGGTGGACACGGCGGGGGAGTCGATCGAGGACCTCGCCCGGCGCATGCGGAGGCTGCTGCTCGACGTCGCGGAGGAGTTCGCCGAGGCGCCGGCCGTCGAGCGGGCCGCCGCGCGGCTCCACGAGGCTCGACGGCTCGACAACGACGTGGCCGACGTGGACGGCGCACTGCGCACGGCCGAGGACAGCCTCCGCCTCAATCCGCGCGTCAAGGAGGGCCTCCTGCACCGCATCGTGCTGCGCACGGGGCTCGACACCCTGGAGATCTGCGCCGTCGTCCTGCGCGTCCTCACCCGTACCCTCACCGACCTGGCGAAGCAGCGCGACGGCGAGGAGCTGCTGCCCCGTCAGACCGCCCTCGCCCTCCAGGAGACCGCGCAGCACACCGCCGACGCCTTCGTCAGCTTCGCCGTGCTCGTCACGGCCCCCGGCAGCGAGGCGTCCGAGGCCGCCGAGGACCGGCTCGCGGGCGAGCTGCGCGCGGCCCGCGCCTGCCGCGGCGGGGCCGCCGACCTGCTGCTCGCCCTCGCCCTGCGGGAACCCGAACGCTGGCAGCTCTACGGAGCGCTGCTCACCGAGATCGACCGCGTCCTCGACGAGCTGGACCCCGAGCACCGCGGCCGACGCCTCATGGAGGAGCTCGACCGCCACACCCGCGAGCGCCGGCGCCGGCTGAGGCCCCGGGACCGGCACGCCCACGCGGAGGCCTGAGCGCCACCGACCCGCCTCCGCCCCGGTTCGGCGCGGGATAGCGGGGCAGACGGAGGGCCACAGGTTCTCTGGAGAGGAGAGGAACGCCATGGGCATCATCGGCTGGATCCTGATGGGGCTGATCGTCGGAGTCATCGCGAAGGCCCTGATGCCGGGACGGGACCCCGGCGGCTGCATCGTCACCCCCCTCATCGGCATCGCAGGCGGCCTGCTCGGCGGGTGGCTCGGCAAGGTCATCTTCGGCGTCGACTCCATCGACGGCTTCTTCGAGATCTCGACCTGGGTCGCCGCGATCGTCGGCGCCCTGATCCTCCTGGGCCTCTACCGTCTGGTGGTCCGCCCCAAGAACTGACGCCACGACCGGCGGGCCGCTCAGTCCCGGGGCAGCAAGGGTCCGAGCGGGCCGAGGTCGAGGTCCTCAAGCGCGTAGCCGTGCTCGGCACACAGGTCGGCAAGGCTGTCGTGGAGGGCGAGGAGGGACGCCCCGAGCTCCTCCTCCTGCCCGTCGGTGAGGTCCCCCGCGTCCACGCGGCGCAGGGCCTGGCGCTCGATGAGCTGGCGCAGGAGCTCGACGACGGTGAGGACGAGTCTGAGCAGGTCCTCTTCGACGGTCTCGCGGTCGGCGCGCACGCGGTGGGCGGGGCGGCCCGGTCGGCCCTCGTGGGCGGCGGGGGGCGCCTGAGCGAGCCGGAAGGCCCGCGACATGGCGGCGCCGACGTCCTGGAGGCCGTCGCGCCGCGAGGAGGGGTCGGTACTCACGCGGCCCGCCGTCCCGCCCTGGCGAAGGGCCCGTCTCGGAGCTGACGGACACGATGAGCGCGCGCAGAGATATGCGCACCAGGTCGATGTCCGCGATGGACAGGACGATGTCGCCGGTGATCACCACTCCGCCGCTGAGGAGTCGGTCGAGGAGGACGACCAGGGCGACCTGCCGACCGGGTAGCGGTTCGCGCTGCTCCGCGAGGCTCATGGCGCCGGCTCCTGTACGTCCGGGTCGCCGGTGGCGGTGCCCTCGGCCGCCGGCATGGCGAACGAGTACGGCGGTAGGTGTCGACGCTGGCCACCACGATGCGCGCGTCGATCTTGATGAGTTCGATGCCCACCACGGAGACCCGGACGAAGACAGGACGGTGCCGTCTGGACCTCCGAGGGCGCCAAGGGAACCACCCGCGGATGCGTCAGCTTCCATGAGCTGGCCCCTTCGCTGACCCGCGTGGTGGTCGTCGTCGAGTACCACCCGTCGGGATTCTTCGAGAAGACCGGCAACATCTGGCGGGCCCAGGGCCGTCGGCTGCGTCTGGACCTCAAGCACTTCCTCCGGTACGCCACGCTGAGCACCGACGAGCCGGAGGGCTGGCGCGGCGAGATCCGGGACGGCGAAGAGGAACCGGCCGACGAGAACGACTCCGGCTACGCTGGAGGAGAGGCGGAGGAGTACGAGGACGGCGACGAGGACGAGAGCGACGAGGACGGCGAAGCCGAGGACGAGGACGAGTACGAGACCCCGCCTCGCCGCCGACGTCGGCGACAGGCCGCTTGAGCCCGCTTCCGGCATCAGGAGGTTCTCGTGGGATCCACCTTCAGACGGAGTCGGTACCTCGCTCGCTGGACCCCTCCGGCCGTCGCCCGCCGCGTGCTCCTGGGGCTGGCGCTGTGGGGCGCACGCCGGGTGCTCCGGCGGGTGCTGCGCCGGGCGGTCCACGCCCGGTGACCCGACCCCGCCCCGGGGGCCGTCGTCGGTCCAGGTGGCGTGGAGAGGCGATCACCGGCGAGTCTGCGTAGCCTGAGTCCCACCCCCCGAGGGACGACGGGCCGCTCCACGCCACCGCGGCGCAAGACGCCTTGAGGAGAGCCGCGGAGGTCGCGTGTCGACGTACGAGGATGTACTCGCCGGACTGGTGGCCCGCTCCCATCTGTTGTCCGGGCGGGAACTCGCGGGCCTCGTCCAGGACGCGGGCCGACGCATGGGGCTGCGGGGGACCGCCATGTACGTGGCCGACCTCCAGCAGATCCGGCTGGTCGCACTGCCCCAGCCCGATGCCGTGGGGCAGCCGACCCTCGACGTCGACACCTCTCTGGCGGGCCTGGCCTACCGTACGCAGCGGGTGCAGCGGTCGCGGGACGGCAGCACCGCCTGGCTGCCGATGATCGACGGGGTCGAACGCCTCGGCGTCCTGATGGTGACCGCGCCGGCCCTGGACGGCGTCGTGCTCGGGCGCGCCGGGGCGCTCGCCGGTGTGGCCGCCCTCCTCGTCGTGTCGAAGTCCTCCCACAGCGACCTGCTCGTCGAGGCGGAGCGCTCGCGGGCGATGACGGTGCAGGCGGAGCTGCTGTGGGCGTTCCTGCCGCCGCGGACCATCGGCACGGCGGACGTCACCTCGTCGGCGGTGCTGGAACCCGCGTACGACATCGGCGGCGACACCTTCGACCACACCCTGGACGACAGCGGCCTGCACCTCACCGTCATCGACTCCATGGGCCACGACCTCGCCTCGGGCGGAGCCAGCGCCGCCGGGCTCGCCGCCTGCCGCGCGACCCGCCGCTCCGGCGGTTCGCTGACCGACATCGTCACCTCGATCGACCGGATCCTGGACGAGTGGTTCACCGACCGCCTGATGACCGCCGTCGTCGCCCATCTGGACACCTCCGACGGACGCCTGACCTGGATCAACTGCGGGCATCCGCCGCCCCTGCTGATCCGCCGGGGCAGGGTGCTCCCGCAGACGCTGGCCCGGGAACCCGACCTGCCGCTCGGGTGGGGGTTCCTGGCCGGGACACCGCCGACCGAGCACAGCGAGCGGCTCCAGCCCGGGGACCGGATCCTCCTCTACAGCGACGGCGTCACCGAGGCCCGCTCGCCGGAGGGGGACCTGTACGGCGAGGAACGGCTCGCCGACACCGTCATCCGCGCCACCGCGGCGGGCGATCCCGCCCCCGAAGCCCTGCGGCGCCTGGTCCAGGGCCTGCGCCGGCACCAGGACCACAAGCTGCGCGACGACGCCACCATCCTGCTCACCGAGTGGCACCCGAGCGGCCTCGGCGCGGAGCCGGGCGGCCGGACCGCGGACGCGCGTGCCCGCGACGTATGCGGGTAGGCGTCGGTTCGACAGCGAGACCACGGCGAACGACCCGTCAGGAGGCTCCATGAGTACGCCCCCGAACGATCCCGTCCCTCCGAGCCCGACACCCGCGCCCGGCCCGGGGCCCGGCCCCACGCCGGGCCCGCTTCCCGGGCCGGTCCCCGGGCCCGGCGGTCCTGACCCCGTACCGCCTGCGCCGCCCCGGCCGGAGCCGGACCCGCCGACCCCGGGCCCGCCGCCGGAACCGTTCCCGCAGCCGGGCCCGCTGCCCCCGCCGGGACCCGGGCCGGAACCGGTGACCTGAGCGGCTTTTGAAGGGGCCCGGCTGAGGCACGACGGCTGAGGCACGACGGCTGAGGCGGGCGACGGCTCAGGCGAGCGACGGCACCCGTTCGGACGGCGGAGGCGGTCCGGGCGGTGTGCCGTCGCCGAACGGCCGGCCACCGAGCGCTTCCCGCCCGTGCGCGGTGAGCCAGTTCGCGGGGTCGGGGCCCCGGGGGACGATGCCGGTCGGGTTGAGGTCGCGGTGGACGACGTAGTAATGCGTCTTGATCTGCTCGAAGTCGATCGTGTCACCGAAGCCGGGCGTCTGGAACAGATCCCGCGCGTACCCCCACAGGGCGGGGAGTTCGGTGAGTTTCTGCCGGTTGCACTTGAAGTGGCCGTGGTAGACGGCGTCGAAACGCACGAGGGTCGTGAAGAGCCGGACGTCGGCCTCCGTGAGGGTGTCGCCGACCAGGTAGCGCCGGCCGGCGAGCCGCTCCTCCAGCAGGTCGAGCCGCTCCCAGAGCCTCCGGTACGCCTTGTCGTACGCCTTCTGGCCGCCGGCGAAACCGCACTGGTAGACGCCGTTGTTGACGTCCCGGTACACGGCTTCGGCCACGTCGTCGATCTCGTCGCGCCAACGCTCCGGGTAGAGGTCCGGTGCGCCGTCCCGCTGATGGGCCGCCCACTGGCTGCCCAGGTCGAGGGTGATCCGGGCGAAGTCGTTGGTCACCACCTCGCCGGTGGGGACGTCGACGATCGCCGGCACGGTGATCCCGCGCGCGTACCCGGGCTCGCGGCGGAAGAACGCCTCCTGGAGCCGCTCGATGCCGAGGACAGGGTCCCGGCCGCCCGGGTCCAGGTGGAACGACCAGCTGCGCTCGTCGTGCACCGGTCCGGCGATGCCCAGGGACAGTACGTCCTCCAGGCCCATGAGCCGCCGCACGATCGCGGCCCGGTTCGCCCAGGGACAGGCGCGGGCGATGACCAGCCGGTAGCGCCCGGGCTCCACCGGGTAGCCGTCCCGGCCGTCGGCCGTGATCCGCGTCGTGAGGTAGTTCCGGTCGCGTTCGTACTCACCGTCGCCGGCCATCGTCCCCCTCCCGGTCCTGCTCGTCCGTCTCCGGCCGGACACCCAGGGCGCGTACGTCCTCCTCGCTCCAGGAGCGGGTGTCGCGCGGCTCGACGTACGGCTCCTGGTCCGGCGGCATGCCCCCGGCGACCGCCCGCTGGCGCAGCGCCTCAGCGTCGAACTCCAGACCGAGGAGCACGGCCAGGTTGCTGATCCACAGCCAGATCAGGAACACGATGACACCGGCCATGGTGCCGTAGGTCTTGTTGTACGACGCGAACTCGGCCACGTACAGGGCGAATCCGGCGGAGGCGACCATCCAGATCAGCAGGGCGAGGGCGCTGCCCGGCGTGATCCACCGCCAGCCCCTGCCCTTGGCGTTCGGCGCCGCCCAGTACAGCAGCGCGATCATCATCGTCACGAGCACGAGGAGCACCGGCCACTTGGCGATCGACCACACGGTCAGCGCGGTGTCGCCGAGGCCGAGCACGTCCCCCGCCCGGCGCGCCACATCGCCGGTGAAGACGACGATCAGGGCGCTCGCCGCGGCCATGACCATGAGCGCCGCGGTCATTCCCAGCCGGATCGGCAGGACCTTCCACACCGGTCGGCCCTCGGGCATCTCGTAGATCCGGTTGGCGGCGCGCATGAACGCCCCGACGTAGCCGGAGGCCGACCACAGGGCGAGCACCAGGCCGACCACGACCATGACGGCGCCCGTGCCCGTGCCGCCCTGTACGTTCTCCACGGCCTTGCCGAGGACGTCGCGGGCCGGTCCGGGAGCCAGCTCGCGCAGGCTGTCCATCACCTTGTCCGTCGTGGACGGCCCGCTGACGCCGAGCAGCGAGACGAGCACGAGCAGCCCGGGGAAGAGGGCGAGCACGCCGTAGTACGTGAGGGCGGCGGCCCGGTCCGTCAGCTCGTCCGACACGAACTCCCGTATCGAGCCCTTGAGGACCGCGACCCAGGAGCGTCCCGGCAGCTCGGTCGGCGAGTCGGGCGCGCGCTCCTCGACCCCGGGACCGGGACCGACGTCCTCCGGCTCCGGAGCGGCGGCCTCCGCGGGGCGTTCATGGGGGGTGTTCCGATCAGCCATGTCCCGGCGGGTACCCCCGCCGGCCGGTCCTACGCACGACCGCCCGGCCCCCCCGCCCCGTCAGTCGGGGAGCGCGTCGGCGATCGCGGCGGCCATGGCGAGTGCTCCCGCGTCGTTGGGGTGGATGTGGTCGCCGCTGTCATGGGCGGGTGCGAGCGCGGTCGGAGCCGCCGGGTCGCGCAGGGCCCGGTCGAGGTCGGCGACCGCATCGAACTCGCCGCTGGTGCGGATCCACCGGATGACGCGCCGACGGAGTTCCTCGTTCTCGGGATTGTCGAACCCGGGGCTGATCGCTTCGGCGCCGCCGAACGGGGTGATGGTCGCGACGACCGTTGTCAGGCCGTGCTGCCGGGCGCGTTCGGCGAGGGCGGTGTATCCGTCGACGAGTTCGTCCACGGACGGCGGCCGGGCTCCCTGGGTCGAGGGGAGGCAGATGTCGTTGAGTCCGAGTTGGACGATCAGATGGGTCACCCCCGGCGCGGCGAGTACGTCACGGTCGAACCGGGCGGTTCCGCTTTCCCCGAAGACGTCGGTGAGCAGCCGGTTGCCGGCGATGCCCAGGTTGATCAGGGACAGGCCCGCCGAGGCGACGCGCCGCGCAAGCTGGTCGGTGTAGCGCAGGTGGGCTCCGGGCGTCGTGCCCACGCCGTCGGTCAGCGAGTCGCCGAAGGCGGCCACGACGCGGCGGCCGGGAGGGGTGCGGACGTCGACCCCGGTGAGGTGGAAGCGGGGTTCGACCTGTTCCGGGCGGGCTGTCCCGAGGTGGGAGGTGACGTCGCCGGCGGCGAGGTATCCGGTCTGCAGGGCGAAGGGGTGGTACGTGGCCGGTTCGCACGGCGTCGCGTAATAGGTGCTGATCACCAGGTCGGTCTCGGCGGTCGTGGGGAGGTCGACCGCGTCGCTGACGGCCTCCTGCCCGGCGTCGATGCGTATCTCGGGGGACCCGCCGAAGGTGACCGGGGTGTCGGTCCCGGGGACGATCGCGGATCCGGTGGCGTGGAGTGCGCACCGGATGCGGGCGAGGGCGAGCGGTTCCTTGCCGTACAGGTTGCTCAGCCGCACCCGCAGGCGGTCGCCGCCGCCGCGGACGCGGACGACCTGACGGAGGGTCTGGTCGCCGAAGCCGCGGGAGGGGTGGACGAGCGGTGTGGGCTCGTACGGGCTGACGGGGGCGGATCGGTAGGCGGCGGTCCATGTCTCGGTCATGGGTTCACAGCTCCCGGGAGCGCAGCAGGCGGCGGGTGAGGTCATCGAGGCGGGCGGCGTCGATGACGCGCCGGTTCTCGGCGACCAGGCTCAGGTCGGCGGGGATGAAACGGGCTTCGGGGAGGGCGGCCGCTTCGGCGGGGTCGCGGCCGACGATGACGACGGTGTCGCCGCGGTCGAGGTAGGTGCGGGCCAGGGCCCGGCCCCTCCCGTCGGTGCCACCGGTGATCACGGTCGTGGTCATGAGGATGCCTTTCCGAGCAGGGCGGGTTCTTCCCGGGCGGCCGGGGCCGCGGGGTGGTCGGGCAGCAGCCGGGTGGCGGCGAGCACGATCGCGAGCATCGCGGCGACCAGCCAGAACACGCCGTGGAGGCCGGAGACCGGGCCGCTGGACGTCTGCAGGACGAGGGTGACCAGGGCGATGCCCAGGGCCGCGCCGAGCTGGTTGAGGACGTAGAGCACCGAGCTGCCCTGCGCGACCAGGGGGCCGGGCAGGGTGCGGTACAGCGAGCCCATGGTGGGCGCGCTGAAACAGCCCATGCCCAGGCCGAGAGCCAGGGCCGCGAGGACCGGCACGGCCTCGGAGGTGCGGGCGTCGACGAAGGTGAAGGCAAGCGCGCTGAGCAGGGCCAGCAACGCACCGCCGGAGGCCAGAGCACGTGTGCCGAGCCGGTCCGACAGCCGTCCGGCCAGCGGCATGGCGACGGCGCCGCCGAGCCCGGCCGGAGCGATCAGGAGCCCGGCGGCCAGCACACCGTGCCCACGGGCCTGCTCGTAGTACAGCGGGAGCACGAACAGGGCGGCGAAGTTCGCCAGGCCGCCCAGGCCCATGACGGCCACGCCGGCGGTGAAGCCGCGGCCGGCGAACAGCCTCGTGTCGATCAGGGGCGGGACGCGGCGGGCGCGGCGGGCGTGGAGCCAGTACGCGGTGAGGAGTACGGCTCCCACGGCCAGCGGGGACAGCGCCTGCCAGGCGGTGAACGCGGTGTGTTCGGCCGTCTGCGACAGGGCCAGGACCAGGGCGGCGAAACCCGGGGCGAGCAGGGACAGGCCGAGGACATCGAGGCGCTGTCGGCGCGCCTGCGGATCGGCGGGGGGATCGGCCGGGATCACGCGCAGCGCGAGGAGGTAGGCGAGGGCGCCCAGCGGCACGCTGAGGAGGAACATCCAGCGCCAGGACAGGCCGTTCAGGACGGCGCCGCCGGCGATCGGGCCGAGGACGGGGCCCAGGGAGAGCACGACCCCCATCAGGCCCATGACGCGTCCGGCGCGCCGGGGACCGGCGGCGCGGGCCAGCAGGATCAGCACGAGCGGGTCGAGGATCCCGGCGCCGACGCCCTGGAGGGCGCGGAAGGCGATGAGACTGCCGACGTTCCACGCGGCCCCTGCCGCGAGCGCGCCTCCCGCGAACACCGCCAGGCCGATCAGCCACAGCCGCCTGCCGCCGAACCGGTCCACGGCCCAGGTGGTGAACGGGATGGTGGCGGTGACGGCGAGGAGGAACCCGGTGGAGGCCCACCCGACGGTGCTCAGCGAGGTGCGGAAGGCGGCGGCCAGTGTGCCGGTGGCGACCGCGGCCATCGAGCTGTTGAGGATGCCGAGCAACCCGCCGAGCAGCACCACGCCGATCGTCGCCCGTAACCGGTGGTCGAGGTGGTCATCGATTTTTGAACTCATGGGTTCAATCTATTGGTCCCGTTAGACCATGCGCAACCACCGGGTTCATGAACCTGAACCGGTGAGTACAATCGAGTCCATGACCATCACGCGCGGACAGGCCGACCGGCGGCAGGCGATCCTGGAGGGCGCGTTCACCGTGTTCGCCCGCCGCGGTTACGCCCAGGCATGCGTCAAGGAGGTCGCCGCCGAGGCGGGGGTGGCCAAGCCCACCGTCTACAACCACCTCAACGACAAGGCGACGCTGTTCCGGCAGGCCGTACGAGCCGCGGCCCAGGTCGAGCTGGACGAGCGGCTTGCCGCCCTCGAACCGCTCAAGGAACCCGGCGACCTGCGTGCCGCCCTGGAGGACGTCGGGCACAAGCTGCTGCGGCTGCACACCGACGACCGCTCATGCGCGCTGCGGCGGCTGCTCTACGCGGAGATCACCCAGTTCCCCGACCTCGTCGACATCGTCGCCGAGCACGGACCGCACCGCCTCGGCCAGGCCCTCGCCGACCGGCTGGCACGCCTCGCCCTCGCCGGCCGCCTGCGCGCCGACGACCCCGACCAGGCGGCCGAACAGTTCATCGCCCTGCTCACCGGCCCGCTGGAGGCACGCTCCCGGATGGGCACCCGTCAGCTCGACGACGCCGAACTGCGTCAGCTCGCCCGCGCCGCCGTCCGCACCTTCCTGGCGGCCTTCGGCACCGCAGGCGACTCCACGCGATAGGGAGTACGCGGTGCGGGACGGTCGGCGGTGCGCCCCCTAGCCCTTCCCGAAGGCGCGGCGGTAGGCGGCGGGCGAGATGCCGAACGCCGTCCTCATGTGGGCGCGCAGTGAGTTCCCCGAGCCGAGCCCGGCCCGGTGCGCCACCAGGTCGATCGTGAGATCGGTGCTCTCGAGCAGCTGCTTGGCGAGTTCGAGACGCTGCGCGGTGAGCCACTGCACCGGTGTCATGCCGACCTCGTCACGGAACCGGCGGGTGAAGGACCGCAGGCTCATCCGGGCGTGGTCGGCGAGCCGGGCGAGGGTGAGGGGCTCCCCGAGGTGCTCCAGGGCCCAGGCGCGGGTGGCGGTCGTACTGGCCAGAGTGGGCTCGGGGACCGGGCGGTCGATGAACTGGGCCTGACCGCCGTCCCGCCAGGGCGGTACGACGCAGATGCGGGCGGCGCGGTTCGCGACCGCGGCGCCGTGGTCGCGGCGGATCATGTGCAGGCACAGGTCGACACCCGCGGCCACGCCGGCCGAGGTCAGCACGTCGCCGTCGTCGACGAAGAGCACCTCCTCGTCGACCTTGACCCGGGGATAGGCCCGGCGGAACTCCGGCGCCAGATTCCAGTGGGTGGTGGCCGGCCGGCCGTCGAGCAGGCCGGCGGCGGCGAGCACGTACGACCCGGAGCAGATCGACACGAGCCGCGTGCCCGGCCGGATGCCGGCGACGGCGGCGCTGACCTCGGGCGGCAGCGGGCCGCCCCTGCCCAGCTCGGGCATGGCGTGCGTGGGCGGGAGGACCACCGTGTCGGCCTCGGCGAGCGCCTCGGGACCGGCGGCCGGCTGCACGGTGAAACCGGCGTCGCTGAGTACGGGGCCGCCGTCGGCGGTGCAGACGGTGACCTCGTACAGGGCGCGGCCCTCGGCGTCCATGGCGCTGCCGAACACCCGGGAGGGGATGCCGAGTTCGAAGGGCGGCACGCCGGGGAGGGCGAGCACGGCGATGCGGTGGAGCCGCGCCGGCTGCCCCGGGCGCTCGTTCCGTACGGCCGGCCCGCTGGGAGTACTCATGGCCAGATCCTGTCACATAGTGGCCTGACGGCCAATGCCGTCGCGGGGCGGGATGCCCGATCGTGAAGTGGTCGCCGCCGGTATGGGTCCGGCGGCGTGCGGCTGACGAGAGACGAAAGAGGCAGACGGTATGCGTGCGATGGTCGTGGAGCAGTGGGGCGGACCCGAGAACCTGGTCGAGCGCGAGGTGGAGCGCCCCGCGCCGGGTCTGAACGAGGTCCTCGTACGGGTCCACGCGGCCGGCGTGAACCCCGTGGACTGGAAGACCCGCGCGAGCGGCGCCCTCATCGACTGGGACGCCGTCCCGGTCGTCGGCTGGGACGTGTCCGGCACGGTCGAGGCCGTAGGACCCGGCGTGGGAAGCCTCCGCCCCGGTGACGAGGTCTTCGGGATGCCGCTGTTCCCGCGCCAGGCGGGCGCGTACGCCGAGTACGTGGTGGCACCGGCCCGCCACCTCGCACCGAAGCCGGCTTCCCTGACGCACGTGGAGGCGGCGGCGCTGCCGCTCGCCGCGCTGACCGCCTGGCAGGCCCTCGTCGACACGGCCGACGTCCGCCCCGGGGAGCGGGTCCTCGTGCACGCGGCGGCCGGAGGCGTGGGGCACCTCGCCGTGCAGATCGCCAAGGCCCGGGGGGCGTACGTCATCGGCACGGCGAGCGAGCCCAAGCACGAGCTGGTGCGCGGGCTCGGCGCGGACGAGGTGGTCGACTACCGTGCGGCCCGCTTCGAGGACGTCGTCTCCGGAGTGGACGTCGTCCTCGACGGCCTCGGAGGGGAGACGGCCGAGCGCTCCCTGAAGGTGCTCCGCGCCGGGGGCAGGCTGATCACCCTGCCGGGACCGGACGACGTCCCGGCGGCCGCCCAGGACGGTGTGCGGGCGGTCTGGGTGCTGGTCGAACCCGACCACCTCGGCCTGCGCGAGATCGCGGCGCTCGTGGAGCGCGGGGAGCTGAGGCCGGTGGTCGACACCGTGCTGCCGCTGGCCGAGGCGGGGAAGGCCCACGAGATCGGCGAGCGGGGCCGCACCACGGGCAAGATCGTCCTGACGGTCGGCTGAGGGGTCGGCAGGCGGGGCTGCAGGCAGGTCGACCGGTGGGTCTACAGACGGGTCGACCGGTGGGTCTACAGACGGGTCGACCGGTGGGTCTTCTGGCGGGTCGACCGGTGGGTTGAGCGGCCGGTCGACCGGCGGCCTCTCGGTGGTTGGCCGAAAGTCGCTCGGCGGGGGCCGTCGGGTCGTCCCGCTCCCGGGCCCGCCGGGACGCGGCGGCTCGCGGTTCAGTGGCCGTAGCGGCCGGTGTCTACCTCCCAGCGGTGGTAGCCGGCGATCCAGGCGGCGAGGCCGTCGACGTACCGGTGGGCGGCCTCGCGTGCGGCCGGGGTGAGGCCGAGCAGGTCGCAGATCTCGGGGACCTCGGAGGACAGCTCCACGAAGCGGTCGACCATCGCCTGCGCCTCGCGCATCACCTGGGCGGCCGCCTCCTCGGGCGTGCCGCCGCGCTCCTCGCGGACGATCATCACCAGGTTGGCGACATCGCCCCGCGCGATCTCCTGGGCGTAGGAGTGCACGTCGTTGGTGAACGACGGTATGTCGGCGGCCAGTTGACGCATCCGGCGGAACGCCGGGTGGTGCAGCACCTCTTGCGGCAGCTCGAACCGGTTGAGCCGCTCGACCATGTCGAAGAGGGTCTCCATGGCGGCCGTGCCCCGGCGCAGCGCCAGATAGCCCTCCCGGTCCGGAAGCCGGCCGGAGAGCCGGCCGGCCGCCTCGGCGGGGTGGCAGGCGAAGTACCACTCCCAGTTGTAGGCGGACCGGGCCCGCCACCGCGCGGACATGCCGCGCAGGCTGCGCTCCCAGAGGTCGGCGAAGGCCTCCTCGACAGGGGTACGGGCGCCGGGCGCGGGACCGCCCCCGTGCATGAGGGCCGTCAGGCGGGCGCAGACCTCCGCCACGCGCGCGGGGGCCCGGCCGAGGTCGGAGTCGAACCGGTCGTCGAAGAAGAAGTAGAAGCTGAGCAGGTCCGCGGCGAGGACGAGGTCGTCGGTGGCGCAGTCGGGGCTGGTGAAGGCGGCGAGACGCGGCACGTCCCAACGGGCGTACGCCGTACGGTCGATGACCCCGGCGAGCCCGTCGTGTCGGAGCAGCCAGTCGTGGTGGGAGGGTGCCACGGACCCCTGGCGGGGATTGCTGCGCGGCGGAAACGGCAGATCGAGCAACGCGGCGTTGAACACGGGAACCCCCAGGCGTCGACCGGGGTGATTCCCAAAGACACCCTGGCGCGATTGCAGCGTACTTGACTTGATCATCCACGGCCAGGGACGGCGGGGGAGTCCCCCCGCGCACTTCAGGGGCGTCGCCCGGAGCGGCCGCGAGCCGTCCGGGCGGACCTCCGTTGTCAGTGGGTCGCACTAGCTTGGGGAGTGTTCGAGAGCGGGCGCGAGAGCGTGCCGGAGGGGTGGATTCGTGGGTGGCGCAGGTGCGTTGAGGGTCGTTCTGGTGGACGTGAACGACGAGGTGGTGGCGGCCTGGCGGTCCGCGTTCGCGGACACGCCCGAGGTCGAGATCCGGCGGGGTTCCCTCCTCGATGTCGATGTGGACGCGTGGGTGTCCCCGACGAACGCGCGGGGGCGGATGGACGGTGGTGTCGACGCGGTCGTCAAGCGGTTCCTCGGCGCCGGGATCCAGGTGCGGGTCCAGCGGGCGATCCGTGACCGGTTCGCGGGGAGCCTGCCGGTGGGCAGCGCGGTGTGCGTCCCCTCCGGGGCGGCCGTGCCGCGGTTCCTGATCTCGACGCCGACCATGCGGGGGTCCTCGCAGAACGTCAGCGACACCATGAACGTGGCGCTGGCGTGCGCGGCCGCGTTCCAGGCGGTGCAGCTGCAGAACCGTGCGGAGCCCGGCAGCATCCGGTCGGTGGCGCTCGTGGGGATGGGCGCGCGGACGGGGCGGGTGCCCGCGCGGGTGTGCGCCAACCTGATGTGGACGGGCTACACGCTGTTCCGCGACCACGGGTTCGCGGACTACGACGAGTTGAGGGCCGCCGTACTGGGCCAGCTCGACGACATCGAGGGAGCCGCGCCCGAGCAGAGGGTCCGGATCAACGTGCCGCCGGCCCTCGCGAAGGACGCCTGCGTTCCCGCCGCGGCGGAGCAAGGCGCCCCGGCAGAGGACCCGTTGGGCCTGGCAGAGCTGTTCACCGGGGGCGGTGAGCCGTGGCTGCCGCTGCTGGCGCCGGTCATCGAGGCGCAGCCGGGGGCAGCCGCTGTCATCGGGACGAAGCGCAGCCCGGAGGTGGTTCCGGTGCGGGAGCTGACCTTCCAGGCGTTGAAGCCGCATCCGCCGCAGAAGTGGAAGGTGGTCGTCTTCGGACAGAACCCTTATCCGCGGGCGGAGAGCGCGACCGGCATCGCGATGTTCGACAACACCTTCAACGACTGGCAGGACAGCCAGTTCGGCCGGGTGGTCAGCATCCGCTGCCTCATCAAGGCCGCCGCGATGTGGAAGTACGGCATAGCGAAGAAGACGCCGATCGCCGACATCCGGGGCCTGTTGAAGAAGGAGGACACGGTGCCGCCGCCGGAGTGGTTCCAGGCGATGCTGACCCAGGGTGTCCTGCTGCTCAACGCGTCCCTCACGGCGAGCGCGGACGGGGCGATGGCGACGGAACGGCACACGTCGTTCTGGCGGCCGGTGGCCGAGCAGATCGTCGAGGAGATCCTGCGGGCGAAGCAGGACGCCGACGAGGAGGACCGCGGGGTGGTGTTCGCCTGGTGGGGCGCCCACGCCCGGAGCCTGAAGCGAGTCGTCCAACGACTGGAGAAGAAGTACCCGGGGGTGGAGGTCCGGCACCTCGACCACGCGAACCCGGCGGCGCAGGGCGACATCTTCTGCGAGGGGGACCACTTCTCCCATGTGAACGACGCCCTGGCGGCGGTGGGGGCCGAGCCCGTCGACTGGCTGCCGCGGAAGGGCTGGGACCGGGACGCGGCGGGGGCCGGCGGCCCCGGGAGCGGCGGTGGTGTCGCGGAGCGGATGGGGGCGTTCATCGCGTCGACGATGGAGCTGCACCAGCTGTATCTGGAGCGGCTCACCAGCGTCAAGGACGAGGGGCTCGTCCTGCCGCCGATCACCGGCGTGTTCGACACGCCGCTGATGGACTTCCAGAAGGCCGTCGAGCCGGTGTCGCGGGTCCTCGTGAACCTGGACCGGCACATCGAGCGGTCCAGCCGGTTCGGCGAGGCCAAGGCCGCGGCGGCGCAGGCCGCGGCCGACCTGGCCGGTGCGGCCGTGAACGGGTCGGCCGGAGCGGTGGCGGGCGTGGACGGCTTGTCCGCCGACGCGATCTCGGCGCTGTACCTCTACACCTGCGAGTCGGCGTTCTACCGCGAGATCAACTCCGTGCTGCGCTCCCCCGACCGGGAGCGGCTGCTGCCGTACCTGCCGTATCTGCGGCTGCTGTTCTCGGCGATGGAGGCGCTGCCGGTGCGGACGGAGCCCCTGTGGCGGGGTGTGGCGCTCGACCTCCGGTCCCAGTACCCGGTGGGACGCACGGTGACGTGGTGGGGCGTGTCGTCGTGCACGTCCGAGCTGGGTGTGGCCAGGTCGTTCCTCGGGAGCCGCGGCAAGCGGACGCTGTTCGAGGTGACGCCCGCGCGGGCCGTGGGGATCCGGCGGTTCTCCGCCTTCACGGGCGAGGAGGAGTACATCCTCGCGCCCGGCACGCAGCTGGAGGTGACGGAGGTGAAGGCCGCGCGCGGCGGCCTGTGCACCGTCCGGCTGGCCGAGCTGGAGGGGCCGGGGCCGGTGTCCTAGCCGCAGGCACGGGAGGGGCCCGGACTCATGGAGTCCGGGCCCCTCCCGTACGTCGTGCCAGGGGTGGCGTCTCAGATGAAACCGCCGGGGCGGTGGTAGTACGTGCCCAGCTGGTCGCGGTACTGGGCGTCGCCGAGGTGGGTCTCGCGGTGGAACTCGGGGGAGTCCTTCACCTGCTCCTTGGAGCAGTCGACGTAGATCTTCTGCTCCTGCGGGTCGACGCGGGAGACGAGGCCGGCCGGGAGGAGCACCTCCTTGCCGAAGATCCACACGCCGGTGTCGACCACCAGGTAGGCGTCACCGACCTCGTCCGAGTGCTTGTCGACCTTGCCGATGCTGCCGTCGGTCGCCTCGACCTTGTATCCGGTCAGGACCGTGCCGGCCAGATGGCCCGAGGTCGGACCGTAGCTCCACGCATGCTCAGTCACGCGAACAACAACTCCTCCGGTTGGTGGAGGACGACGAGGTGTTCCCTGTCGTCCTTCCCTTCTCCGTGTCGGTACGGACGGACGTCGTGTCCCGCCCAGGGCCCGCCTGCCCCGCTCCCGCGCTCCCATGCGTCCCGTGCGCTTGTAGATACAGCCAAAGGCCGTTGAACGGCGGAGGAAATCGCCCCGATGCGTGACGAGCATCGTCCGGTCGACGCGCAGGTGAACAACCGGCTGCTTGTACATACAAGGCCTTGACCGGGGGTGGCAGCGGCTGAAAACGTGCCGTTGCCGGACCGGAAAGGGCCACGAGCCCACCCCGCCGAGCCACTCCGCACCGCCCCTCCCGCGCGCCTCCCCCGTACCTCCCCCGTACGTTCCGCGTCTGCGCCGACCGTCGCCCCTCGGCCTCCTCCGCCCCGGCGCCCTCGGCCCCCACCACCACCCGGAGTCCACCATGTCCGTCCGCCGCCCCGCCCTCGCCGGCCTCCTCGTCGCCGCCCTCACGCTGACCGCCTGCGGCGGCGGCTCCGACGCGCCGCGCTCCGCCACCTGCCCCGACGGCAGGATCCGCTTCGGCGTCGAGCCCTTCGAGGACCCCGCCAAGCTCACCCCCGCCGCCAAGGTGCTCGCCGACGGCCTCAGCGAGGCCCTGGACTGCCCCGTCGAGCTCACGATCACCGAGGACTACTCCGCCGAGGTGCTCGCCATGGAGAACGGCAAGCTCGACATCGGCATCTTCGGCCCCCTCGGCTACGTCTTCGCCAGCAAGCGCGCCAAGGCCGAGGCCGTCGCCTCCTTCGGCGACACCGACGGCAAGCTGTCCAGCTACACCGCCGGCATATGGGTGCCCAAGGGCTCCGACGTGACCACGATCGAGCAGCTGCGCGGCCACTCCCTCGCCCTCGGCTCGGTCGGCTCCACCTCCGGCGACGCCCTGCCCCGCAAGGCCCTCCTCGACGCCGGCCTGAAGAAGGACGACGTCAAGGTCACCTACGCCGGCGGCCACCCCGAAGCCCTGCTCGCCCTGGTGAACGGCACCGTCGACGCCGCCGAGATCAACTCCCAGCAGCTCGGCAGCGCCACCGGCTCCGGCACCTTCGACCCGTCGAAGTTCCGCAAGGTCTGGACGTCGGAGCCGATCCCCAACGACCCGATCACCGTCCGCGGCGACCACGACGAGGCCTTCAAGAAGGCCGTCCGCGACGCGCTGCTCGGCCTCCCCGCCGACAAGGTCGGCAAGATCGGCGCCCTCCTCGACGTCGACCCGCCGGCGCCGCTCGTGCCCGTCGACAAGTCCACGTACAAGCCGCTCTTCGACCTCGCCGAGACGCTCAAGCTCACCGAGAAGGACGTCTGATGCTCGCCCTGACAGGAATCACCGTCCGTTACGGCGCACGCGAGGTGGTCCACGCCGTCGACGTCACCGTCGCCCCCGGTGAACTCCTCGCGGTCCTCGGCGCCAACGGCTCGGGCAAGTCGACCCTGCTGCGCGCCGCCGCCGGCCTCGCGCCGATGGCGGCGGGCGAGGTCACCCTCGACGGCAGGCGCTGCGACCCGCTCGACATCGCCATGGTCTTCCAGCACATCCACCTCGTCCGCCGCCGCACGGTCCTGGAGAACGTGTGCGCGGGCGCCCTCGGCCGGCTCCCGCTGCGCCGGTCGCTCGTCCCCGCGCTCTTCCCCCGGGAGCTGCGCGAGGAGGCCATGGCCTGCCTCGACCGCGTCGGCCTCGCCGACCGCGCCCACGACCGGGCCGGCAGCCTCTCCGGCGGGCAGCAGCAGCGGGTCGCCGTGGCCCGCGCGCTGTGCCAGCGGCCCCGCGTCCTGCTCGCCGACGAACCCGTCTCCGCGCTCGACCCCGCCGCCTCCGAGCAGGTGCTCGCCCTGCTCGCCGAACTCGCCCACGAGGAGCGGCTCGCCGTCCTCGCCGTCCTGCACCAGCCCTCCCTCGCGGCCCGGCACGCCGACCGGGTCGTGGGCCTGCGCGACGGACACGTCGTCCTCGACGGACCGCCGCGCCAGGACGTCGAGCTCCTCTACCAGCCCGCGATCGTGAAGGCCGTGTGATGACCCTGCTCAACGAGGTACGGAGACTCCCCGTACCGCCCAAGCCGCGCAGGCCGCGAGCCGCGCTCGCGGGATCCGTCGTCACCGCCGTGATCGTCGCCGCCCACGTGCTGGCCTGGGACGCCACCGAGATGTCCTTCGGCGCGCTCGCCGAGGGATGGCGGGGCATGGCCGACTTCCTCGCCGAGGCCATCCCACCCGACCTGAGCTGGGAGGTCCTCGAACCGAGCCTCGACGGCGCCCTGGTGACCCTCTGGATCGGCCTCCTCGGCACCACCCTGTCCGTGCCGTTCTCGCTCGCCCTCGCCCTGCTCGCCGCCCGCGGCACCGCTCCCTCCCGGGCCGTCTACCAGGCGGCACGCTCCCTGCTCTCGTTCCTGCGGGCCGTTCCCGACGTGGTCTTCGCCCTCGTCTTCGTCACGGCGGTGGGCCTCGGCCCCTTCCCGGGCGTCCTCGCCCTGGTGCTCCACAACATCGGCGTCATGGGCAAGCTGTGGGCGGAGGCCGTGGAGGACGCCGACCCGGGCCCCGCCCAGGTGCTCCGTTCGGCCGGCGCCGGCCGGGTGCAGATCGCCGCGCACGCCCTCCTGCCGACGGTGACGCCCCAGCTGATCGGTCTGCTCCTCTACCGGCTCGACGTCAACGTCCGCTCCTCGCTGGTGCTCGGCCTCGTCGGCGCGGGAGGCATCGGTTTCCTCATCAACCAGTCCATCAAGCTGTTCCAGTTCGACGAGATGCTGACCCACATCCTCGTCGTCCTCGTCCTGATCATGGCGGTCGACCGCCTCTCGGCAGCCGTCCGCAAGCGCCTGTCCTGATCCACGCGCCGGTCCCCGATCCGGAGGCCGACCTGCGAAGATCAAGGGATGTCACGAACATTCGAGGATCTGGTCACCGAGGCCGAATCGGTCTCGGTGGAAGGCTGGGACTTCTCCTGGCTGCGGGGACGCGCCGACGAGCAGCGCCCCTCGTGGGGCTACCAGCGCGCGATGGGCGAACGGATGGCACGGGCCACGGCCGCCCTCGACATCCAGACCGGCGGCGGAGAGGTCCTCGCCGGGGTGCCGACGCTGCCGCCCCTGGTCGCGGCCACGGAGTCCTGGCCCCCGAACGTGGTCAAGGCCACCCGCCTGCTGCACCCCCTGGGGGTGGTCGTCGTCGCCGACGAGGACGAGCCGCCGCTGCCGTTCGCCGACGAGGCCTTCGACCTCGTGGTCAGCCGGCACCCCGTCACCGTCTGGTGGGACGAGATCGCCCGGGTCCTCCGGCCGGGAGGCACGTACTTCTCCCAGCAGGTCGGCCCGGCCAGCGTCTTCGAGCTGGTCGAGTACTTCCTCGGCCCGCAGCCGCAGGAGGTGCGCCGCGCACGCCACCCCGACGAGGCCCGCCGGGCGGCCGAGGCGGCCGGCCTCCAGGTCGTGGACCTGCGCTCCGAGTCCCTGCGCACCGAGTTCCACGACATCGGCGCGGTCGTCTACTTCCTGCGCAAGGTGATCTGGATGGTGCCGGGCTTCACCGTGGACCAGTACCGCGACCGGCTGCGGGAACTGCACGAACGGATCGTGGCCGAGGGCCCGTTCGTCGCGCACACCACCCGCTTCCTCATCGAGGCCCGCAAGCCGGCCTGACCCGTACTCCGCGCACACCGGAAACATGGGGGACCGTCACCCATGCCGCGCGGGCGCCCTCCGTACCAGGATCGGGGCAGGCGCCGAGCGGTGGGCCGGGTGACGGAGGAGGGACGATGGCGGCGAGGACGGGACACGGGCGGGCGGAGACGTCGCTGTCGGCCGTCGAACGGTGGTGGGAGGCCGGACAGGTCTCCGGTGAAGGGGACGAACGGCGCCCGGACTGGGCCGCGTTCACCGAAGCGGTGACCGCCGCAGCGCCCGAGGAGGCCGTCGCGCCCGAGGGGGAGTATCCGGGGCTGAGCGGTTTCGCGTGGGTGCTGCGGCCGTTCACCGCCCGAGCGGGGGAGCGGCTGGAGCGCGGCCTGTCACCGCGGGCACGGAACCTCGTGGACATCACCGCCGTACGCGGCGACCTGGAGCGGCAGCTCAGCGGCAGGCTCGCACGGGCGGCGGCACGGACACTGGTCCTCGAACTGCACGAGGCGCGGACCGCCGAACGCCTCGACGGGGCCGACACAAGGGCCCGGTTCCGGGACTTCCTGGGACGTACGGCCTCCCGGCGCGGCCTCACGGCCCTGCTGGCCGGACGGCCGGTGCTCGCACGGATCCTGGGGCGGGCGGCGCTCGACACGGCGGACGCCGTCGCCGAAGCACTGGAGCGCCTCGCCGACGACCACGACCGGCTGACCACAGGACTCCTGCGGGCCTCCGGCGGGGGACCGGGCGCCCTCGTCGGCGTCGAGACCGGCGCGGGCGACGGACACCGGGGCGGCCGGAGCGTGCTGCTGCTGTGCTTCGCCGACGGAACCCGACTGGTCTACAAACCCCGCCCGCTCGCCGTACACCGCCACTTCAACGACCTCGTCACCTGGTTCAACGGACTGCCCGACGCCCCCGACCTGCGCACGCTGCGCCTGCTCGACCGGGGCGCCTACGGCTGGGTGGAGTTCGTCGCCGCACGCCCCTGCGCCACCGCCGCGGAGGTCGGGACGTTCTACCGGCGCCAGGGCGCGCTCCTCGCGCTGCTGCACCTGCTGGACGGGACCGACCTGCACCACGAGAATCTGATCGCCGTCGGCGCCCACCCGGTCCTCGTCGACGTGGAGACCCTGTTCCACCCGCCGCTGCCGGGCGCCGCCGCCACGGAGGACCCCGCGGCCCGCGCCCTCCACGACTCCGTGTACCGGGTCGGGCTGCTGCCCCAGCTCCTCGTCGGCGACCACAGCGCCCTCGACGTGTCCGCCGTCGGCGGCGGCCACGAGGCGGTGTCGCCCGTGCCCCGGGCCGACTGGGCCGACGCCGGCACCGACCGGATGCGCCTGGTCCGCAGGGCGGGAACCTTCGGCGAGTCCGCCAACCGGCCCCGCCTGGCGGACGGCGGCCCCGTCGAGCCGGCCGCCCACATCGAGGCGCTCTGCGCCGGATTCCGCGCCGGGTACACGGCGATCAGCACGGCCCGGGAAGAACTCCTCCACGGTACGGGCCTGTTGACGGCCTTCACCGAGGACGAGGTACGGGTGGTGGTGCGCCCCACCTGGATGTACTGCACGCTGCTCGACGAGTCGACGCACCCCGACCTCCTGAAGGACGCGGACGCGCGGCAGCGGGTCTTCGAGACCCTGCGGACCGACGCGTTCGGCACGGTCCTCGCGCCCGGCCTCGTCGACGAGGAGCTCGCCCAACTCTGGGACGGAGACGTGCCGTTGTTCACCGCCCGGCCGGGCCGTAACCCCCTGTGGGGCGCACCGGAGCGACCGCCGGCCGGCCGCACCGAACTCCCCGGGACCGACCGCGTCGCCGCGAAGCTCGCCGCCCTGGACACCGTCGACCGACAGGACCAGGAACGGATCGTGCGCTCCGCGATGGCGACGACCTCCCGCACACCCGCGCACCGGCCCGCCGAGGGCCGGCGCACCCGCACGGCGGACCGCGCCCCGGAGCCGGAGCGGCTGCTCTCGGCCGCCCGGTCCCTCGGCGACCAGCTGGTCTCCCTCGCGTACCGCGAAGGCCCCCGCAGCAACTGGATCGGCCTCGAACTCCTGGACAACCGCTACTGGCGCATCGGCCCGATGCCGGCGGACCTGGCCGGCGGCTACACCGGCCCCGCCCTGTTCCTCGCCCAGTTGGCGGCGCTCACCGGGGCCGCACACTACGCGGACGCGGCCCGAACGGCCCTGACCCCGGTGCCCCGCCTGCTCGACGTACTGCCCGCACGGCCCGAGGACCTCGGCGCCGTGGGATCGGGCGCCTTCTCCGGACTCGGCGGCATCGCGTACGCCCTCGGCGAGACGGCACGACTCCTCGACGACCCGGAGGTCGGCTCCTGGGCGTCCGCCGCACTCCGCCTCGCCGGGGAGGCGGCGCGGACCGAGCGGGAGTACGGGGTGGGCGCGGGCGTCGCCGGCGGGCTCGCCGCCCTCCTTGCGGCCCACGGGGCGGGCACCGGATCCGGGCATGGGGCACGGGAGACCTGGCGGGCCGCGCGGGCCTGCGCGGACCGGCTGCTCACCACCGGCCCCACGGCTGCCGGGCGGGGGTTCACGACGGGGGCGGCCGGGATCGGGTGGGCTCTGCTGCGGTTCGCGGAGGCCGCGGAGGCTGCCGGAGACGGCGACGGTGATGTGGGCGCCGGGGACGGAGGCGGCGACGGTGGCCGGTACCGGAACGCGGGCCTGACCGCCCTGCGGGCGGCCGTCGACGGGGGCCACGGGGGAGCCTCCGGCGGTACGCCGACCGGGGAAACAGGGGACGAGGCCCGGGCCTCCGCCTGGTGCCGAGGGCGCGCCGGAATCGCCCTCGCGGTGCTGGACGCGCCGGGCGCCCTGGACGACCCACAGCTGGCGGCCTGGGCCCGGGAGGCCGCCGAAGGGCTGGGCCGGGACCGGCCGGCTCCCGACGACAGCCTGTGCCACGGCGAGGCCGGACTGTGCGAACTGCTCGGCCACCACACGCTCCCGGAAGCACGCCCGCACTGGATCCGCCGGGCCGGGGCCCTCCTCGCCTCCGTCGAGGAGACCGGCGCCCGGAGCGGCGCGCCGGACGGCGTCGCACACCCCGGGCTGCTGACCGGCCTCGCCGGAATCGGACACGGACTCCTCCGGGCGGGCTTCCCGGAGCGCGTACCGTCCCTGCTCCTCCTGCGGATGTCCGCCGGCCCGGACCCGGGGCTCTAGCGCCACGGCCCTCGCCGCAACACCGCCCCCCAGAGCGCTCCACCGCACCACCCGGCACGACCACCACTCCTGCGAACACCAAGGACGAGTGAGGACCCATGCAGATCAGTGACTCGGTGATGTACGTCGACGGCGGCGCCGGCGCGGAGACCTCGGCCCACGAGCACCCCGTGGGAGAGGTGACGTTCGGAGCGAGCGGAGCCCTCGGACTGCGCAGCAGGCTGCTCGGCACGGGCCTCGACGCCGCCGCCTCCCTGGACATGCCCTACACCACCGGCACCATCCCGCTGTCCTAGGGACTTTCCGGGCGGCCGGCTCCGTACGCCGGTTCATCCCCTGCGGCCCGCACGACGCGGCAGCGGCTCGCAGGGGTCGGCCTCCCGGAATCCCGGAACACGCGGACCTGGAAAATGGGTGGACGGGCAAGCGAGCCCCCCTGTTAGGGTGCGCCGATGTCTACGATCAAGCAGTTCCAAGTCACCATCGACTGTGCGGATCCCGAGCGCCTCGCTCGCTTCTGGTGCGAGGTGATGGGGTACGTCATACCGCCGGTGCCGGAGGGCTTCGACACGTGGGACGACTACCATCGCTCGCTGCCGGCCGACCATGAGGTGCAGTGGTTCGCCTGCGTCGACCCCTCGGGTGTGGCCCCGCGCCTGCTCTTCCAGCGCGTGCCCGAAGGCAAGGTCGTCAAGAACCGGGTGCACATCTGCGTGCGGGCCGGCATCGGGCTCGTGGGCGAGGAGCGCCTCGCCACGCTCCAGGCCGAGTGCGCACGACTGGTCGCGCTCGGCGCGGTACACCAGCGCACGCTGCTCGCCGACGGCACCAACGAGTCGTGCATCGTGATGCAGGACATCGAGGGCAACGAGTTCTGTCTCGACTGAGCCGTGGCGCGCGGGGTGGAGCCGACGTCACGAAGGCTACGGGCGGGGCTCACGGGCCCCCCGAAGCGGCGAGAGGAGCAGGGGGAGTACGGCGAGGAGTTCCCTGAGGGCCCCGACCCACAGGGCCGTCCGGGCGCCGAAGTGCTGTCCCAGAAGGGCCCTCCAAGGAGCGGCGCCGCGCTGATCGGGCTGAGCGTGGGAGCGGTCTCGCAGCACCTCGCCGTGCTCCGCGACACGGGCCTGGTGACCAGCCACCGCTACCGGCGCGAGGTCCACTACACCGCGAGTGAGCTCGGCAACGCGCTGCTGGAACGGGTCTGAACGAGGCCGCCCGGCCCGGGCTCCCGCCCCCGGGCGGGAGGATTTCAGGCCGTCGCACGGCGAAGTGGCGTGGATGTCGTCTTGACGGAGCGTCTGGCGGCCGGGGTGGTCCCCGGCCCACTGCCGTGAGCGAAAAGGACCAAGTAGCCTGCGCCCATGCGAGCGACGTCGTCGGTCATCGTGGGGCGGGAAACCGAGATCGGGCTGCTTGACGATGCCCTGGAGGGAGTCCGAAGGGGCGCCGGGCGGGCGGTGTTCCTCGTCGGCGAGGCGGGGATCGGCAAGTCCCGGCTGGCCGGCGAGTGCGCCCTCCGCGCGTACGACCGGGACATGCCGGTGCTGCGCGGCCGTGCCACGTCCACCGGCCTCGTCGTGCCCTTCCGGCCGTTGATCGAGGCACTGTCCTCACGGTTCCGGGCGGCCGGGGCCCCCGACGACCCCGAACTCGTCCCGTACCGGCCCGCGCTGGCCGGACTCGTGCCGGAGTGGCGGGCCGGCGCGGTGGCTCCCGGATACGCGATCTCGCTGGTCGAGATGGCGGAGGCGCTGCTCAGACTCCTCGCGGTGCTCGGCCGCGAGCGGGGGTGCGTGATCCTCCTGGAGGACCTGCACGACTCCGACACCGAGACGATCGCCGTCGTCGAGTACGTCGTCGACAACGTGGCGGACCTGCCGGTGCTGCTGGTGGGGACGCTGCGGCCGGACCCCGGCCCGGCCCTCGACCTTGCGCTCGCCGCGGAGCTCCGCAACACCGCGTCGGTGCGGGAGCTGGAGCCGCTCGACGCCGCCGCCGTACGGGAGATGGTGGACGCGTGTCTGGACGCCGGACCGGGCGAGGTGCCGCAGGCCGCGCACCGGCACCTCGCCCGGCGGGCGGGCGGCAACCCGTACCTGGTGGAGGTCCTCCTCGCCGACCTCCTCGACACGGGCCGGCTGAGCAGGGCCGAAGGCTGGTGGCAGCTCGCCGATCAGGGCGAGGCGACGGTGCCGACGGGCGCGGTCCGCAGCTGGGCACGGAGGCTCGACCGGCTCGACGAACCCGTGCGCGACCTGCTGCTCATTGCGGCGACGCTGGGCGGCCGGTTCTCCGTCGGGGCGCTCAGGGCGGTCACCGGGCTCGACGACCGGGCCCTCTTCGCCCATCTCCGGTCGGCCTCCGAAGCGGGGATCATCGCCCCGGACGGCGCCGCCCACGACGACTACACCTTCCGCCACGTCCTGACGGCGGACGCGCTCAGGGCCTCCCTGCCGCCCGCCGAGCAGGCCGCGCTCGCCCGGCGGGCCGCCTCCGCCATCGAGGAGTCCGCCGGCGTACTGTCCGGCGAGGAGCGCCAGTTGGTGGCGACCCTCTGGCTGGCGGCGGGGGACAGGGTGACGGCCTCCCGGCAGTACGCCCAGGTCGGGCGGCAGATGCTGGACGCCGGAGCGTCGGGCTCGGCCGCCGTGCTGCTCGAACGCGCCCGGGGGCTCGCGGCCGAGGAGGAGCGGGACGCGATCACCGTACGGCTCGCGATCGCCCAGGCCGAGTCCGGGCAGCTCGACGCTGCCTCCACCCTGCTCGACGACCTGCCGCCCGCGCCCGCCGGTTCCCGCGCGGCGGAGGAACGGGCCCAGGCGCACACCCAGGTCGCGTGGGTCGCGACCATGGCGGAGCAGCAGGAGGAGGCACGCCGCCGCATCCGGGCGGCCCGCGCCCTCTTCGGGGGCGCACCCAGCCCGGAGCAGGCGGCGGCCCTCGTGGTGGTCGAGGGCCATCTCGCACTGCTGCCGGGCCGGGACGACGAGTACGACCGGGACGACGAGTACGACCGGGGTGGCGAGTACGACCCCGGCGGCCCGGGCGGCCGAGGCGGGCGGCGCGGCACCGGCGAAACGGGCGACGGTCGGCGTGGGCGGCTCGCTGAGGCGGAACGTTCCGCCCGCCTTGCCGCACTCACCGCGGAACAGGGCGACCAGCCCGTCGTGGCCTGTCGCGCATGGCAGCTCCTCGCCCTGCTCTCCCGCGAGCGGGGCTTCGACGAGGCCGACGCCTGCCTGGTGCGGATGCTCGAAGTCGCCGAGAAGCACCGGCTCGCGGTGTGCAGGGCCGAGGCCCTGGTACGGCTCGGCACCAACGCGTTCATGCGGACCGGGGAGGCGACCCAGCTGGAGACCGCCCGCGCGGCGGCCCATGAACTCGGCTCGCTCGCCCTGCTCCAGACCGTCGACGGGCTGCTCGCCATGCAGAGCGTCCTCACCGGGCGCTGGGACCGGGCCCGGGAGATCGTCGAGCGGTCCGTGGAGGCCAGCGCCCGCCTCCAGAACCTGTCGGCGCACCGCTATCTGCTCCTCGTCGACGCCATGCTCGCCGCCCACCGGGGGAAGGGCCGCGAACAGGAACGGGCCCTGCTCCGCTTCCGCCGCGCGGGCGGCGAGGAATCGATGCTCGTCCCCGTGCAGCGCGGCCTGTGCCAGGCCGTCGGTGCGCTGATGGCGGAGGACCGGCAACGGGCGGCCGCCGAACTCGACGCGGTGGCGCTCTGGGAACGGGAACACCCCAGCTTCTTCTACCTCAGCGGACGGTACGGGCTCCGCCCTCTGCTGCGGATCCTCGACGGCGACCCGCGCGGCCGCGAGGCGTACCGCGAGGCCCTCGCCTCGCCCGGCGGGCAGCTGGCCTGGAACCGGATGTTCCTCGGCATGGCGGACGCGGTGCTGCGCGGCCGCGACGGCGACGCGGACGGCGCGCGCCGCGCCGTGGAGGAGGCCGGCCGTGCGGCGGCGGTGTTCCCGCAGGCCTGGCATCTCGCCCTGCGGCTCGTCGCCGAGGCGGCCCTCCGCGACTCCTGGGGCGAGCCGGTCGCGTGGCTGCGGACAGCAGAGGAGTACTTCCACGAGGCGGGCGTCCAGCCGGTGGCCGGGGCCTGCCGGGCCGTGATGCGCCAGGCGGGTGTCAGCGTCCCGCAGCGCAGGGGCGGCCGGGAGCGGATCCCCGCGGAGCTGCGCACCGCGGGCGTCACACCGCGCGAGTACGAGGTGTTCGCCCTCCTCGGGGATCGGCCGGGCAACCAGCAGATCGCGCAGCGCCTGTGCATCTCGCCCCGGACCGTGGAGAAGCACATGGCGAGCCTGATGGCCAAGACCGGCTGTTCGGACCGCTCAGCCCTGTGCGCGCTGTCGGCGGAACGGGCGGAGGACCAGGAACCGCCGCCCGGCGCCGTCTTACGGGCGCGGCAGGCCTGACCGGGACAAGGGGGATGGGGGCGGCGGACCCGGCCCCTGGGGGCGGCGACCTCGCCCGCTGCCTCCCGGCTCGCTGGGGGCCGGCGGCCCCGGGATGGGGGACACCTCCGCCCGTATGGGGGTCCGGGCCCCCATGACACGGTCGACGGTCCCGCGACTCTGCGGGCCCCGCACCGATGCGCGCCGGATCCGGTCGGCGGATCATCGAGCGGACCGACCAACTCCCGTTCCCCTACGGAGGTTCGCTCGATGCCGCGTCCGTCCGCGAGACCCGCAGCCTTACCCGGCACTCTCCGGTTCTCCGTCCTCGGCCCGCTCGCCGTACACCGGGACGACCGGCCGCTTCCCCTCGGCCCGTTGAAACAGCGCGTCGTGCTCGCGACGCTCCTCGGATCCGCCAACAGCCCGGTCTCCGTCGACGCGTTGACCGACGCCGTCTGGCCGGAGGAACCCCCGCGCACCGCCCGCAAGAACCTCCAGGTGTACGTGAGCGCCCTGCGCGCGCTGCTCGGCGAGGACGACGGGGACGGGCCGCGGCTCACCCACACGTGCGGGGGCTATGCGCTGCGCGCGACGGAGGACGAGCTCGACCTCCTGCGGTTCCGTTCCCTGGTGCGGGCCGCCGAGGGGCAGCGGCCCGCCCCCGCCGCCCGGCTCCTCCGGCAGGCCCTCGGCCTGTGGCAGGGCCCGCCGCTCGGCGACGACCTGCGGCACTCGCCCCGGCTCGCCGAGGAGGCCGAGCGGCTCGAACTGCGCCATCTGACGGCGTACGAGAACTGGGCCGAGGCGGAGCTGGCACTCGGCGGCGCGCCGGCGGTGGCCGAGGGGCTGCGGGACCTGGTGGAACGACACCCGCTGCGGGAGCGCCTCAGGTCCGCCTGGATGTGCGCGCTCCACGGGTCCGGCCGGCAGGCCGAGGCACTCGCGGTGTACGACGACTACCGGCAGCTCCTCGCCAGGGAACTGGGCCTTGAGCCGAGCGGCGCCATGGCGGCCCGGTACCGGGCGATCCTCGCGGGTGACGGCCGCGCCGGGGCGGCGGGCGGCGCCGGCGGCCAGGTCGCCCCCGCCCCCGGCGCCCGCCGCCCGGCCCCGGTCGTCCTCCCTCCCGATCTCGTCGACCTCACCGGCCACGGCGAGGAACTCCGGTACCTCGTCCACGCGTTGGAGGACGACGGAGCCGGCGGGGTCGTACTGCTGTCAGGACCCGCCGGGGCGGGGAAGACGACGCTCGCGGTCCGCGCCGCCCACCTGCTCGGTGACCGGTTCGCCGACGGACGGCTCTGCGTGTCCCTGCGGGCGGCGGACGGCCGCCCCCGCCCGCAGGCCTCCGTGCTCGCGGAACTCGGCGAACGGACGGGGCAACCCGGGCTGTCCGACCCCGGGGCGTGGCGCGAGTGGCTCGCGGAGCACCGCGTCCTGGTGATCCTGGACGACGTGCCCGAGGAGCGCGCCGTACGGCCCCTCCTCCCGTGCGGAGGCCGGGGCAGGGTGCTGCTCACCGCACGCGGACAGCTGGGCGGCCTCGCCCCCGTACACCGGGTGCCCGTCCCGCCGCTCGGCACCGCGGAGGCGCTCCAGCTGCTCACCGGGCTCGTCGGCGGGAGCCGGGTGCGGGCCGACCGGGAGGCCGCGCTGCGCATCGTCCGCGCCTGCGGCGGGTCGCCGCTCGCGGTCCGGGTCAGCGGCATGCGGCTCGCGGTGCTCCGCCACGTACCGCTGCGGGAGTTCGCGGACCGGCTCACCGACCCCGTCGGGGCCCTCGACGAGCTGACCTCGGGGGACGTGTCCGTGCGGCGGTGGCTCGCCGACGGCTGGGAGGCGCTGCCGGCGGAGTGCGGCCGGGACGCGGGTCGCCTCGCGGCGGGCACGGGGGACGGTCCGTTCGGCCTGAGCGAGGCGGCCGAGGCCCTCGGGTGCGACGAGCGGCACGCCGTACGGGTGGTGGAGGCGCTGATCGACGCCGGAATGGTCACCTCACCCGGCGGCGAGGTCACCGCCCACGCGGCCCAGTACGAACTGCCGTACCTGATAAGGCTGTACGCCCGCGGCACCGGTACTGGAACGCCGGTGCTGACCCCGGGCTGAGGGACCGGCGCCGCGTGGATGTCCGGTGCGGGCCCCGGACTGAGCGGAGCCCGCACCGGAACAGCGACACCCGCCCCTCCGGTGGCCGCCCCTCAGGTCCCCGCCCCCGCCCCCCGCTCCGGGGCCGGGAGTCCCACCTGACCCGCGAGGAACGCCAGGCACTCCGCCTGCAGCGCCACCGCCCGGGACGCGGCGCGGTCGCCGTGGCCGACGCCGCGCTCGAGCCGCAGCAGAATCGGTCCGGCGCCCGACGAGGCGTGCTGGAGCGCCGCGCACATCTTGCGGGCGTGCAGCGGATCGGTCCTGGTGTCGCCGTCCGCGGCCGTGAGCAGCACCGCCGGGTACGCGGTCCCCGGGGCCACGCGGTGGTACGGCGAGTAGCCGAGCAGCGTCGGCAGTTGCTCCGGGTCCCGCGCACTGCCGTACTCGGGCGTCCAGCTGGGCCCGAGGCCGGACAGCTCGTACCGCACCATGTCCAGGAGCGGGGCCATGCACACCACGGCCGCGTACCTTCCCGGCTGCTGGGTGAGGGCGGCGCCGACGAGCAGTCCCCCGTTGGAGCCGCCCATGATCGCGAGTCGGCCCGGTTCCGTCCAGCCCTCCGCGACCAGCCGGTCGGCGGCGGCGGCGAAGTCGTCGAAGGTGTTCTGCTTGTGCGGCCCACTGCCGGCCCGGTGCCACGCCTCGCCCTCCTCGCCGCCCCCGCGCAGCCCCGCCCAGGCGAACACCCCGCCCGCCCTGACCCAGGCGAGGACCTGGGCGCGGTAGCGGGGCGACATCGTGCGGCCGAAGCCGCCGTACCCGGTGAGCAGCGTCGGACGCGGCACGTCCGGGCTTCCGGTGGGGGAGATCACGAACATGCGGACCGTCGTCCCGTCGCTCGACGGGAAGGCGACCTGCCGGGTCACCGCGCCGCCGACCGCCGGGCCGTCCGGGGCGTCGCGCTCCCAGCGCGTCACCCGGCACGTGCGCGCGTCGAAGCGGAGCACCCGCGGCGGCGTGACGAAGTCGGTGTACGCGAACCAGGCCTCGTGACTGCCGGGCGGCCCGGCCGAGAAGTCGCCGACGGCGCCGGTACCGGGCAGCGGGACCGTGGCCACCTGACGGCCCTCCACCAGGTCGTGCACGGTCACCTCGGCGACCGTGTCCCGGGTCCAGGCGGCGAGGCCGAGCGGACGGTCGAGCTCGGGCCCGGACAGCACGACGAGATGGGTCAGTACCGCGTCGGGCCGCTCCGGGACGACCTCGTGCCAGGCGTCGGGGCCCAGGTGGAGCGCGTCGGGCCGGCAGGCGACGACACGGCCTCGGGCGGCGTCGCGGTCCGTGCGCAGCCACACCCGGTCCTGGGGGCCGGTGCCGGGCACGGCGTGTAGCCGGGTGGCGGCCTCCCTGCCCTCCTGGACCGGCCGCAGCGGCGGACGTTCGAGCGGTCCCGCGGTCAGGTCGGCGAGGTACAGGTCGGTGCCCCGGCCGGTGCCGAGCGTGGCCGTGACGCCGAGCCACCGGCCGTCCGCCGTCACGGAGACGCTGTAGAACTGGGTGGCGTCCCGCCCTTCACCGAACACGACGGCGTCCGCGTCGGCCGCCGTCCCGACCCGGTGCAGGCAGACCCGGCGGTGGTAGCGCTCCTCGCCGGGGTTGAGCCGGGGGTCCAGGCGTCTGACGTAGTAGAACGCCCCGCCCCCGGGCAGCCAGCCGACCGACGACTTCCGCACCCGGTCCACCGGCCCGTCGACGACCTTCCCGGTGGCGACGTCCATCACGTGGAGCAGCGAGTCCTCCGTGCCGTCCCGCGACACCTGAAAGGCCAGCAGATCACCCTCCACGGAGGGTTCCCAGGCGTCGAGCACGGTCCGCCCGGACGGGTCGAGGACACCGGGGTCGAGCAGCACCTGCTCCACCGCGTCCGGGCCGGTCTCCGCGACCACGAGCACCGGATGCTCCTGACCGGCGCCCTGCCGCAGCCAGAACACCCGGTCGCCGCGGACCTTGGGCGACCTGACGCGGTCGACCGCGTCGAGCGCCGCGACCTCCGCCTCCCACCGCTCCAGGCCGGGCAGGGCCCCGCGCTCCGCCTCGTACAGGGCTTCCTGCTCCGCGCTCCAGCGAAGCGTCGAGGGGGCGTCGGCGTCCTCCAGCCAGCGGTACGGGTCGGGGATCCGCAGCCCGTGGAGTTCCTCGACGATGTCCTGCCGCTCCGCACGGGGGTAGGCGCGTGGGGTCGGGAGCCGTCTCGATCGGGCGTCGTCGGGGGTCACTCGCTGCTCCCTCTCTCGGGGCGGGGCGGACGGGGGGCGGGTGCCGCGGCCGTACCGGCACCAGCACCGGCCTTCTCGACGGCGTCCGCGTCGTCCCCGGCGTCCCCGGCGTCCTCGGCCGCGCTCTGCGTGCTCTCCGCGTTCTCCGCGCTCTCCGTGCCGGGCAGGGACAGCCAGGCGTAGACGCCGGACACCACGACGATCAGCCCGGACACCGCGAAGATCGTGTCGATCGGGCCGAACCGGATGCCACCGACCGAGCCCGCGAAGCCGTGGAGCACGGAACCGGCGAGCCAGCCGGACAGGACCGCCGAGAGCATCGACGCCAGCTTCGTCACCGGGTAGAACACGGCCATCACCCGCCCCCGGTACTCCGGCGGCGCCGCCGCGAGCAGCAGCGGAGCCATCGCGGTGTTCAGGACGGTGAGCGGCACGGTGAAGACGAACAGCACGGCGACACCGGCGAGGAAGCCGCTCTGACGGGAGTACGCGACGAGCAGCACACCGCTCACGAGCAGGCTGATCCAGGTGCTCCGCCGGGCGCCGAACCACTGCACCACCCGGCCCGCGCACAGCGCGCCCGTGATGCCGCCGACGCCCATGGCCATGCCGACGTACCCGTAGAGATGGGCCTCCGCGTGGAGGTTGTCGGTGGTGAAGAAGACGTTGAGGGTGCTCAGCGCGCCGATGCCGAACTGGCCGATGACGGCGAGCAGGAGCAGCGCGACCAGGAACCTGCTGCGGGCGAAGAAGCGCAGGCCGTCCGTGAACTCCCGCCGCAGACCGCCCTTCGGGCGCTCGGCCGGCTTCCGCCCGGCCCCCTGCCCGGCCGGGCCCGAGGCCGCCGGTCCCGCTCCGATGGAACGGATGGCGACGTACGACACCCCGTACGACAGCGCGTTGAAGAGCAGGGCCCACTGGATTCCGGCGGTGAAGAGCAGCGGCGCGGCGAGGGGTGGCCCGATGATCCACGCCGTCTCGCCGGTCGCCTGCGCGATGCCGGCCGCTCGGGCGCGGTCGGCGTCCCCGGTGACGAGGTCCGCGAGGATCGCGAAGCGCGCAGGCGAGAAGAACTGCCCGGCCGCGTGCAGCAGGAGCACCGTCACGTACACGAGGGCGAGCCAGACGCCCGCCGGGAGGGCGTCGGTCGGCAGGAAGGAGACGACGGTCAGCAGGGCCACGAGCGCGCCGCGGACCGCCTCGCTGAGCAGCATCGTGGCGCGCTTGTCCCAGCGGTCGACGAAGACGCCCGCGAGCGGACCGATGACGAGGACGGCGGCGCTCGACGCCATCAGGACACCGCTGACCGCCATCGGCGCCCAGGTCTCGTCCTTGGCCAGGACGGTCGCCACCCACAGCACCAGGGTGGTGCTGAAGACGGCGTCGCCGACGGACGAGACGGCCTGGCCGAACCACAGCCGGGTGTAGTCGCGGTTGATCAGCGTCAGCGTGAGCCGGGGCCGCGGACGCGGACGCGTTGTCACGACGGCCCCGGCGACGCGACGGCGAGCGCCATGAGGGCGGTGACCAGGGTCGTGTGGTACGCCTTCCGGAAGAACTCCCCTGCGGGGGCGGAGGGCGGCGCCGTGAGCGCCGTCGAGCGGCCCGGGATGGCGCCGTCGGGCCGCTGGGCCCGCGCCAGGCACTCCACGGCGGCGGCTCCCGAGGGCGTGCGCAGCGGATCGCTCCCCAGGATGGACTGGGTGAGGACGAGTTCCGCGGCCAGGTCCCACCGGTCGTACGCGACGCAGTGCCGCAGCATCCGGTCGACCAGGTCCTCCGCGTGCGCCCGTTCACGCCCGGAGAGACCGGGCGCGGTCCGGCCGAAGTCCCCGAGATAGAACGCGGTGTGCGTCAGTGCGTACGCCTCCGGGGTGGTGAGCGGCGCCGCCCCGTCCCGAGAGCCCGCCTCCCCGGGGCCGGCGGCGCGGAGGGCGACCAGCGGGCTCCGCGGGACGAGTTCGGCGTACGGCTCGATGGTGTGGCGGACACCGGCCTTGTCCGCGTAGTGGCGGAGCTCGATGCGCCGGTACGGAGACCTCCCCGGCACCGAGAGGAACCCCGGGTCCAGCCGGGCGAGCGTGTCCCGGCACAGGGTGTCGTCGATCCCGTCGGGCGCCAGGGCGGCGAAGATCAGCCCGTACGTGGAGGAGTACGCGGGGTCCTCGTCGAACAGGGGCGGAAAGTCCGGATGCTGCCAGAGCTTCCGGACGAGGGCCGTCGCCCCGTCGAGCGCGCCGTCGAGCGCCTCGGGGGCGCCGCCCGGGCGGGCCGCGCAGTGGCAGAGCAGCGCCAGCTCCAGCGCGGCCTTCGCCTGGCCGGCCTTCGTCCTGTCGGGCGTCGAAGGCCCGGCGCTCGCCGAGAACGGGTCGAAGTGGTCCAGGTTCCCTCCCAGCCAGTCGAGCGCGCCGGCCGCGAGCTGCTCCAGAGGTGAGGCCATGGCTACAGGCGCCCCGTCTCCTGCAGATGGTCGAGCAGGGCCGTGTCCACGACGTCACGGAACCGCGCGAGCGTCCGCGCGTTCTCGTCGTAGCGGTACAGGTCCTGGCAGGCGATCCAGCGGTCGCGGGTCTCCGCACCGGGCAGATAGCCGTCGGCGACCGTTCCGACCTCCCAGTCGGGCTTTCCCGCGGTCTCCCAGCAGCTGGCCAAAGTGCCGTCGGCGCTCACCACCGCCCCGTAACGCCCGTCGGCGTGACCGCAGGTGACGCAGGTCTTCCGGGCGCCGGGGCGGCTCACGGTGAAGCCGAGGTCGAGCGCCCTGCGCTGCCACCGGGTGAAGGCGGCGGACAGTTCACCGGTGTGCAGCAGGCTGTTGGCGTACCCGACGCCCACGTCCCCGACCCGGGCGAAGTACAGGGTGCACCGCGCCGGGTCGACGGCGCCCACGAGCCGGTCGATGAGCGCGTCGACGCCGTGGAAGGTCTCCTGGGATACGTTCACCCGCAGGGTCCACTGGAGCGGGGTCGCCTCGGAGGCCTTCACGATGTTGCGGACGATCTTGTCGAAGGTCCCGCTGCCGTCCGCCCTGCCGATCCGGATCCGGTCGTGATCGGCGCGGTCGCCGTCGAAGGTGACCTGGACGGAGGTCAGGCCGCGGTCGGAGAGCCGCCGCGCGAGCGACGGGGTGAGCAGCGTCGCGTTGGAGATCATCCAGGCCGACGTCGGCGCGATGTCCGCAGCCCGCTCCAGGAGTTCCAGACAACCGCGCGGATTGAGCAGCGGCTCCCCGCCGAAGAGGAGGATCCTGAGCTTCTCCAGGCCTACGGCGGCCATCTGCCGCTCGGTGAAGCCGAGGATCGAGGTGATCGTCTCGGAGGAGAGACGGGTCCTGGCGATCCGGGGCGGCCGGCTGCCGCCCGCCGCGTCCTGCGCGGTGTTCTGGAAGCAGTAGCCGCAGCCGAGGTTGCAGTGGGTGCTGGTGAGGACGGTGAGGGCGTACGCCCGTACGCGGGCGGGAGTGAACATGCCGCTGTCGCGCAGCCGGTCAGCGGCCTCGGGGCGCAGGGTCCCGTCGTCGGTGACGTGCCGGCCACCGAGCTTGGCCACCCCGCCGGGCCCGAGGAACCACCAGTTCCGCTCGCCCCGGAGGAGACGGGCGCTGGAGGGGACGGGGCTGGTGGCCGGGGTCGGCGCGGTCGGGGCCCGCTCAGTCGTCAGGGTCCGCTCAGTCGTCAGGATCCGCTCGGTGGTCAGGGCCGAGACCGGGGTCGTCGCCTGGTCCGTGGTCATCGTGTCTCCTCCCGTGCTGTCGAGGCTCCCGCCGTGGCGAGTCCGCCTGCCCCATGTCCGCCGCTCGTGGCGATCAGCGTGGCGAGCGCCGTGACGAGGGTCGCCTGGTAGGACTTCCGGAAGAAGTCCACCGGCGTCGCGTCCGCCGGCGCCCGCCGGGCGACGGACCGTCCGGGGATCGCGCCGCCGGGGGTCTGGACCTCGGCGAGCATCCGGAACCCGGTCGCCCCCGACGGGGTGCTCAGCGGCTCCGCGCCCAGGCAGAACTGGGTGAGCAGCAGCTTGCCCACCAGGTCCCATTCGCCGAGCCCCACGCAGTGCTCCGTGAGCCGCTCCACGACACCGAGCAGCTGCCCCCGGGCCTCCTCGGTCAGGCCGGGGTCCCGCAGGCCGAAGTCACTGAGGTAGAAGACGGTGTGGGTGACCACGCACACGTCGAGGTCGGCCGAGGGCAGCGTGGCGGCCCTGGCCGGCAGGCTGGACGCGTACAGCTCCCGGTACGGGGCGAACCGGTGCTCGGCGCCCGCGAGATCGGCGTAGTACCTGGCCTCCAGATGCAGGTACGGCGACTTCCGTAGCGGTGCCAGATAGCCGTCGGCCGTCAGGCGGGCCAGTACGGCGCGCGGCGCGTCGGTGTCGGCCCCGGACGGTGTGAGCCCCGCGTACATCAGCTCGAACTGCCGCGCGTACCGGCGGTCGAGGGTGAGGAGCTGCGGGAACTCCGTTCGTTCCCAGGCGTGTTGGACCACGCCGGCAACCCCGGCGAGCGCCGGGTCGTCGGGTACCGCGTGTCCCCAGTGGCGGCGGAGCAGCGCGAGCTGGAGGAGGGCCTTGACGCGCGGGGTCGCGGGCAACTCGGCGCGCCCGGCGGGGGAGTCGAGGTATCCCGCGTGCTGCCCGATCCAGTGCCGCACACCCGCGGACAGACTCGTCACGGCCTCATCGAGGCCGGCTGATCGCGTACTCATGGTCCTCCTTCGGGGTTGCGGATGCCTGGGCGACGCGCTCGACGACGTCGGCCGCGCGCGCCGCGCCGTCCGGTGCGGCCAGCCTGCCGCCGAGCGCACGGGCGCGACCCCGCAGACCGTCGTCGTGCCACGCCCGCGCGAGGAGCGCCGACGGATCGTCGGCGGACGTGCTGTTCGGTACGCACACGGCCACGCCGGCCCGTACGCAGGCGCCGGTGAGCAGCGGCTGCTCGGAGCCGTTGGGCGAGAGCGCGAGGGGCCGGCCGCGCAGGAGGGCGGCCAGGACCGGAGCGGAGGTGCCGTTGGCCAGCACCATCCCGGCCAGGTCGACGAGCGGGCCCATCCACGGCTTGCGGACCAGCAGGATGTCGGCGTCCGGCGCGGGCCGCGGCTCGGTGGAGCGGCCCTGCTCGACCACGGCCTGGAACGGGCCGCCGGTGAACGCCTCGTTGAGCCGGGGCCACAGGCTGTTCCCCCCGAAGAAGCGGCCCAGGTGGACGTAGACGACGGGTTTCCCGGACCGTGCCACGTGGTCCGCGACCGCCTCGACCTCCGCCGGATCGGGCTTCGGTTCCCACGCCAACGGGCCCACGTGCCGTACGCGCTCGGGGAGTTCCGCGCCCGGATACTCGAGCGCCGGGTCCCCGCGGAGCAGCAGTGCGTCACCGGGCAGCGGATCGTCCCACCGGGGCGCGCGCCCGGCCAGGCCGACCTCCTCGCGCGTGGCGGTGTGGATCGCCCGGCTGTCGAGGGTCCGGCTCGCCCGGGTCCTGCCCAGGTGCGGTTCGTCGTCGCCGCCCGTGCGGTAGTCCCAGAGATGGACCGAGAGCCCGATCACGACCACCGGAACGTCCAGGGCCTCGGCGGCGAGCAGGGCGCCGTTGCACAGCACGGAGGTGACCAGCACGTCGGCGCCCGCGTCGCGGGCGGCGCGCAGGGTCGCCCGGTACTGCGCCGGGCCGGTCTTCCCCCACCACGTGGCGGAGAAGGCCTGGCGTCCGCCGTAGTCCTCCGCGGCCGCGAACGGGAGTCCGGCCTCCGCCACGAAGGGCGCGGCGGTGGCCCGGCCGAGGACGCCGACCTGGTGGCCACGGCGCCGTAGTTCACGCCCGGCCGCGATCGCCGGGTAGAGGTAGCCGCCGTCGCTGAGCGGGCAGAGCAGGATCTTCACGACGAACGTGCTCCCTCGGGCGGTGGCGGGCGGGTAGGGGGAAAGGGGCCCGGGTGGGCCGCGGGCCCCCCGGCTCCTGGCACGATCTGCCGAGAACCGGGTGGCCCGCGCGGTGCTTCAGAACTCGGCGATCTCGGTCAGGAGAGGTCGCTGGAGTTGTTGACGACGCAGCCGGCCTCGGCCTCCTCGTCCTCGCTGTGGGCGACGACCTCGATGTCCTCGTCCTCGGGCTTCGGGTTCGTGTTCTCGGGCATGTTCGTCCTCCTTGGTCGGCGGCGTCGCTGCGCCGGCTGGGAATGAACGTACGGACGCTCGGTATGGGAACGCCTGGTCGTCGGTTCGAGGCTGGTATACGGCGACGACGCGGGCGCGGAACGTCTTCCGGGGAGCCGGCCGCGCCCGCCGAGGTACGACACACTCGGTCCCGCGCACCCGCCCCGACCTGCGAATTAACCGATGACCAGGCGTTCCCGAACCAGAAGTCTGGCGCCCCGCGCCACGATCCGTGCGACGCCCTGCGCGACGACGAGCGACGTACGAGCGAAGCCGCGCGCAGGGCACTAGCGGCGCCCCGCGCGGCGAACGAGCAGCGTGCAAGCGCAGAGGCGCACGGAGGAGGCGACATGGACCTGGCGGAGCTGATCGGCCTGCGGCCGGTGCCCTGCGGCGGCCTCCTCGTGGCGCTCACCCGCCGCTGCCCCCTGAGCTGCGCGCACTGCTCCACCGACTCCTCCCTGTCGGTGTCCGAACGGCCCGACCCCGAGCAACTCCTGCGCTTCGTCGGATCGTTCGGTACGGACGACCGCCCCGAGGTGGTCATGCTCACCGGCGGCGAACCCCTGCTGCTGCCGGAGCTGGTCGTCCGTCTGGCGGCACGCGCGCGTGCAGCGGGTTCCCGGGTGGCGCTGCTCAGCGGGATGTTCTTCGCCCGTGAAGGGCGCGTCCCGGACCGGATCATACGGGCGATCACGGCCCTCGACCACTTCTCGGCGAGCCTGGACGTCCACCACGAGCGCGAGGTCCCGCGCGCCGACGTGCTGCGCGTCCTGCGGTCCGTCCTCGACGCCGGAACCCCCGTCAGCGTCCACCTCACCGGATCCGGCCCCGACGACCCGTATCTCGCGGAAGCGGTCGCGGACATCGGCCGCGTCTTCGCCGGCCGGGTGCCGCTCCTCGTCAACGAGGTCCGGCCGCTCGGCCGCGCCGCGGGCCTCGTCCGCGGCACACCGCCCGGACCCGGAGGCTCCCTGACGGCGCCGTGCGCCCTCGCCGCCTGGCCGGTGGTCGCCTTCGACGGGACGGTGGCGGCCTGCTGCAACCAGTGGACGGTGGACCGGCGCCCCGTTCCCCCGCACCTGCGGCTCGGCCACATCGCGGAGGACGACTGGCCGGCCGTCCGCGCCCGCTCCCTCGGCTCCCCGGTACTGCGGATGCTGCGGGCCGTCGGCCCCCAGCGGCTGCACGCCCGTTACGCGACCTCGCCCGCCCCGGCCGGCTACTGCCGCAGCTGCCACGCACTCGCCGACCGCCCCGAGGTCCTCGCGGGCGCGGCCCGTGACGCCGGCGGCCGGGTCGGCGAACTGCTCGACCGGCTCAGCGCCCAGGAGCAGCTGGCCGCAGGACCCGCCGCCCTGGTACGCCGCCTGGGCTGCGCCCGCTACGCGCACCTGGTCGAGTCGCCTCCCGCAGAGGAGCGGAGCAGCCGATGAACACGTGGAGCCGCCGATGAACACCACCGCGTCCCTCACCCTCAGGACCACGCTGACACCCACCGCGCCCGTTCTCCGGGCCGCGATCGCGTCCCTCTGGCGACCGGACGGCCTGCGGCAGCGCTACCCGCGCTACCTCGCCGCCATGTATCCGCTCGTACGGGCCTCGGTGCCGCTCCTCCAACGGGCCGCCGCGCGGTGCGCCGAGCTGGGCGACCCGGCCGCGCGGCTCCTGGCGGCGTACTGCCTCCGCCACGCCGAGGAGGAGCGCGGCCACGACCTCTGGCTGCTCGACGACCTGGCCGCCACCGGCGCCGGTCCTGACGCCGTGCCGCACCCCGTCGCCGTCGAACTCGCCGGCGCGCAGTACTACCGGATCGAGTACGAGCACCCCGTCACCCTGCTCGGCTACATCGCGGTCCTGGAGGGCAACGCGCCCGGGCCGCGGCTCGCCGACCGCCTCGCCGCGGGCACCGGGTTCCCCGACGGCGCGTTCCGCACCCTCAGGGAACACGCGGAGCTCGACGGAGGCCACCTCGACGACCTGTACCGCGTACTCGACGCACTCGCGCCGACCCCCGCCCAGCGGACCGCCGTCTCGGTCAGCGCGCTGCACACGACCCATCTGCTCACCCGGCTCTTCCTCTCCCTCGCCACGGCCCCAGGAGGACACCCGTGACCGACGACACCGCTCCGCCCTCCCTGGAGGCGCTCGCCGCCGCGGGCTTCGACGTCGACGCCCTCAGCGACGAGCAGCACGAGGTCCTGCGCGCGCTCACCCGCGAGGAACTGGCCCTGCTCGTCGACATCAGAGGGCGGCTCGACGCGGCGGCCCCCGAGGTACAGGCCCATGCCGACGTCGCGGGCGGCGCCCTCTTCTGAACCCCGGCCGCCCGCCGTCCCGTGTCCACCGGAGGAACCCATGTCCTGCGCCTCGTGCCGGAGCGAGCTGCCGCCCGGCGCCCGGTTCTGCCCTTCGTGCGGCAGCCCGAGCACCCCCGGGCCGGTCATGGCCAGACCGACCGGCCGCAAGGTGGTGACCGTCCTCTTCTGCGACCTGGTGGGCTCCACGGCGCTCTCAGGAGCGCTGGACGCGGAGACCCTGCGCTCGGTGACGCTCCGCTGGTTCGACCTGATGCGGCTGCGGATCGAGGACCAGGGCGGCACCGTGGAGAAGTTCATCGGCGACGCCGTGATGGCCGTCTTCGGCGTGCCGGCCGTACGGGAGGACGACGCCCGCCGGGCACTCGCGGCAGCCCTCGCCATGCGCGAGGCGCTCGCCGGGCTCAACGCCCGTCTCGAACCGGCCGTCGGCGTACGCCTCCAGATGCGCATCGGTGTCAACACCGGGCAGGTGGTGGCGGGTTCGGCGAACCTGCGCCAGGCGATGGTCTCCGGCGAACCGGTCAACGTCGCCGCACGCCTGGAACAGAACGCCGCCGCGGGGGAGATCCTCATCGGCCCCGACACCCTGGCCGCAGCCGGGCCGGGCATCCGCACGACGGAGACCGGCCCGCTGCTGCTCAAGGGCAAGAGCGACCGTGTCCCCGCGTACCGCCTCCTCGGCCTGGACGAGGAGGACGGCCCGGAGGCACTGCGCCGCTTCGACCTCGGCTTCGTCGGCAGATCTCGTGAACTCACGCTGCTGAAGGGGGCGTTGGAGCGCGTGGTACGGACCCGCCGGGCGGGTCGGCTGGTGGTCGGAGGGGAGGCGGGGCAGGGCAAGACGAGGCTGGTACGGGAGTGGATGCACCGGGCGACGAGGACGACGCCGGTGACGACCACGACGGCGCTGGTGACGACCGCGACGGCGCCTACGACCCCGCAGGAGGCCACGAGGGCCACGGGGGCCACGACCATGCCGGGTCCCGGCCGTCCGCACCACGGAGTCGGGCGCTGTCGGGCCCGTGGCGAACAGCCCAGCCTCGGACCGCTCGCCGACGCCGTGGCCGACCTCCTCAAGACCGGCGGCAGGCCCACCCCGTCGCCCGAACTCGACCTGCTTGACGGGGGTCTGCTCCTGGACGGGACGCCCAACCCCTCGCCGGCGGACACCTGCGCGGCGCTGGCCAAGGTCCTCGCGGAGCTGTCGGCGACGCGCCCCGTCGTGCTGGTGATCGACGACTGCCACTGGGCGGCGCGGCCGCTCTTCGAGGCGCTCGACCGGCTGCTGCGCGCACTGACGGACGCCGCCGTCCTGATCGTTCTCCTCACCCGCCCCCAACTGTTCGACACCCGGCCCGAACTGGCCGAGGGCGCGGTGCCGCTCGGCGGGCTCTCCGACGCCGAGGCCCAGCTGCTCGCGGCCGAGCTGACCGGGGGACCGGCGAGCGGCGAGCCGCTCGACCCCCGGGTCCTGGCACGGGTGGGCGGGAATCCGCTGCACCTGGAGCAGTTGCTGGTCGCGGGTGACCCGGTCGACGCGGAGAGCGTCCCGCTCCAGCTCCAGGCCCTGATCGGTGCCCGGATCGACGCGCTCGACCCGCCGGAACACCGGGCGCTCGGCCTGGCGTCCGTCCTGGGCGGCGACTTCACCGCGGAGGAACTGGTCGCGCTCGCCGGCCCTCCGGCGGAGGCGTGGACCGGTTCCGAACTCCGTGCCACGCTGCACCGACTGGTCCTGCACCGGCTGATCAGGCCGGACGGCGAGGCGTTCCGCTTCGCCGGAGGGCTGATCCAGGAGGTCGTGTACGCCAGCCAGTCCAAGATGGACCGGGCCGACCGGCACGAACGGGCGGCACGACTCGACTCGGTCCGCGACCGGGGCAGCGCCGCGGTCGGCGCCCACCTGGAACACGCGTACCGCTACCGGGTCGAGCTGGGCGCGCAGGACCCGCACACCGACGGGCTGCGCCGACGCGCCGCGAACGCGCTCGCCGAGGCCGGCCGGCTGGCGCTGGCCCACGCCGACCCCGTATGGGCCGCCGACCTCCTGTCGAGGGCCACGGCCCGGTACGCACCGGGCGAACCGGGCAGCACGGCGGCCCGTCGGCGCCTGGGCCAGACACTCCTGGACCTGGGACGCGGCCCGGAAGGCAAAACCCTCCTCGAAGAGGTCCTGACGGAGGCGGCCCCCCCACCCGACACCGCACGCAACGGCGCGACGGGCGTCCTGCCCGGTGATACGACGGGCGTCCCGCTCCGTGGCGCGTCGGCCGGCACCCCCGCCGACGCCGCCTCTGGTCCCCCGCCCGGCGCCACTTCCGACGCCCCGTTCGGCGCCGCATCCGGCGACCCGTCCGCCGGCTCACTCGGTGCCCCCGGCGACCCGTCCGGTCTCTCACCGCTCCGTGCCACCGGCACCCCCGTCACGGAAGTCGTCGTCGAGGCCGCACACGCCCGGCTCGCCCTGGCCTCCGTCGGGCCCTCCGCAGGGAGGGGCGAGTCGGCCGCCGAAGCCGCCGGCGCCACCCTTCCGGTCTTCGCCGCCGCCGGCGACGACCTCGGCCAGGCCAAGGCCTGCCTCCGGCTCGCCCAGCGCGCCCAGGAACAGGGCCGGCACCGAGCGGCGGAGCGGCTGCTCGCCCGTGCGCTCGACCACGCGGTACGCGCGGACGCGGAGCCGGAGCGGGCCGCGGCCCTCGGCGCGACAGGGGTCTCGCTGTGGCGGGGCCCCCAACCCGTCGCGGACGCCATCGCCCGCTGCCGTGGACTCCTCGCCGACCAAGGGGTCGGGCGCCGAGCCGTCCGGCTCACGCTCAACTGCCCCCTGGCGGTGCTCCTCGCCCTCCACGACGACCGTGACGGCGCCCTGGCCTGCCTCGCCGAGGCGGACCAACTCGCGAAGCGGCTCGGGTACGCCGAGGCCGACGCGTTCCTGCCGATCTTCGCCGCGACCGTGGCCGACCTGGCCGGCCGCCCGGACGAGGCCCTCCTGAGCCTGGAGCGGGCCGCCGCTTCCGCGCGGGAACTCGGCGCCACAGGCCTGCTGCACGGTGCACTGCTCGACGCCGCCCGCATCCGGCTGGACCTCGGCGACTGGCGTACCGCCCACAGCACCCTCGCCGAACTGGAGGGGGAGGAGCGGGACGAACCGGCGCGGCCACGCGCCGAGTCGGCCGACCTCGACGGCCTGCGCGCCCGGATCGCCGCGGCGCGGGGGCAGTCGACGGCCGCCACCCGGCTGGCCGCGCGGGCGCTCGCCACCGCCGGCAGCACCGACTCGCCGATCGTCCAGGGCCTCGCCGCCCTGGACCTCGCCCGCACGGCCCTCGCGCTCGGCCGCCCGGCCGACGCGGCAGAAGCGGCGACACGCGCACGCACTTTCTTCGCGGCCAAGGGCCATCTCCCCGCCGCACGCCAGGCGGAGGCCGTAGCCGAGATGTCCGGCGTACGAGAAATCGAAGCGCCCCGCGTGCGCGTCATCGATGCGTCCGGCGCACGCGACCCCAAGGCAGCCCCCGTACGTGAGGCCGACGCATCGGGCGCCCGGGACCGGCCCCCGAGGCGTACGCCGGGTACGGCGGGAGCCCACCGGCCCGAGCCCGCCGCCGACCCCCACCCCCGCCACGCCGTCGAACGGCCCACCGACGCCGGAGAGGAGGCACCACGATGACGACCCTGCGGCCACCGACGACGCCCGGACTCACCTGGGGACTGCGCGGGCGCGGCCCCGCCGACGTACCCGTGGAGGCCGACGGGCCCCCGGACGCGCCCGAGGACGGCCTCGGCCTCCTCGGCGGTACGGGCCGCGGCATCCGCGTCTGCGTCGTCGACTCGGGTGTCGAGCGGGACCACCCCATGGTCGGCCCGGTCGACGGGTCGTGGCGCGTCTTCAAGGACGACGAAGGGGTCCATGTCGAGGAGACGGACGAGGGTGACGCCTGCGGTCACGGCACCGCCTGCGCCGGGATCATCCGGCGCACCGCGCCGGACTGCGAGCTGACCAGCGTCCGGGTCCTCGGTGAACGTTTCTCCGGCAGCGGCGACGTCCTGCTCGAAGGCATCCGGTGGGCCGTACGGCAGCGGTTCGACGTGGTGAACCTGAGCCTGTCCACCAGCAGCGACCGTTTCGTGGAGGAGCTGCGCCGACTCGCCGACGAGGCGTACTTCCAGCAGACCGTGATCGTCGCCTCCGCGCACAACACCCACGTGGAAAGCTTTCCCTGGCGGTTCTCCTCGGTGATCTCGGTGGGCAGCCACCAGGAGGACGACCCGGACCTCCACCTCTACAACCCCGATCCGCCGGTGGAGTTCTTCGCCCCGGGCCAGCGGGTCCAGGTGGCGTGGCTCGGCGGCACGTCGATCCGCAGCTCCGGCAACAGCTTCGCCACGCCGTTCATCGCGGGGCTCTGCGCGCGGATCCTGTCGAGCCACCCCCGGCTGACGCCGTTCCAGTTGAAGAACGCCCTGTACCTGTCCGCAGCCAACGTCCGTGTCCACGGGCGCCGGTAACGACCGGCGCCGGAAGGGAACCCCCATGGCCCAGACGATCACCCCCGTCGCGTCCGCGGCACGCCAACCCGATCCGGCCATGCAGGAGCTGCTGCAGTCGGTGGTGGACACCGCGCGCGCCCTCTTCGGCGCCCAGGCGAGTTCCATCATGCTCCTGGAGGCCGCGGCGGACGAGCTCGTCTTCGAGGCCGTGTCCGGGCAGGGCCAGGGCTTCCTGGTCGGCCGGCGGTTCCCGGCCGGACGGGGGATCGCCGGCTGGGTGGCCGCGTCGGGGGAGCCGATGGTGGTCGACGACCTGCACGACAGCGCGCCCTTCGACCGGGACATCGCCGAGTCCACCGGGTACGTCCCGAACGCGCTGATGGCCGCCCCCCTCATCCACGGGAACCGCGTCCTCGGCGTCCTCGAGGTACTCGACCCGTCCCCGCAGGCCCGGTCCAGCCTGACGGAACTCGACCTGCTGTGCCTCTTCGCCCGTCAGGCCGCCGTCGCCCTGAACGTCCTCGTCACCCACACACGGCGCCTGCAAGCCCCGGAAGCCCCCGACGACCCCTCCCGCACCGAACTCCTCCGCCTCCTCTCGGAGGCCCGCCGCCTCCTCGGCGACTGACCGACCCTGACCGCGGCTGTCCCCGACGGGCGTCCTCACTCCACCCGGATCGCAAGCACACACGCGTCGTCCCCCTGGCCCGCGATCTCCGGATCCGCCAGCAGGGTGTCGATCACCTGCTGGGGGGCCGCGGTCGACGACGCCTCCACCGCGCGGGCGAGCCGGTCGATGCCCACGGTCACGTCCTCGTCCCGGCGCTCGACCATGCCGTCGGTGTAGAGCACCAGCAGATCGCCCGGCAGGAGCGGGGTCGACGAGGTCTCGTACGCGTACCCCGGCAGCGCGCCGAGGAGCGGGCCGCGCTGCTCCGTCGCCAGCGGCTCGGCGCGCCCGTCGCGCAGCAGCAGCGGCGCGGGGTGGCCCGCGTCGGCCCAGTGCAGGACCTTGTCGTCGTCGAGGTGGCCGGCCACCATCGTGGCCGTCTGCCCCGCGGGATCGCTGCACACCAGGTCGTTCATCCAGGTCGTGATCTCCCCGGCGGACGAACCCGTCTGCGCGAGGCCCGCCAGCGCGTGCCGCTGCTGCGCCATCCGCGCGACGGCGTCCAGACCGTGCCCCGACGCGTCGCCGATCGCCACGAGCACCCGGCCGTCCGAGAGCAGCCGGCACTTGTACCAGTCGCCGCCCACCGCCGCGTCGGGCTCGGCCGGCCGGTAGGAGGCGGCCACGGTGAGGCCGACCGCCGCCAGCGCCTCCGAGTGCGTGGGAAGGATCGCCTCGCGCAGCGCGTCGGCGACCCTCCGTTCCGCTTCGGTCTGCCGGCGCAGCCGGTCCGACTCCCGCTCCGTCTCGGCGAGCCGTCGCCGACTGCGGATCTGCGGGGTGAGGTCGCGGGCCACCAGGTTGACGGCCCACGTCCTGCCGTCCGTACCGGTGACGGGCCGCCCGAGGAGGTCGAGCGTACGAAGCTCGCCCAGGACCACGAAACGGATCCGGGTCCAGGCGGGCTCCTCGCCCGCGAGGACCGACGTGAGGAACTCGGAGAACGCCGTCAGGTCGTCCGGCAGCAGCGCGTCGCACAACTGGTCCAGGGTCCACGGCATGCGCACATCGGCGTGGAAGATCCGGCTCAGCCCCTCCGACCAGGTCACCTTCCCGGAGAGCAGGTCCCAGTTCCCCCAGCCCATCGACGCCAGGAACTGGGCGTCGATCGTCAGCAGCTCCGCCTGGCTCTGCACGGGCCGCCACGTCGCGAGGACCTGTTCGCCGCAGCGGGCCGCGGAGTACAGCAGCGGAGCGCGGTGGATCCGGCCGAGCCGCTGCTCCGTGTAGTCGACGACGAGCCCGTCGAGGGGTTTGCCGGAGTCCACGACGTCCGCGAGGGCGGCGAGCAGACCCGAGTTCGCCGCGCCCGGCCGGGCCTCCAGGAACCGCTGGCCGACCTGGTGGTCCGGCGCCTCCAGCCAGTCCGCCGACCGGACCCGGTTGCCGGCCACGATCCGGAAGTCCAGGACGGAGCCCGACGCGTCCCCCACCGGTTCGAGCAGCACGGCGGAGACCGGGATCGCGGCGAGCACCGAGCAGATCCCGCTGCCGCCCGGCTCGTGGGTGCTGCACAGGCACCGCGTCGCCCCGTCCATCTCCGCGGAGGGCGGAAGCACCGCAAGGGACTGCAACGGCGACGCCATCTCGGCGCCGGTCGTTCCGCCCAGGGGCCGTTCCGTGTTCCGGCGTACCGTCGCGCGCAGGGCGGTGACCTCACGGCCGATCATGCCCTTCAGGGCGTGCACGCTGTCGGGCAGGGGAAAGCTCATCGATCGCCTCCGAGTACCACGTGACGTACCGCTTGCCTCCGAGCACCGGCGGCACATCGCTCGGTTCCGCTGACCACTCGACCGGCGGCGGCGGCTGTACGGGCGCCAGGGCGCCGACCGCCAGGGGGCGGCTGCCCGCCGCCGACCGCTTCATGCGCGGCGGGCGCCGGGCATACGGGTGACGGCCACCCAGCGTGCCGAGCCATACTGAAGGTGTGCCTCGGTCACCGTCGTGCGTCGGCGCCTTGCGGGAGCGAGCCGGTGAGTCCCTGCTCCACCGGGTCGCGGGCCCCGAGGCGCACCGGAAACGGGCGCGCATCCACGGCACCCCCGGCCCGCGCTGGTTCGGCCCCGACCGTCCCATCCGGGTCGTGCACGGGGACGCGTCCATGTACATCGGCGGCCTCGCCGCCCTCCTGCTCCAGTCCCTGCACCCGACCGCGATGGCGGCGGTCGCGGCCCACTCCGGCTTCCAGGGGGACCCGTGGGGGCGTCTCCAGCGGACCAGCACGTTCCTGGCCGTCACGACGTTCGGGACCAGCGACGACGCGGAAGCCGCCGTGGCACGGGTACGGGAGGTGCACGGCCGCATCCACGGAACGACGCCCGAGGGCGTGCCGTACCACGCCTCGGACCCCCACCTCCTCGGCTGGGTGCACGTCGCCGAGACGGCCTGCTTCCTCCGCGCCCACCAACGGTACGGACGGGCTCCGCTCGGCCCGGTCGCGGCGGACGGGTACGTGGCCGACATGGCCCAGGTGGCGCGGCGCCTGGGGGTGGAGCGCCCGCCCGGGACCCTCGCCGCACTCACGGCTCGCCTGACCGAGTACCGGCCCGAGCTGCGGGCCACGCCCGCGTCCCGGGCGGCGGCCCGTTTCCTGCTGTCGGAACCACCGCTGCCGGCGCTCGCCAGGTTCCCCTACCGCTTCCTGGCGGCCGCGGCGGTCGAGCTGCTGCCCGCCTGGGCGCGGGCGGCCCTGGACCCGCCGGCCACCACCCGGCTGATGCTGCCGCTGGCCCGGCCGGGAGGCCGGGCGATCACCGGCGCCCTCCGCTGGGTGATCATGGCCCCTCCGCCCCCACGGGCGTGACCGGCGCACGACGGCGGGTTCCGTACGGCCGGTAGAGTTGCCGCGGGTGAGAGTGGCGCGCCGCCGCCTCCCCGATGACGTGTCGGGGCCGATGGGGCCCCCGGCGTCTCCGCGTCCCGCACGCCCCGGCCCGCCGAGGCGCCCCGCACAACCCCCGGCCCGCCGACCGGGGGGTGTGCCCGAGCCCGACAGGTTTCCGTTCTTTGTCCTCTGCCGCTTCCGCCGTGTCCCCGGCCGCGTACCTGCGTGGTCTGAAGCCCGACTGGCTGCGTGATCCGAAGGTCTGGCGCACCGAGGTGCTGGCCGGCCTGGTGGTCGGGCTCGCGCTGATCCCCGAGGCGATCTCGTTCTCGATCATCGCCGGTGTCGATCCGGCGGTCGGGCTGTTCTCCTCGTTCACGATGGCCGCCGTCCTCTCCGTCGTCGGAGGCCGCCGCGCGATGATCTCCGCGGCCACCGGCGCCGTCGCCCTGGTGATCGCCCCGCTGAACCGTGAGCACGGTCTCGGCTACCTGGTCGCCGCGGTCGTCCTCGCCGGTGTCCTCCAGGTCGTGCTCGGCGCGCTCGGGGTGGCGAGGCTGGTGCGGTTCATCCCCCGCTCGGTGATGGTCGGCTTCGTCAACTCGCTCGCGATCCTGATGTTCATGGCCCAGGTCCCCGAGGTGCGGAACGTGCCGTGGGCCGTGTACCCGCTGGTCGTGGGCGGTCTCGCGCTCATGGTGTTCTTCCCGAGGATCACGAGCGTCGTCCCGGCGCCGCTCGTCTCGATCGTCATCCTCACGGCGATCACCGTCGCGGCCGGGATCGCCGTACCGACCGTCGGCGACAAGGGCGCCCTGCCCTCCTCCCTGCCGGTACCGGGCCTGCCCGACGTGCCGTTCACCCTGGACACCCTGACCACCATCGCCCCGTACGCCTTCGCCATGGCGCTCGTCGGCCTGATGGAATCGCTGATGACCGCCAAGCTCGTCGACGACCTCACCGACACCCCCTCCGACAAGACCCGCGAGTCCGTCGGCCAGGGCATCGCGAACATCGTCACGGGCTTCTTCGGCGGCATGGGCGGCTGCGCCATGATCGGGCAGACGATGATCAACGTGAAGGTCTCCGGCGCCCGTACCCGTCTGTCGACGTTCCTCGCCGGCGCGTTCCTGATGGTGCTGTGCGTCGTGTTCGGGCCGGTCGTCTCCGACATCCCGATGGCCGCCCTGGTCGCCGTCATGATCATGGTGACGTTCGCGACCTTCGACTGGCACTCCGTCGCCCCGAAGACGCTCCGGCGGATGCCCGCCGGGGAGATCGCCGTCATGGTGATCACCGTCGTCTGCGTCGTGACCACCCACAACCTCGCCGTCGGCGTCGTCGTCGGCTCGATCACCGCCATGGTCATCTTCGCCAAGCGTGTCGCCCACGTCGCCGAGGTCACCCCCGTGACCGCCCCCGACGGCGCCACCGCCGTCTACCGGGTCACCGGCGAACTGTTCTTCGCCTCCTCCAACGACATCGTCGGGCGGTTCGACTACGCGGGCGACCCGGACAAGATCGTGATCGACCTCTCCGCCGCCCACATCTGGGACGCCTCCTCCGTCGCCGCCCTCGACGCCATCGAGATCAAGTACGCCCAGCGCGGCAAGACCGTCGAGATCACGGGCCTCAACCACTCCAGCGCCGACCTCCACGGCAGGCTCACCGGCGAACTCGCGGGCCACTGACCGGCAGGACGGCCCCTTCTGCCGCCCGAGTGGTCCAGCCGTCAGGGAGGGAGGACGCTGGAACGAAGGGCGTCCGGGTGTCGAGGGCGTACCCGAACGGCGCGCCTGCCCGGTCGCGAAAGGCCGCGCCATGCGCATGCTGCTGAAAGTTCAGATGGACACCATGGCCTCCAACGAGGCCATCAGGCAGGGCACCCTGCAGAAGCTGATGGAGAGCGCGTTGAGCGAGCTCCGTCCCGAAGCCGCCTACTTCGGCGCCGAGAACGGCTGCCGGACGGCGTACCTCTTCTTCGACCTGGCCGATCCCTCCCGGATGCCGAAGATCTCCGAGCCCTTCTTCATGGAACTCGGCGCCAAGATCTCGTACACGCCGGTCATGGACCGGGAGGACCTGAGCAAGGGCCTCGGCGCGCTCGCGGCCGGCCGGTGACGGCGTCCGCCCGTAGCGCCGCCGGTGCTCACCCCGTGGGGTGACCCGCGCTGTCCGTACGTCCCGCCTGGCTGGAGAACGCGTTCAGGAAGACGTCGTACCGGCCGTCGGGGCGCTGGGTGAGCGTGGCTCCGTCCTGCCAGATCCCGTTCTCCGCCCACCACTGGGAGCCGGCCGGATCGCCCTGGTTCTGGTGGATGTTGTGCATGCCGAGGTCTCCCTCGGGATCGTCGTCGAACGGTTCGCCGAAGACGAGGATCCGCCGGCCCGGCACCAGCATCGGTTCCAGCGCGTCGGAGGCGTCGACGTTGGAGCCCGCGTGCCAGGGCCGCGAGCCGAGCAGATCGAGGAGGTCCCGCAGCCAGGACGGTGGGCGGCGCTGGAACAGGACGCCGGCGCGGTCCACCAGCTCCGGGTGGCGCAGATAGTCGAGCGCCCCGGAGCCGGGCGTGGAGGCGAGGTCGTGGTAGCCCGGTGCGAGGGCCGCGGCCGGGCCGATCAGCCCCGCTTCCAGGGTGAAGGTCTTCCACCGCACGCCCACGTTGGACTTGTGGCTGTCGACGTCGATGGCGCAGTGGTAGCGCCCGTCGGGCGCGTCCACCTCCAGATTGACGTGGAACCAGCGGCCCTGGCTGTCCGGCTGGTCGCGGAAGTGGCGGTAGAGGGTTCCCGCGAGCACGCCGTAGCTGTCGAAAGGCATACCGCGAGTGAAGCATCCACGGACACGGTGGGCATGTCGGCGGTCACGCACCGTACACGGGTCGTCGGCACGCCTCTCCACCGCGCTGACCACGGGAAACGCAGATGAATCGCACGCCTGACCCCTGATATATTCATCTCCGTCGCCCCCGCGGATGATCACCCAGGGGGACGACGCACACCTTGTCCAAGTGGCGGAATGGCAGACGCGCTAGCTTGAGGTGCTAGTGCCCTTTATCGGGCGTGGGGGTTCAAGTCCCCCCTTGGACACGACGTTTCACCCTCGCAGTGGTGATCGGGAGAGATCCCGGCCACCACTGCGGCGTTTCCGGCCGCCGCGCCCCGGCGTCACATGAGCAGCGCGCCGGGGTCCCGGACCAGCGGGGCCGTGCCCACCGAGTTGCTCACGTTGAACGTGACGCTGCCCGCCCGGTAGCGGTCCTCGGTCCACTCGATGGGGCGGCCGTCCGGGTTGCTGGTGAGGTGCCGCTGGCGCAGCAGGGGACTTCCCCGGCGGACCCGCAGGAGCCGGGCGTCGTCGCTCCCGGCGGGTACCGCGTCGATCAGGTGCTCACCGTAGTGGGCGACGATCCCGGCCCGCTCCGCCATGCTGTCCATGATCGAGGCGCAGTCGAGCGGGAGGGCCTCCACGGTGGGGGCGACCCAGGCCGCGTACGCGGTGCGCTCCACCATGACCGGTTCGCCGTCCAGGAGCCGCAGCCGCAGGACGTCCAGGACGGCGGCCCCCTCGGGTACGGCGAGCCGGCCCGCCTCCTCGGGCGTGGCCCTGCGGCGTACGCGGTGGAGGAAGCGGCTCGTCGCCTGATAGCCCATGGCCCGGGCCCACTGGGCGAAGCTGTGGAGCTCGGCGAAACTGTGCCGCCGCTCCCGGCGGAGCACGATGCGGCGGGCGCCCTGGCGCGAGCCGATCAGGCCTTCCGAGGTGAGCAGGGCAACGGCCTGCCGGACCGTGCCACGCGACGCCGACCAGCGGACGGCGAGGTCGCTCTCGGAGGGCAGGCGGGCGCCGACGGCGTACTCGCCGCTGAGGATCGATCGGCGGATCCCCTCCGCGATCTCCACGTAGAGCGCCGACACGGCATCCCCATTCTCGCGCGTGGCTGCGCACACCGGTCACGCCGTGTGCTGTTCCGGCGCCCACCCTAACCCGGCGGACGGTGGGGGAGTGCCCTGAAGGTACGGCCTCAAGTACGCCCGCCTGACCTGGCGTTCGCTGCCCCCGGCTCTTCCGGGAGCCGTGCGCGATCCGTCATGTCCCGTTCATGTGGTGGACAGGATGTACGGGCGAACTAAGGGCGGCTTGTTCAGACAAGTGCCCTCACTCGCCTCTGGGAGAACCCGTGCGCAGAACCCCCGTCCGCGGTGCCGCCGTCCTGTTCGGCGCCGCCGTCCTCACCACCGTCACCGCCTGCGGTGCCGCACCCGAGGGCGCGACCGGCGCCAAGGGCGGTGGCGCGAAGGCGGCCACCGCCGCGTCGGCCAAGGACTTCGGCGGCATGGACGCCCTCGTCAAGGCCGCGAAGCAGGAGGGCGCCCTCCACGTCATCGCGCTGCCGCCGGACTGGGCCAACTACGGCGAACTGATCAAGACGTTCGAGACGAAGTACGGCATCAAGATCGAGAGCGAGAACCCGGACGCCGCGAGCGCCGACGAGATCGCCGCCGTCAAGTCCCGCAAGGGCCAGAAGCGTGCCCCCGACGTCCTCGACCTCGGCATCGCCTTCGCCCGCAGCGGCGCCGAGGAAGGCCTCTTCGCCCCGTACAAGGTCGAGGCCTGGGACAAGATCCCGGCAGGCCAGAAGGACGAGGCCGGCCGCTGGTACAACGACTACGGCGGCTACGTCTCCATCGGCTGCGACGCCAAGCGCGTCCCGAACTGCCCGAAGACCTTCGCCGACCTCCTGAAGCCCGAGTACAAGGGCAAGGTCGCCCTCAACGGCAACCCCACCAAGTCCGGTTCGGCCTTCGGCGGCGTGTACGCGGCGGCCCTCGCCAACAAGGGCTCCTTCGCCGACATCCAGCCCGGCATCGACTTCTTCGGCAAGCTCAGGAAGAGCGGGAACTACATCCCCGTCGAGTCCACCCCGGCCACGGTCGAGAAGGGCGAGACGCCCATCAGCATCGACTGGGACTACCTCAACGCCGGTTACGCCGACCAGTTCAAGGGCAAGGGCGTCGACTGGCAGGTCACCGTCCCGGCCGACGGCGTGTACGCCCAGTTCTACTCCCAGGCCATCAACAAGGACGCCCCGCACCCCGCGGCCGCCCGCCTGTGGATGGAGTACCTCTACAGCGCCGAGGGCCAGAACCTCTGGCTCAAGGGCTACGCCCGCCCCGTGCTGCTCCCGGCCATGACCGCCGACGGCACCGCCGACAAGACCTTCGTCGCCAAGCTGCCCGCCGTCGTCGGCACCCCCGCCTTCCCGGCCTCCGCCGAGCTCGACCAGGCCAAGGCCACCCTCGCCGAGAAGTGGGACAAGGCCGTCTCCTGATGCCCACCGCCTCCTCCACCCCCACCACGGGAGCCACCCCCACCGAGGGCGCCACCCCCACCGAGGGCGCCACCCTCTCGGGACCCGCCGGCGGCACCCGCCGCCGGCGGCGCGGCCCGCGCACCTGGCTCGCCGCGCTCCCGCTGATCGCCTTCACCGGGCTCTGCTTCGGACTGCCCCTCGGCGCCCTGCTCCACGGCGCCGTGACCCGCACCGACCCCGCCACCGGCGCCGCCACCCTCACCGGCGAGCACCTGAGCCGCTCGCTCCAAGGGCCCTACCTGGGCTCCCTCGTCGGCAGCGTGCAGCTCTCCGCGCTCACCGCCCTCATCGGCTCCGTCCTCGGCGTCCTCATCGCCCAGGCCGTCGTCACCTCCCGTTCCCGGGCCCTGCGCGAAGCCGTACAGACCGCATCCGGGGTCCTCGCCAACTTCGGCGGCGTCCCGCTCGCCTTCGCGTTCATCGCGACGCTCGGCATCTCGGGGGTCGTCACCCAGCTCGCCGACCTCGGCGGCCTCGGCTGGAACCTGTACTCGTTCACCGGCCTCGCCGTCGTCTACCTGTACTTCCTCGTCCCCCTCATGGTCCTGGTGATCCTCCCCGCCCTCGACGGCCTGCGGCCCCAGTGGCGGGAGGCCGCGCAGAACGCGGGCGCCGGCGGATGGCAGTACTGGCGCCACGTCGGCATCCCGGTCCTCGCACCGTCCCTGCTCGGCGGGTTCGTGCTGCTCTTCGGCAGCGCGTTCGCCGCGCACGCCACCGCGGCGGCGCTCGTCGGCGGCTCCGTCCCCCTGGTCACCCTCAAGATCGCGGACGCGCTCTCCGGGAACGTCCTCGTCGGCCAGGAGAACGTCGCCCTCGCCCTCGGCCTCGACATGATCCTGATCGCGGGCCTGGTCATGGCCGTCCACCTCCCCCTCCAGCGCAGGAGCGCCCGATGGCTGCGATGACCCCCACCGTCCAGGAGGCCGCCCCGAAGCCCGCCACGGACACGGCACCGACGGCGCCGCGGGCACGACCCGTGCGGAAACGGCGGCACCGGCCCCGCCTGTGGCGAGGCGCCGTCCTCGGCCTCGGCGGCGCCTACTTCCTGATCCCGCTGATCGCCTCGTTCGTGTTCACCGTGCACACCCCCGGCCAGGGGATCTCCTTCACGGCCTACACCGAGCTCCTCGCCGCCGACGGATTCACCGAGAGCCTGCTGCTCTCCCTCGGCCTGGCCGCCGCGACCATCGTCCTCGCCCTGCTGCTCGCCGTGCCCGCCCTGGTGGCCGTACGGCTCGGCGCGCCCCGGCTGCGGCCGGTCGTCGAGGTGATGTGCATGCTGCCGCTCGTGGTGCCCCCGATCGCGCTGGTCACCGGAATCAGCACCGTACTGCGCTGGGGACCCGACCACCTCTCGCGCACCCCGCTCTACCAGACGTTCCTCGCCGTCCAGAACGAGGACTTCCCCGTCGTCCTCGTCCTCGCCTACACGGTCATGGCCCTGCCGTTCGTGTACCGCTCCCTCGAGGCCGGACTGCGCGCCGTCGACGTCCCCACCCTCGTCGAGGCCGCCCGCAACTGCGGGGCGAGCTGGCCGTACGTGATGGTCCGCGTCATCCTGCCCAACCTGCGCGCCTCGCTCGCCGGCGCCGCGTTCCTCACCCTCGCCCTGGTCCTCGGCGAGTTCACCATCGCCTCACTGCTCGGCTTCCAGCCGTTCGCGGTGTGGATCGTCTCCATCTCCGGAGCGCACGCCCGGATGTCCGTGGCCGTCTCCCTCCTCAGCCTGGTCATCACCTGGCTCCTGCTGCTCACCCTCTCCCGGGCCGGGACAGCACCGACCAGCACGCCCGGCGCCCCCCGTTCCTCCCGCAAGGAGTCCTGACCCATGTCCACAGCTACAGCGGAACGGACCGGGCCCGTCGCGGTCGGCGGGGCGCGCGTCGAATTCCGGGGCCTGCGCCGTACGTTCGGCGCCACCACCGCACTCGACGGACTCGACCTGACCGTCGAGCCGGGTGAACTCCTCGCCCTCCTCGGCCCGTCGGGCTGCGGCAAGACCACCGCGCTCCGGGTCCTCGCCGGCTTCGAACGGCCCGACGCCGGAGAGGTCCTCGTCGACGGCGCCGACATCACCCACGTCCCGGCGAACCGGCGCGACGCCGGCATGGTCTTCCAGTCGTACAGCCTCTTCCCCCACCTCACCGCCGCCGACAACGTCGCCTTCGGCCTGCGCGTACGGAAGGTCAAGGCGGCCGAGCGGCGCGAGCGGGCCGCCGAACTCCTCGACCTCGTCGGCCTTCCCCAGCACGCCGACCGCTACCCGCACCAGATGTCCGGCGGCCAGCAGCAGCGGGTGGCGCTGGCCCGCGCCCTCGCGCTGCGGCCCCGCGTCCTGCTCCTCGACGAACCGCTGTCCGCGCTCGACGCCAAGGTCCGCCTCAGCCTGCGGGAGGAGATCCGGCGCCTCCAGCTCTCCCTCGGCATCACCACGGTCTTCGTCACCCACGACCAGGAGGAGGCGCTGTCCATGGCGGACCGCGTCGCCGTCCTCAACGCCGGCCGGCTCGAGCAGTGCGCCGCCCCCGCCGAGCTCTACCGGCGGCCCGCGACCGCCTTCGTCGCCGAGTTCGTCGGCACCATGAACCGGCTCCCGGGCCGCCTGACCGACTCCGGCCTCGTCGAGGTCGCCGGCGCCCGGCTGCCCGTCGACGGCGACGCCCCGACCACCCCCGAGGTCGACGTCCTCGTCCGCCCCGAGAACGTCACCGTAACCGAGACCCCCGACGGCGACGCGACGGTGGCCGCCACCTCGTTCCTCGGCTCCGTGACCCGCGTCCACGTCGACCACGCCGGTACGCGGGTCACGGCGGACCTGCCCTCCCGGGAAGCGGCCACCCTCGCCCCCGGTGCCCGCGTCACCCTCGGCCTCGTCCCCCACCCCGTGCTCGTCGCGCCGAGGGCGGAGCGGTGAGCGAACTCGCCGCCGTCCTCTTCGACATGGACGGCACCCTCGTCGACACCGAGGTCCTGTGGTGGGACGCCACGGAGGAGATCGCCGCCCGGCTCGGCCACCGCCTGACGGACGCCGACGCACCCGAGGTCGTCGGCCGCGCCGTCGAGGACACCGCCGCCCACCTCGTACGCGCCACCAGGGCACCGGCCGCCGCCGACACATGCGCCACCGGTGCACCGGACGCGCCCGGCGCGGCCGGGGTCGCGGCGGAGCTGACCGCCGCCTTCCAGGAGCGCGTGGACCGGGGCGCGCCGCTGCGCCCCGGAGCGGCGCGGCTCCTCGCCGAACTGGAGCGGGCAGGCGTGCCGTTCGCCCTGGTGAGCGCGTCGCCGCGGTCGGTGGTCGACTCGGTGACCGGCGGCGCGCTCGCGCAGGTCCCCTTCGCCTTCACGCTCTCCGCCGACGACACCGTACGCACGAAGCCGCACCCCGACCCGTACCGCGAGGCCGCCCAGCGCCTCGGGGTACCGGGCGCGGCCTGTGTGGCCGTCGAGGACTCACCCGACGGGGCGGCCTCCGCCTCCGCCGCGGGCTGCGCCGTCCTGGTCGTCCCGTCCCTGCTGCCCGTGCCTCCGGGCCCGGGACGGGTCTTCGCGGACAGCCTGGACGTGGTGTCCCTCGCGTCCCTGCGCCGGTACGTCGCCGGTGGGGCGGCCGCCGACGGCCCCGTGTGAGACGGCGACGGCCGCCGCGAAGGAAGGTCCCACCGGTACGTCGGTGAGGGCCCAGCCCGGCACGGCGGCCGGCTCGGGACCCGTGCCCACGTACGTCCGCTCCAGCCCGCCGGCGAGCCCTTCCCCCGTGCCCTTGAGGTACGCCTCCTTGCGCACCCAGCACCGGGTGAACGCGGCCGGCCGGAGGTCCGCGGGCAGCCGGCCGAACTCCTCCCGCTCCCTCGGGTGCAGGCTGCCCGCGACCAGGTCCGAGGCCTCGGCATCCGGATATGCCTCGACGTCCACGCCGACGGGCCTCGCGGCGACACCGACGAGCACCAGGTCCCCACTGTGCGAGAGGGAGAAGTGGATCCCGCCGCCCCGCACGGCCGGCCGCCCGTGCGGTCCACCGCAGAGCGGGCAGTCCTCCCTGGCGAACACGACCTCGCCCGCCGGCACGTCCAGGTAACCCCCGAGCAGCCGCCGCAACCCCCCGTGCGCGGCGAGGTACCGCGCCCGGTCCCCGGCCCGTACCAGCGCCTTCCACCGCCGCCGCTCCTCGGCGTCGAGGAGGCCGTGCGCCCCGGGGTCCTCCGCCACCCGCAGCAGCCAGAGCGCCACCGTGCCGACGGCGAGGGGCGGCAGGCCCGGTTCCGGTCCGACGCCGGCGCGCAACACCCGCACGGGGGTGGTCTCCACGGTCATGGCGTCATTCTGCACCGGGCCGCCCGGCCGGTCGGGAGGGGGACGGAGGCCGAACCCCTCGCGTGTTACCGGTTGGTAGGGCATTGTTGCGGGCAACCATCCACACGGCCGGGGGCTGAGGCAGCGGTGACGACTTTCGAGGAACGGGCGACGGTGCACGCCTTCCGGGACGACGCGCTGGGCGAGCACGACGCCGTCGGGCTCGCCCAGGCGATCCGGCGGGGTGAGGTCGGCGCCGCCGAGGCCGCCCGGGACGCGGCCGACCGGGTACGGACGGTCGAGGAGCGGCTGCGCGCGGTCCAGGTGCACCTCGACCCTCCCGCACGGGCGGTCGGCGGGGGCGGGGGAGCATTCGCCGGGGTGCCGACGTTCGTCAAGGACAACACCGACTACCTGGGCCTGCCCACAGGCCACGGCAGCGCCGCCTTCACCCCGAGGGTCGCGCGGCGGCACGCGCCCTTCACCCGGCAGTTCCTCAGCAGCGGCGTCACCGTCCTCGGCAAGACCCGGCTGCCCGAGTTCGGATTCAGCCCCGCCACGGAGTACGAGGGCGCCGAGCCGGTGCGCAACCCGTGGAACACGGACTACTCGGCGGGTGGTTCGTCCGGCGGCAGCGCGGCGCTCGTCGCCGCCGGGGCGGTGCCGATCGCCCACGCCAACGACGGCGGCGGCTCCATCCGCATCCCGGCCGCCTGCTGCGGACTCGTCGGCCTCAAGCCGACCCGCGGCCGGGTCGTCACGAACGCCCAGAGCCGTCAACTCCCCCTCGACATCGTCTCCGACGGCGTCGTGAGCCGTTCCGTACGGGACACCGCCGCGTTCCTCGCCGCCGCCGAGACGCACTGGCGCAACCCGAAGCTGCCGCCCCTCGGCCTGGTCGAGGGCCCCTCGGACCGACGGCTGCGCATCGGGTTCCTGCTCGACTCACCGAACGGTGTCCCCGCCGACACCGCCACCCGGGCGGCCGTCACGGAGACGGCGGCCACGCTGGAACGGCTCGGGCACACCGTGGAACCGGTGGAACTGACCCTCGACCCCCGCTTCACCGAGGACTTCCTCACCTACTGGGGGATGCTGTCGTTCCTCCTCGGCGCCACCGGCCGGTCCTTCGGCGCGGACTTCGACCGGCGCCGGATGGACGGCCTCAGCCGGGGGCTGCGCGAGGAATACCTGCGGAGCTGGCGGCGCACTCCGGGCGTGCTGCGGCGGCTGAGGCGTACGAGGGAGGCGTACGCGGCGGCGTTCCGCGGGCTCGACCTGGTCCTCACGCCCGTACTGGCCCACACCACGCCCGAGATCGGCCACCTCAGCCCGACCGTCCCCTACCGGGACCTGATCGAACGGATCCTCGCGTACGTCGCCTTCACCCCCGTGAACAACGTCGTCGGCACGCCGTCGGTCTCGGTACCCGCCGCGCGTGCGACGGAGGCGGGGCTGCCCATCGGCGTCATGTTCTCCGGCCGGCCCGGCAGCGAACGGACCCTCCTGGAGGTCGCGTTCGCGCTGGAGGCGGACCGCCCGTTCCGGCGCGTCCAGGATCTCTGAACCGCGCCCGGGAGCGTCCGCCTCCAGCGATGGGCCGTTTCAAGGGCCGTGCCGCTTCACCCGTCGGGCCACCTCAGCTGTCGCCGCCGAGGGCGCGCTCGAGGTCCGCCTTGTTCATCTTCGAGCGGCCGTCGATGTTGCGGCGCTTGGCCTCTTCGTAGAGCTGGTCGTACGTGCGCCCCTGGGCGCCGCTGTGCGAGCGCCGGCCTCCGCGCTCACCGGACGACATGTCCTCCCGGGAGAGCTTGCTGGAGGTCTTGGACTCGCCGTGCTGGGCCCGTTCCTTGTTCACGGTGCGGGCGGCGATCTCCTTGGCGCGCTTGGGGCTCTCGCCGCGGTCCTCCGCGCTCTCCTTGATGTGCTCGTACTGCCGTTCCCGCTTGGGACTGGATCCGCGAGGCATGATGGTGCTCCTTCCGGCGTGTCGTTCGGCGGGGTACGCGGTGCGGCTACCCGCCCCCCGGGTCCGTCACTCGTCACCGTTGGAGCCGTGTCGGCGCCGGGCCCACAGCGGCAGGGCGAACCAGCAGAGCAGGTACCAGGCGAGGACCGGCGCCACCAGCCAGGCGACGAGGGAGTCGTCGGTCGCCACGCGCAGGATGAGGAACAGCGCGGAGGTGAGGGTGGCGACCAGGAGCAGGATCCCGATCATGACGAGCCGGGACGCCCAGACCACGGCCTGGGGCTTGAGCCGCCGGCCGGAGACGAGGCGGTGGAAGGAGACCGGGCCGATGAGCGCGCCCGTGGCCAGCGAGCCGAGGATCACCGTCGCGATGTAGATCCCCTTGTCGGTGGAACCGAGGCCTGCGAACCTGGGGGTGAAGACGACGGTCAGCAGGAACCCGAGAAGGATCTGCACACCCGTCTGCGCCACCCGTATCTCCTGCAGGACGTCCTGCCACTGCCGGTCCGCGCGTTCGTCCGCGGTCTCGTCACGTCCCCGCCCGTTCTCACGGTCGTTCATTCCACTCACCCTCCGGTCCTGCGGCCCCCGTCACCCGGAGGGCCGTACGGCGCGTCTGCCCCCGCCCGCCCCGCCGCATCCGTCCCGCCAGGGTCTTCGTTTCATTGCACGAGAACTCCCGCCACCCGGACGAGGGGGAGGGGGAATGCGACGCGTGGGTCGGGGAAGGGGCCCCGTGAACGATGGGAAGAGCCGGGCGGAACGAGAGACCGGGTGGGCAGAGCTGTGACCTCAGGACATCGCACGTCGGACAGCGTCCGGTCATGGGTTCCGCGCGACGCCGCCGACGCGCGGGCCCGGGTGACGGAAGCGTTCGCACGGGCCGGAGCCGGTGCCGGTACGGGACGGTCGCCGTCCCCGACGGCCCTGGGCGACGCCCTCCTGGTGACCTCCGAGCTGGTGAGCAACGCGCTGCGGCACGGAGGAGGCCTCACCGGCTTCGGAGTCGAGAGCGACGGGGGCACGGTGGTGATCACCGTCGCGGACACGAGCGGTGAGCTGCCCCACCTCACGGACCGGCGGGGGCGGCGACGTGACTTCGGCCCGGGGGAGGGCGGATTCGGCTGGCCCCTGATCAGACTGCTCGCGCTGGAGATCCGACTCTGCCTCCTGCCGCAGGGCGGCAAGACCATCGAGGTACGGCTGCCCCTGCGCTGAGCCTAGGACCCGCCGCGGCGGATCCTCGCGGCCTGACGTGCCTCGGCCGTCTTACGGGCCTCCGCGGCCCGCCGGGACTCGTTCTTGGCGCGGCCGGGGCGGCCCGGCACGGTGCCGATGCCCCGGAAGGCGGCGCCGCCGCGCTTGGGCTTCTCCTGGCTCGGCGCGCTGCCGTCGACGGGTACGCCGGAGGGGGTACGGGCGCCGGTGAGGCGGCTCAGTTCGGCCTCGCCCGAGCGGACCTGGGTGACCCGGGCGCGGATCCCGGCCTCCGCCATGAGACGGGCCACGTCCCGCCGCTCCTCGGAGGTGACGAGGGTGACGACGGCCCCGGACTCGCCGGCCCGCGCGGTGCGCCCGCCCCGGTGCAGGTAGTCCTTGTGGTCGGCGGGCGGGTCGACGTTGACGACGAGGTCGACCTCGTCGACGTGGATGCCGCGCGCCGCGACGTTCGTGGCGACGAGGACCGGGACCTCGCCGCTCCGGAAACGGTCCAGGGTGCGGGTCCGCAGCGGCTGCGACTTCCCGCCGTGGAGCGCGGCGGCGCGCACACCGCTGCCGAGGAGGTGCTTCGTGAAGCGGTCGACGGCGGCCTTCGTGGACAGGAACATGATCACGCGGCCCTCGCGGGCCGCGATCTCCGTGGCCGTGGCGAACTTGTCGGCCCCGTGCACCTGGAGCACATGGTGGTCCATGGTGGAGACGGTGGCGGCCGAGGGGTCGACGGAGTGGACGACGGGGTCCGTCAGGTAGCGCTCGACGAGCAGGTCGACGTTGCGGTCGAGCGTCGCGGAGAACAGCATCCGCTGGCCCTCCGGGCGCACCAGGTCGAGCAGCTCGGTGACCTGCGGCATGAAGCCCATGTCGGCCATCTGGTCGGCCTCGTCGAGGACGGTGACGCCCACCCGCTCAAGGCGGCAGTCCTTGCGCTCGACGAGGTCCATGAGCCGGCCAGGGGTGGCGACCAGGACCTCGGCCCCGTCGCGCAGCGCCGTGGCCTGCCGCCCGATCGACATGCCGCCGACGACGGCGGCCAGGCGCAGCTTCAGGGCGCGCGCGAAGGGGTCGAGCGCGTCGGTGACCTGCTGCGCCAGTTCACGGGTGGGCACCAGGACCAGCGCGAGCGGCTTGCGGGCCTCGGCGCGCCGTCCCGCGAGGCGTACGAGCAGGGGGAGGCCGAAGGCGAGGGTCTTGCCGGAGCCGGTGCGCCCGCGCCCGAGGACGTCACGGCCCGCGAGGGCGTCGGGCAGTGTCGCGGACTGGATCGGGAACGGCTCGTCGACACCGAGACCGGTGAGTACGGCGAGGACCTCGGCCGGCAGGTCGAGCTCGGCGAAGGTGGCGGCCGGCGGCAGGGCGGGGGTGACGGAGGCCGTCACCGCGAATTCGTCCCGCGCCGCGGCGGCGCGTCGTGCCTTGTCCGTACGGGAGGTGCTGTGCGTGCTGTCCATGGGGGCCTTCCTCGAGACGGTGCGCTTCGAGGAATTCGCGGCGGGCTGCCGGCCCAATGAATTACAGGAACGTACCGAACGCCATGTGCGTGCGGATCCGGCCATGCCGAAGGGGTGGGAATCGGCTTCCGGTCCGTGAGAACGTCTGGAAAATGCAACGAGCCGGGGCCCTCACCACACGGGTGAGGACCCCAGCTGCGTCGGACGTGTCAACGTCAGGCGGGGACGATGTTCTCCGCCTGGGGGCCCTTCTGGCCCTGCGTGACGTCGAAGGTCACCTTCTGGCCTTCCTGGAGCTCACGGAAGCCAGAGGTGGCGATGTTGGAGTAGTGGGCGAAGACGTCCGGGCCGCCACCGTCCTGCTCGATGAAGCCGAAGCCCTTTTCCGCGTTGAACCACTTCACGGTGCCGTTAGCCATGTCAAATCTCCTTCGGGGCGTAGCCCTGGGAACCGCACTGTGCGGACCCCGGAGTCGCGCGTGATGATTGCCCCGTCCGGAAAACTGCACCGAAAACACAGAAAGTGCCTGACGATGTCGAATCGTCAAAGGCACTTGTAAGTTTCTTTGGGAACCACGACTGCAACTGCTGTTGACTGTAGCACGTCGTCGCGAGGCATGCACGGAATGCCTATTCCGAGTTCCGGCGGGGCGCCAGGACGTTCCCCCGGTGGGCGGTCAGGACGAAGGTGACCGTGATCAGCAGCGCCCACGCGCCGAACTTGGCGAACGACACCGGCTGCCAGCCGTCCAGCTGGTTCGGATAGCTCCAGGCGCCGACGTACGTGGCGGCGTTCTCCGCGACCCACAGGAAGAAGCCGATCAGGACGAAGGACAGGGCCAGCGGCATCCGGTGGTCCCGCTCGCCCACCCGGAACCGCACCCAGGTCCCCGCCGTCGCGGCGAGGAGCAGCGCGGCCAGGGCCCAGCGGGCGTCCGGCAGCCAGTGGTGGCTGAAGAAGTTGACGTACACGGCGCCGGCGAGCACCGCCGTCACACGCGGCCGGTAGCCCGTGAGCCGCAGGTCGAACAGCCGCCACGCCCGGCAGACGTAACTGCCGAGTGCCGCGTAGAGGAAGCCGCCGTACAGCGGCACCCCGCCGATCTTCGTCAGCGCCTCCTCCGGGTAACTCCACGACCCCATCCGCACCTTGACCAACTCGAAGAGCAGGCCGATGACATGGCAGCCGGCGATGACGGCGACGTCCCGCCCGGTGTCCCAGCCGACCTTCCAGGCGAGCAGGGTGAGCCCGATCCCGTAGAGCAGCAGCAGGTCGTAGCGGCCCATCGGCAGTTCGGGCAGCAGGGTGGAGACGGCGATGCCGCCGATGAGCGCGAAGGCGAAGGCGCAGCAGCGGGCCTGGAGGAGCCCGAAGAGCAGGAGCTGGCGTATCCCGTGCGTGAACGTCTTCATGGGGGGAGGGACGCCGGGGCGCCGTGCTCGGTTCGCCGCCCGCCCCGCACGACGAGCGGCGCGCCGCACCCCCTTGAGGGGGTAGCTTGTGGATGTTGTGGTAGTAGCCGGTGCCGTCGAAGCGGAAGCGGTCCGGGTCGGAGAGGTTCTTGCCGGTCTGGATGCAGAGCAGGGCGTCGTGCGC